>JAZLHU010000013.1:0-80336 GCA_045616985.1 Anaerovoracaceae bacterium
TTCGTTTCCTCCGTAAACGGCTGTGTATGAAGGAACACATGCCTCAAGTAGAAAATTCTCCGTTTCAACAGTTGAAACTCTATAACCTCTTAAATCGAAATTAAATGTAAACGTTTCGTACAGCTCATCTGTTTTCGGATCCCTTTCAACCGCAAAAGCCGGAACCCAAAGAGACATTGCCATAATAATTGCCAAGATAAGACCGGTAATTCTTTTCATTTTTAAACCTCATTTAAAAATTTCTGATTATAATCGGAGCCGAGGACCCAAAGCAAATTTATTTGCATTTGGTCCGAGGCGACTGATTTCAACCCGTGCCGATGAGCCGTTTCGGCTCCTCAGAGCTCAGGAAGGGGATATACCCCTTCCTGAGTGCTGAGTGGTATCCCTGCCTGAAGAGGCAGGGGACATCGGCACGGGTTATATACTTCTTTGTTGTTAATTATACACCTTAACCGTTTCAAAAGTGTTTTTAGTTTAAAATGGCTGTTTACTCCTTAAGTATTTCCATTACTGCATTGTTTATTGCATCAGTAAGTTTTGAAATAGACTTTTCGATGTCGGCTTCGTTTAAACTAACATTTTCCTTTTCAGCAAAAATGTGAATATCACAATTTGCCTGCAAAAACGCCTTGCTTACAGCAGCTTCTATAAGCTGTCTTGTCTTTGTGTTTGATTCGTTTATTATGTCATAGAACCTCAGCCGAAACTCCATATCCTTTTCTAAACGATCCGCCAGGTCTTCTTTTTTCTTGACCTGATTTGAATTCACCGGGAATGTAAAATATGTGTCAGGATAGGGCTCATTAACCAAAGTAAAATGCCACCACTCCTCGGCAAGGGGCTTAAAACCGCTTTCAAGCATTATTTTTCTTAAAAGCTTTCTGTTTTCAACCTGAGCATCTGTAATTTCCTCAGTATTCTCTGCCCGGGAAAGCTTTCCGAAATAGTCAAAACTGCCGCCGACATCGATATCCTTTTGAGTTGTCATGTCAAACAGAGTCAAATCAACGGTAGAACCTCTCGAATGACCGGACTTAGAAGCAACAAAACCCAGATTAAAGAGATTGCTTTTGTCTACTTCCGGGTAAAAGTAGTTCTTCATTGCAATATCTTTGTGTTTTTCCGCCCATCTGATAAAATGATCGACTGCCATTTGTGGTCTGTAGCAATCAAATATCTTGAGCCTGTAGCCAAGAGCTATAGCCTTTTCATTTGCAATCTTTAAGGCCTCTGCCGCCTCTTTTGTAAGCAGTGCAGCAGGTTCCTCGTATCCGTCAACCCTCTCTCCTGTAAAATTGAAGGTAGTGTAATACCGTATATCCAGTATGGCATCGGGAATTACGTCAGAAAGCAGTACAAAACCCGAAGCATCAGTATTTTCCATAGTAGCCACCAAAACTTATTTGTTCGATTAATTGATCTCAAATTCAAAGGATGCAACCATCTTTTCTGTTGCTTTGTCTTTGTAATTAACATCAAAAACTTTAACAACTCTGTAGCAGCCCGCTGCAAGCCCGTCAAAATATGCACTTATGTCACATTCTGTTGTGTTGTCTTCACCGGGCTTAATATTGTGAAGATTGTTTCTTAAAGCCGACATATCATTGATCGGCTCGCAAAGTACAAATAATCTGGTTTCTTCCGGAGCCCATTCGAGGAAAAATTCATCAGAATACTGAGCGAAATCAATATTCTCATTTTCTGTTCTCCACTTCATAGTAGCGGAAAAGTGATCCTCTCCATTTTTATGCTCATAAGTACTGCTCGAATTCATGCGGTCAATTATGCATAACCCTTCATAAGGAGCCCCGCTCGGAGCATCATAAACAGCAGGTTCTCCGCTGCCGCATGCAGTCATTACAAATACCACAGCTAATACTAAGGTAACACCTATTAGACCTTTAAGTTTAAAGTTTTTCATCTTTTATCATCCCCCTTAAAAACATGTACCTATATCATAACAAAACCTCCTATGGTACATCAACTACGATTCTATCATAGAAGGCTTACACATTACTGTTTACCGGCTTTTTCACACATCCAAGGGTTAGTATTTGCTTTACAAATACAATTATAGTGCTTGGCTAACTACTGAATGGTAACCTAACATTGTCTTAGTTTTACCATAAATGATATTCGCTGTCAATTTGAGGCTGCTAAACATCAGATGCAGCTTTTGTATATCCGACTTAATCCGCTTGCCTGATTTCTGATATAATTAAAGTATGGACATCCGCTTTATAAAACAAACTGACAACGATTTCAGGCAAGGAATCGATATGCTCCGGAGCAATTTGCCTAAAATACAGACCTTGCCGGACTTTGTAATGCGATTATTATTGTTGAATCCCAATTCACACTTGATCGGGCTTTATGAAAAAGACAAGCAGATCGGTACAGGCTTTGTTTCGGAAAATTCAAAAATGGCATATCTGATGTATCTGGTTGTCCTGCCTGAATACCGCAGATGCGGATATGGCAGTGCGTTCTTCACATGGATAAAGGAATATGCACACGGGCGTTCAGTTGTCGGCAATGTGGAAAAGCCTGAGCAGACTATGTCTTTTCTTAAGAGTACATCCAACATTGATACCGGATATATCCGAACGATACTCGGTCATGAATACAGCATTTTTTGCTTAAACGGATTTGATTTGACGGAATATAAAAAACTGGCAAAATCAATTTACTTCGGTTTCAATCCGGTGACGATAAAAAAGAAAACTTAAAATTAACTTGCCAACCGAAAGCAGACAGTTTTATAAAAGGCTGTCTTTTTCTTTTGCCAGCATATGAAGAGCTTCTATCTCAAAAGAAAACTTAGATACCCTGTCAGGCAATTCTTTCGGGTAAAAGCAGTAAAATTCGTCCTTATAGAATAAATCATTAGAATGACCGCTGTCGAAATATACCGCCGGAAGCTCTTCGATACCAATAAAAAGATCCACGCCGCGCCCTTTATAAGTTCCGGTATAATGAAAACCTTCCTTATCTATCCTTGCGCAGCCTTCCCCGCAAACATAAAACGGCCGGAAAGAAAGCTTGTCATCGTGCACAGACCGGACAATGCATTCGTATTCCTCGTAGAACTCCGGATTTCTTACTTCAGACAAAACTGCTGTTTTCTGATCCGCAACCCAATCATCCAGATCGGCATAGGGAAGAACGGTTTTTTCAGATGACTTTTGAAACATGTACGTATTGTCCAGCACAATATCATTCCCGCAATTGCGGCAAAGGATATGATTTCCGCTTGTATATAATTCAAATTCCCTATGGCAGCATGGACATCTGTACAATACACCTGTTATTCCGTCAGCAAGATGATCCAACGGATTACGCATTCTGTACTTATATAAATGCTTGCGGTTCCATTCAAAATCATTATATTTAATACTTTCAACAAGTTTATCATAAACCCTGCCCGCATCAAGATTCTTCAGTTCTTCAGGCGTAAACAGAACATAATAATGATACTCCTGTTTACCGAGCCTTCTTTTTCTGTTATATCTCGGATAGGACAGATACGCACCGTAAGACTTACACAAAACTACGGGAAGCTGTGCTCTTTTCAGAAACGAAGCGATTGCTTTATTTATTTCACTTTCACTTCCGGCGCAGGATTGTACCCCTTCCGGAAAAACGGCAATGTTTCCTCCAAGCTTCAGTACCCGGAGCATATCTCTTACAGATTTAATATCGGTCACAAAGGTCCTTTTCGGAATGATTCCCAAATCACATTCCAACTGAAACAGGAGTCTGTGAAAAAGATTCTGATAACTGACAAGTATGTTAAATCTGAAACCTTTAAAACCTGCAAGGCTATACGAATAAGAGATCCTTGATGCATGATCCGCCAGAAAAATAATTTGCTTTCCATTCAGTTCTTCCTGATTAAAATGAAAATGGAAGCTTGCATTACAAAACAACCCATCTAAACGATAAACCATTCTCATACATTCGTATGCAAAAGGCTTGGGAAGCATCACTTTTCTGCTTTGTAAGATTTCTTTCGGGGTTTTCTGCATATACTGTATATTCAGGTCAGTCGGCGAAAACGAATCATTATTTACTGAACAGTTTCAGCCAATTTATAGAATTCATCTGTCAGCTTCTCAAAATAACTCATTGCATATTCAAAACAGTCGTCTGATTCTATGTCTATACCCAAAGTTGCCAGAAGCTCTGCCGGAGACATGCTTGCTCCAAGCTTTAAAAATTCAATGTACTTTGTTCTCATTTGCTCATCACCGCTGCTGATTGCATCGGCAATATACGAAGCATAGCATGCGGAGGTTGCATATTTGAATAAATAATGGCAGTAATACAAATGGTTAATCAATGTCCAAAGATATTCTCCGGACAGGCTTGTTGAAAACTCCGGCCCGTAATATTCGATGCAAAGCTCCCTGAATCTTTCTGTCATACCGTCCGCAGTAAGCATTTCACCCGCCTCGACGGTTTCGTAGCAGTAGTTCTCGAATTCCTGATACATCAGCTCCCGCCAAATGGAAGGAACAAGAGCCTTCAATTCACTTTCGATATAATAAAGCCTTTCCTCATCACTTTTTGCATTATCAATAAGATAGTTCAAATAGATCAGCTCGTTTGTTATAGAAGCGATTTCATGTGTAAAGACAGTCGCATCGTAATAAACAAAGGGTTGATTTTCCTGAGTGTACATATAATAAACCGCATGACCAATTTCATGAGCAAATATGGAAACATCATTGGAAGTACCATTATAGTTTAACTCAATCACAGGCATCTGGTCATAATAGCCGCCGTTTGACAAACCACCTGCAGATTTTCCTTCGTCGGGATAAACATCAATGAAACCGCAATTTATCATATTTAAAAAATGCTTAAGATAATCATCTCCAAGCGGGCTCAGTGCATCTCCAATCAAATCAACTGCATCATCATATTCAAGCAATCCCGGGTTGTATGGAGATAAATAAGAAAATTCATCAAAAAAATAGAATTGTTTATCTTCACCAAGATGGTCCGAATAGAATTTATAGTAATCATGAAGCTTCGGAAACCATTCCTTTGCAACATCCGTTACCCTGTCAATAATGTCCGCAGGAAGCTGTGCGATATCCAAATCCTCGTCCATGCAGCTTTCGTAGCCATCCGTCAGTGCGTAGGAATATTGCTCCTCAATAAATGTTTCAAGAATATAAGCAAAGCTGTTTGCGTACTCCGACACAGCACTCCAGAAAGTATCATAGCAATCCTTTTTGGTTTGCCTGTCGTAATTACCGGAAATAATACCTTCGTAAGATGTTTTTGAAAGCTGAACTGCTTCACCGTCCGGAAGCGTAAATTCGGGTCCGACAAAATCCGTATATGCAAGAATAAGGTAAAGGTCTTCCATCCTTCCCTTTCCCATATAGCTGTAGTCGTCCTCTTCGTCCTCCGAAGCAAAATAAGTATCATATGTGACTTCAGGATCGATTAAATCGCAATATGCATATTTAAGCGGCTCCAGAAGCGGATCATTAAACATCTCGACTCTCTTTTTGAAAGGAAGTGACAGCATTTCTTCATAAAAGAATGCCGTCCTTTCATTCAGTTCGTCGTACGCAATATCAAGTTTTTGAAGCATGCGCCTGTACATCGGATTACTGCTGTACATCAGGTTTCCGGAATCAGCATAATATGCCAGTTTATCAATGATTCGTGCAGCCTCTCCAAAATATTCCTCCATCAGGTAGTTATACACGCCCTGCGCTGAAGTAAGCGTGCCATGATAAGAATCGTAATCTTTCACCAATTCGAAAAATTTGTCGTAATCGGCATTCCATTCCTTTTCTGAAGCATATAAACCTTCAAAATTAAATTTTACAGGATACTTTCCCTCTTCGTGCGAAATACCTTGTTTTTTTATATCTATCGATTCCGGCTTTTGAGAACAGGACACAAACGAAAAAAGCATCGCAAATGTCAGTATAATCGAAATAATTCTTTTCATAACGCTGATAATAAAACATATTCCTCTCTAAAAAATTTGCAGGCCAAAAGACCTGCAAAACTCATATTTTGATATAAGATGAAGTAAGCTATTTGTTAGCCTCGCCTCTTGCGCCTGTAGCCTTGCCCAGTGCACCTACAGCCTTGCCTCTTCCGCCTACAGCCTTGCCTCTTCCGCCTACAGCCTTGCCTCTTCCGCCTACAGCCTTACCTCTTGCGCTTGTAGCCTGTCCGGGCATTGAAAAGTTTGCACCGGCCCTTCTTCCGCCGGAAATTTCATCGAGCTCTTCATCGTTCATCGGCTTTAATCCATTTTTTGAGTATTCCATAACCACACATATCCTTTCATAAATTAAATTGCTAAAATTTTTTTTTGTTTATTATACATTAAAATGATGCATAAGCCAAGTATTTTTTGTATAATATATCTTAATTTTTTGTAAACAAGGGTAAATTGTATTATGCAAAAAGTACCAATTATAATTCAATTAGAGGAACTGGAATGCGGTGCAGCCTGTATGGGAATGATTCTCGGGTTTTACGGCAAGTGGATCAGCCTGGAGCAGCTCCGGAAGGATTGCGGGGTTTCAAGAGACGGGTCAAAGGCATCTTCCCTTATTAAAGCTGCAAGAAGCTACGGAATGGATGCTCAGGGCTTTCGCTGTGAGGCTGAAGAACTCATAGACAACCGGGATTTTTTTCCGTGCATAGCATATTGGGAAAACAATCATTTTCTTGTTGTTCGTGAAATCAGAAAAAACAAGGTCTATATCAACGACCCTGCCGTCGGAAGCGTTGTTCTTTCTTTTGAGGAATTTCAAAAAAGCTTTTCCAATGTCATCCTGTCATTAAAGCCGGGAAAAGGTTTCAAAAAAGAAGGTAAACGTCAGAATATTGTTGAATACGCATTTAAAAGGCTCAAGGCACACCCAAAGGCAGTTATCCTCACCGTCATATGCAATATTGCTTCTGCGGTTTTAGCTGCCGCAGGATCCATGCTTGCGCAGGAATATCTGGATGAGGTTCTTCCGAATCAGACAGGGCTTGGACATTTTATTATATTTTTCATTTTGTTCAATGCACTCCAGCTTTTGTTCTTAACTCTCGAAAGCATTATCTCCTATAAGGTTTCAGCCGAAATTGCAAGTAAAGGCAGCAGCGATTTTATGTGGAGGGTAATCAAGCTTCCCATGGAGTTTTTCTCGCAGCGCTCTGCCGGAGATATCCACAGAAGACGCGACGAAAATGCCGCGATTACAGCAACATTTTTGGGATGCATCACACCGCTTCTGGTAGACGGAGTCATGATGGTATTCTACCTCACCATGATGATCAGATATTCTGTGATCCTTACCGTTATCGGGGTTATTCTTCAGGGAATAAGCATATATATCTGCAAAATCGTTGCGGATAAAATGGCAAATGTATCAAGAGCTATCACTATTCACGAAGCAAAGCTGTATGCATTTACCGTTTCCGGAATAGAAATGGCGGCCACCATTAAAGCAACCGGTTCCGAAAAGCTGTTTGTAAAGAAATGGAACGGAATGAGCAAGGTTCTCGGTGACGAGCAGAAGCATTTGATCCGGATCGAAGCAACATTGGGACAAATCCCGGGTTTCATAGACAATCTCTCGACCATTATCACATTAAGTGCGGGAATATTCCTTGTAAGCCGTGGGCAGATGACAGTCGGAATCCTTATGGTATTTACAAGCTTCCTTAATTCTTTTACCAAGCCTATCACCGGTTTTATCGAGTCCAATAAAATCCTTCAGGAAACAAGAACTCAGATGGAACGTGTTGACGATGTCATAAGGTATCCGAAAGACAAAATATTCGATTTCAATATTCAATCGGAGAGCTATTCAAAGCTTGAAGGAAGCCTTGAAATAAAGGATGTGACCTTTGCCTACAGTCCTTTGTCCGAGCCTGTGGTATCCGATTTCAATCTTACGATAAAACCGGGCGAAAGCGTGGCATTTGTAGGAGGAAGCGGCTGCGGAAAGTCCACAATATCAAAACTCGTATCAGGTCTGTACGCTCCTCAAAGCGGTGAAATACGCTTCGGCGGAAAGCTGATGCACGACATCGATCCGTTGGTATTCAGGTCTTCCCTGGCAGTCGTAGATCAGGACATTATTCTGTTTAACGACACTATTGAAAACAATATAAAAATGTGGGATAGCTCCATAGAAGATTTTGAAATGATTCTGGCCGCAAAGGATGCACAGATCCATGATGATATTATAGCTCGTCCGGGCGGATATCAATCCAGAGTTTGGGAAAACGGCAGTAATTTCTCAGGTGGGCAAAGACAACGTCTGGAAATTGCCCGGGTTCTTGCCCAGGATCCTACCATGGTGATTTTTGATGAAGCTACATCTGCTCTTGATGCCGAAACAGAATACAGAATAGTCGAAAACATCAAAGCACGCGGCTTAACATCAATAGTTATTGCCCACAGATTGTCGGCAATAAGAAATTGCGACAGAATCGTCGTATTAGATCATGGGCAGATAATTGCCGAAGGTACGCATAGAGAGCTATATGAATCCTGTGATTTATATCATGAGCTTGTAAGCAACGAATAGGAGAAGTTATGAGTTGGTATGACAAACAAATGAAAGCGAGAAAAGCAGCCGACAGAGTTAACTTCGACGCTGCAAGAGCCTCCGTGGAGAATGCCGTTCACGGACACACCGAAGATATTAAGCATGTCCCCTTCAGGGATGTTGTTAAATACCTGAAGCTGGTCACAAATAAGCGCGAAATGCTTAAGCTTTTATTTCTTAACATTCTGCTTATTCTGGCATCTGCCATTACCCCGTTGCTGACCATGAGATTGATTGACGGTCAGCTTCATATGAAGCTCGAGGTCTTACTGATTTCTGCTGCTGTTTTGGAGCTGGCATTGTCATCTGCAAAAACGTATTTTACAGACGATTTGGAAATCAAAAAGGGTGCGGATTTTGAGGAGTACCTTGTAAAGCTTGCGCTGGCACTGCCAAATGAATTCTTCAATAAGTACAGTGCCGGGGATATTGCAGGCCGTATAGACCTTGCAGGGGTACTTTCGGCTGCATGCTACAGCGGCGTTTTGGAAGCTGTATTTACCGGAGTATTATCTTTGATATTCATAGTTGAGATCGCATATTTCGGACAAAATCTTTTCCTTGCGGGGATTGCCCTTGTACTTATTACCCTAAGCTTCCTGTTTGTATTTACAAACAAAGAGCGCATTGCAGCTCATCAGCGATTAAAATATGAAACACAAGAAGCCGCAGAAAGCATTTCCATTATTTCCGGCATTCCAAAAATAAGACTCGCCGGATCGGAAAGAAGAGTTTATACCAGATGGGGACATCTTTATTCAAAAATCGTCGGATTTGAATATGCCCCGCCTGCAGCAATAAAATTTGCAGAAACATTTATATGCTTTGCTGATATTATCGGCACATTGATTTTATATCTTACGGCATACGAAAAAGGAATAAGTGCCGGGGCATTTTTTGGCGCTGCAGCAGCATACGGCCTTTTATCCGTATCATATGGCAGCCTTTTGAAAGCGGCGGAAAATATTGCAAATCTTGACCCAATCATTCAAATGCTCAAACCAATCGTTGAAACAGAAGCTGAAGCAAATCCCGACGAAAGTGATTACCTTGATTTAAAGGGCGATATTGAAATTAAAAATTTACACTTCTCGTACGATAAGGTTCACCCTATTATTGACGGAATCGATTTAAAAATCAAAAATGGTGAATTCGTGGCTGTTTGCGGAGAAAGCGGATGCGGTAAATCCACCCTCTTAAAGCTCCTTCTTGGTTTTGAAAAACCGGATCAGGGCGAGATTATGTTTGACGGGAAAAGCATAAGAGAATTCAACATTAAATCGCTTAGAAAATCCATCGGAACGGTCCTTCAGGATGGCAGAATACTTCATGATGATATCAGAAACAATGTTTTGATTTCAGCCCCTCACCTTTCGGATTCTGATGTTTATGATGCATTAAATCGTGCACAATTTTCCAAGGATCTTGAAGAAATGCCTATGGGTCTTAATACCTACCTTTCGGAAGGAAGCGGCGGATTATCAGGAGGACAAAGGCAGAGGCTTCTTATTGCCAGAGCCCTTGTTGCAAGACCCAAAAATCTTCTTTTGGATGAAGCAACGTCTGCCCTTGATAACGTCACCCAGAAAAAAGTTTCTGAGGCATTGGACGAGATTAAATGCACAAGAATTGTGGTAGCCCACAGACTTTCAACAATTAAAAACGCCGACAGGATCATTCTGCTTGCCGGCGGAAAAATTGCAGAAACAGGAACCTACGAAGAGCTTATCTCAAAGGACGGCGTATTTGCGAATCTGGTAAAAAGACAAAGGCTTGACCTTTAATCTTCAAAGAGCTCCTTTATTTTCTCAGTCCAGGATTTTTTCTTTTCGTATGAGCCTTCGGCGGGTTTGATCTCGCCGAAGTTTTTAATTGCTTCTTTTTGCTGTGACGTAAGTTTTGTCGGAACCTCAAGGTTAACCTCTACATATATGTCTCCCGGTCTTCCGGTATTAACGTTGGGCACACCCTTTCCCCTTACTCTTAAAACAGTGCCCGGCTGAGTACCTGAAGGGACCTTGCAGGAAAGCTTTCCTTCAAGTCCCGGAATGGTAATATCATCGCCAAGTGCAGCCTGTGTAAATGTAATCGGAACCGACATCCAAAGGTCATCACCACGGCGTTTAAATACAGGATGCTGACCGACTGACAATACAATGTATAAGTTTCCGGCAGGACCGCCCTTATATCCAGGCTCGCCCTGACCTCTTAATGTGATAACAGAATTGGTATCAACACCCGCAGGGATCTTAACGTCAATATTTACGGTCTTTCTTACCTGTCCGTCGCCTCCGCATGTCGGGCACGGAGTATCGGCAATCTCGCCTGCGCCGCTGCAGCGGCTGCAGGTCCTTTGGCTCTGCATCTGTCCAAACATTGTATTCTGAACAAATCGCACACTGCCGCTTCCTCCGCATTCAGGGCAGGTCCTCTTTGAAGTACCTGCCTTTGCACCTGTTCCCCTGCAATCTCCGCAGGTACAATTCTTGGTAAGCTTAATTGTTTTTTTGCATCCGAAAACAGCCTCGTTAAAAGTAACGGACATCCTTTTTTGAATGTCGTTTCCCTCTCTTGGACCATTATATGCCCGTCCGCCGCCAAAGCCGCCTCCGAACATATTGAAGATATCTTCAAATCCGCCAAAGCCACCCGAGAATCCGCCAAAACCCTGGCCTCCACCGCCAAACCCCGCATTGGGATCAACACCTGCAAAGCCAAAACGGTCATACTTGGCTTTTTTATCCGCATCGGAAAGAACGGAATATGCCTCGTTGACCTCTTTAAACTTCTCCTCAGCGACCTTATCACCCGGATTTCTGTCCGGGTGATATTTCATGGCCATCTTACGGAATGCTGATTTAATTTCATCGTCACTTGCGCCTTTGGAAAGGCCCAGGACCTCATAGTAATCTTGCTTATCTGCCATAAATAATCAGCTTTCTTAAGGCAACTACCAATCAGCAGACTTGACCACGGCTCTCGCCTGCTGATTGGATATTTGCTTTATGTTTAATTTTCCTTCTTATCCTCATCTACTACTTCAAAGTCTGCATCAACAGCGCCGTCGGGAGCCTTATTTCCTCCCTGAGCACCTGCGAATGGATTTGCTCCGCCTGCTGCACCTGCGAATGGATTCGCTCCGCCAAAACCTGCACCACCCATACCAGAGCCTGCCTGACCGCCTGCTGCCTGTTGGGCCTGCTGTGCCTGCTCGTAAAGCTTTGTTGAAATTATATGATATTCGTTCGTAAGAGCTTCAAGCTTAGCCTTGACCTCTGCAGTTGTGCCTGCTTCCAGAGCCTTTTTAAGTTCATCCTTTGCATTTGTGATCTTGCTTTTTTCCTCATCAGAAAGCTTATCGGCAAGGTCATTAAGGTTCTTTTCCGTTTCGTAAACCATGGTTTCAGCCTGATTTCTGGTTTCGATATCCTCCTTCTTTGCCTTATCTGCTTCTGCATACTGCTCTGCCTCCTTGACCTTCTGTTTGATTTCGTCTTCAGAAAGCTTGGATGAAGATGTGATTGTAATGTTCTGACTCTTTCCTGTTCCGAGGTCCTTTGCAGATACGCTTACAATTCCGTTTGCATCGATATCAAATGTGACTTCGATCTGCGGAATTCCGCGTGGTGCTGCCGGAATACCGGTAAGCTGGAATCTTCCGAGCGTAATATTATCGGCAGCCATCTGTCTTTCACCCTGCATTACGTGAATGTCAACTGCTGTCTGATTATCGGCAGCAGTTGAGAAAATCTGGCTCTTCTTTGTCGGAATTGTTGTATTCCTTTCAATAAGTCTTGTTGCAACTCCGCCCAAAGTTTCAATTGAAAGTGAAAGCGGTGTAACATCAAGAAGAAGTATGTCGTTAACCTCACCTGTAAGAACGCCTGCCTGAATAGCAGCACCGGATGCAACACATTCGTCGGGGTTGATTCCCTTGAACGGCTCTTTTCCGGTAACATTCTTTACGGCTTCCTGAACAGCAGGGATTCTTGTGGAACCGCCTACTAAAATCACCTTAGCAATGTCAGCGTTGGATACGCCTGCATCCTGCATAGCCTTCTTCATCGGTTCAATCGTTCTGTCAACAAGATGCTTTGTAAGCTGATCGAACTTAGATCTTGTAATATCCATATTCATATGAAGAGGACCTGCCTGATTTACGGTAATAAACGGCAGATTTACATTTGTTGTCATTGCAGACGAGAGCTCCTTCTTAGCCTTTTCTGCAGCCTCCTTAAGACGCTGCATTGCCATCTTGTCATTTCTTAAATCAACGCCGTTTTCCTGGGCAAAAGAATCTGCCATGAAGTTCATAAGAACATTATCAAAGTCGTCTCCGCCAAGCTTTGTGTCGCCGTTTGTTGAAAGCACTTCAAATACGCCGTCGCCAAGCTGAAGGATGGATACATCAAATGTACCGCCGCCAAGGTCGTATACAAGAATCTTCTGAGCTGCCGTATCTTTATCAAGTCCGTATGCAAGCGCAGCGGCTGTTGGTTCATTTACAATTCTTTTAACATCAAGACCTGCAATTTTACCTGCATCCTTCGTGGCCTGCTTCTGGCTGTCGGAAAAGTATGCAGGGACTGTAATAACAGCCTCTGTGACCTTCTGTCCGAGATAGCTTTCTGCATCAGCCTTAAGCTTTGCAAGGATCATTGCGGAAATGTCCTGCGGCGTATAGTCTTTTCCGTCAATGGAAACCGTATAAGACGTGCCCATATGTCTCTTGATTGAAGAAATTGTTCTTTCAGGATTTGTGATTGCCTGTCTTTTTGCCGTTTCGCCTACAAGTCTTTCTCCGCCCTTTGTAAAACCAACAACGGATGGAGTAGTTCTGTTTCCTTCTGCGTTTGCGATTACAACCGGCTCTCCGCCTTCAAGCACTGCTACGCAGCTGTTTGTTGTACCTAAATCTATACCTATTACTTTACTCATTTTATTTCCTCCTGAGTTCTCTTTGCTTGCTTAATTTGCAACGCTTACCATTGCAGGTCTGATGACCTTGCTATTTAAAACATATCCCTTTTGAAGAACCTTTACCACGGTTCCGCTTACTGTGCCTTCTGCATCCTCTGTCATAACAGCATTGTGGAAACCCGGATCAAAAGGCTTCCCCATGGCCTCAATTTCCTTCACGTTGTTCTTTTCGAGAACTGCCATAAGCTGCTTCAATATCAGCTCCATGCCTTCCGCAAATTTGTCATTTTCAGGCTTTGCATCCATTGCACGTTCAAAATTGTCTATTACATCAAGCAGTCCGCAGGCGAATTCCTCGTTTGCATGTGCATAAATGTCTGTCTTCTCTTTTGCCGTTCTGGTCCTGAAGTTTTGGTATTCTGCCATCAGCCTTAAGTACTTATCATTTAAGTCGTCGGCCTTTTCTTCTTCGCCATGTGCTTCAATCTCTTCCGGATTTTCTGTTTTTTCTTCTTTGGTTTCTTCAGCATCCCGAATTTCTTCAGGGGTTTGCTCTTCGGATTCCTGAACTACCTTTTCTTCTTCGCTCATTCGTCTTCTCCTTTTTGAGGACCTTCGATTTCAAAGGTCTGATTTAAGTTTTCCGTGATATATTTGATAACAGATGTTACCTCATCGTATTTCATACGTTTCGGACCTATAACACCGAGTCTGCCGACCATTTTGCCGTTTACCTTATAATCTGCCGTGATAAGAGCACAGTCCTTTAAATCGTCGGAGTTTTCATCTCCGATGGTTATCATCAGACCATTTTCACGATTGACAAGCACGTTGGTAAATTCATTCTTGTTCGTAACGGTATTGAGAAAGCTCTTTGCCTTGCTTACGTCACTGTATTCCGGAAGCTCAAATATATTTGAATAACCATCCATATACAAATCAATGTTGAGCATCTTTTCCAGGGTCTTCATAAAGGACGGAACCACGCTTTGTCCCATGCCTGAAAGAGCCTTCATATCACTTTCGAATAAATCTGCAATATTCGCAGCAAGAACAGCGCTGATGGTCTTGCCCTTGAAATTATGAGTCATTACCTTGCTCATAAGCTGAAGCTGCTCCTCTGTATAAGGAGTACTGAGCTTGATGGCTGAATTTGTGACCTTACCCTCCTCGCAAACAATCATAAGGACCACTGTTTTTTCGTCCACCGGCAGGAAATTGATATAATTTATTCTATTCTCCGCATGGTTTGGAGTAATTGCAAAGCTTACCAGGTTTGTCATTTCCGACAAAAGATGAGCTGCATGCTCCACTGTTCTGTCAAGCTCCTCAGCATCCTCGGAAAGCTTGCTTTCGATCTGCTGTTTGTTCTCCGCAGGAAGGTCGGAATTCTCCATAAGGCGGTCTACATACAGCCTGTAGGCTTTATCTGAAGGAACTCTGCCTGCAGAGGTATGCGGATGTGTAAGATATCCCATTTCCTCAAGATCGCTCATCTCATTCCTGATGGTGGCAGGACTTAAATCCATATCCAGTCTTTTTGACAGAGTTCTGCTTCCTACCGGCTCCGACGTGGATATAAAATCCGCAACTATAGCCTGAAGAATTTTAAGTTTTCTTTCATTTAAATCCATTAAGTGCACCTTAAAATGAAGTTTAAAGTTTATTTGTTAGCACTCCTTTAGTTTGAGTGCTAACAACTATGTATAATATAATCCCTTGCCCGGCTAATGTCAAGACAAGGGATCAGTTTTTTTTGATTTTTTATTATACTATACAGAAATTATTTGATTGCTTTCGTATCAACATCCTCTTTCAGGATACCGATAAATGCATTTAATGTCATGGCACCAAGGTCGCCTTCTGCTCTGTGTCTTGGGGAAACAGTAACATTTTCAATATCTCTGTCGCCTACAACAAGCATATACGGAACCTTTTCAAGCTGGGCATCGCGAATCTTTCTGCCGGTTTTTTCATTTCTCTTATCCACCTCAACTCTGAAGCCATAGTTCTGGAGCGTGTCCTTAATATTATCGGCATAATCGAATGCTCTGTCCGTAACAGGCAGAATCTTGACCTGAACAGGTGAAAGCCATGTCGGGAATGCGCCCGCAAAGTGCTCTGTGATGATTCCGATAAATCTTTCAAGTGATCCGTAAACAACCCTGTGGATCATTACAGGAACCTGCTTTTCGGAGTTTGCATCAATGTATTCAAGGTTGAACCTTCCCGGAAGCTGGTAGTCAAGCTGACAGGTACCGCACTGCCATACTCTTCCCAGAGAGTCTGTCACATGAAAATCGAGCTTCGGACCATAGAATGCGCCGTCGCCGGGGTTAACTTCATATGTTTTACCAATGGAGGTAATGGCATCGGCAAGAGCGTTTTCCGCCTTTTCCCAGTCTTCTCTTGTTCCGATATGGTCTTCAGGCATTGTCGAAAGAACGATCTTGTAAGGAAGTCCGAATACATCGTACATTTCGTCAAGAAGCTGCGTAATTCTTACAACCTCATCCCTGATTTGATCCTTAGCAAGAAGAATGTGGGCATCATCCTGTGTAAATGCTCTTACACGGAACATTCCGTGAAGAGTACCGCTCATTTCGTGTCTGTGTACATTACCGAGTTCACCGTAGCGAAGGGGAAGATCCTTATAGCTGTGCGGTTCAAGGTCGTAAACCAGAATACTGCCCGGACAGTTCATCGGCTTAATGGCATAATCCTCTTCTTCGATTACTGTTGTATACATATTCTCTTTGTAGTGATCCCAGTGACCTGAGGTTTCCCAAAGAGTTCTCTTCATGATCTGAGGGGTCTGAATTTCAACATAATCCCACTTTGCGTGCTCCTGCCTCCAGAAGTTAATAAGGTTATTCTTAAGAACCATTCCCTTAGGAAGATAGAACGGGAATCCCGGAGCTTCATCTCTGAACGCAAAGAGTCCGAGCTCTCTTCCGAGCCTTCTGTGGTCTCTCTTCTTAGCCTCTTCTATTCTGTCAAGGTATGCTGTAAGCTCATCCTTTGTCGGGAACGCAATGCCGTAAATCCTCTGAAGAGACTCTCTGTTTGCATCGCCTCTCCAATAGGATGCATTGCAGGTAAGAAGCTTAAAAGCATTAGCCTTTACTCTTCCTGTCATATTAAGGTGAGGTCCTGCGCAAAGGTCTGTAAATTCACCCTGCTTATAGAAGGAAATAACCGAATCTTCGGGAAGATCCTCAATAAGCTCAACCTTAAACGGTTCTTCCTTATCCTGCATAAATCTGATTGCCGCAGCTCTCGGAAGCTCGTAGCGTTCAATAGGAAGACGCTCCTTAATAACCTTCTTCATTTCCTCTTCGATCTGCTCCATATGCTCCGGAGTAAATGTGAAGGGGGCAAGCATATCGTAATACCAGCCCTCTTTAATAGCAGGTCCGATCGCAAGCTTTACTTCAGGCCACAGTCTTTTAACTGCCTGAGCCATAATGTGAGAACAGGTATGCCAATACGTCTGGCGATATTCTTCGTTCTCAAAAGTGTAATTCATTTCTTCTGACATTTTATTTCTCCTTATACGTCAAGGCCAAAATATTTAACCTAATTATTATACATATAAGAAGTGCAAAAGTAAATGAAAAAAGCGGTCAAAATGACCGTCAAAATGACCGTCCTCATCCTATGGTTTTAAGCTGCAGCTCCTGCTGCCAGACATCATTTAATGTTGACTTTATTGAATTCTCATCCGGACCGGCTATCAGATTAAAAACAGCAAGGCCTAAAAGTATCATGGCAATCAATACAATAAAATCCTTCATAGTTTACTCACCTTTAATTACAGCTTCATACGTTGAAGATCGAACTACTTCTTCGTATTTATCTGTGAACATTCTGAACAAGGAATATTTTTTCCCGTTACTGAGATTTCCCGGCGACCATTTTACAGTCACGGTAACTGCGGCACCGGTCGGAAAACTTTCCGATGAAACGGAAGCAACACTTATGCTGCCGTAATTCATCGGGGATATGCTTTGAGTAAAAGTATCACACGTAAAACCGGCATAAGAGCTTGCCGCCGTTTCATCTATAACATAACATCCGCTGCCTGATTGCTCAAAGGCTCCCATGAGAATTGCGCCTGAGGCGGCTTCATCAGCCATAGCCTTAAGATATTTCTGAAGACGGATGTAGTTATTGCTGTCTGTTATATACACCGTAAGAGACATTAAAAGTATTAAAAAAGCAAGGAATATAATAAATTCTTTCATTTTCCAAATCTTTATTCTCCTATGTATTCGCTGGCGGTATATGCATCTATTCTGTAACAATAATTATTATCTTCTTTTTTTATTCCCATAAAGCTGCCGCCTGCCATTATTCCGGGCAAAGTTACCCTCAATTCATAGTGAATCATTTTGTCTGGGTTTTCAGCATCTGTTATGCTCAAACGCGTTATTTTTTCTCTTGTTCCGTCAAAGAAAACATTTTCAGCATCTACGCCGCAAATTTCAGCTATACTGTTTTTAATTCTTCCGCATTGTTCTTCAGTAAAGCAGCCCGTCTGTTTTGCACGTTCCTTTTCTGTATAAATCATAGAATTTATTGCAGTGATCTTCATTTCAGTCTGCTGATCTGCAGTAAATTGCAGGAGAAACACAAGCATTACGGGAAGGATTGCTATCAATACGATAAACTGTTTCATTATCTATTAATTCCCGATTTAGAAGTAACATCAAACACGGATTCAAGCTGTGTTGTTACATTGCCGGCCAGTTTTTCCGTAGGAGCTTTAAATCCGATTATCATTCCTGCAATAAAAACACCAAGCACCACTGTGCTGATCAAAACGATTAGCTGCTTCATATTATCTGTTCTCCTTCCCTAAAACAGCATACCCAGCGCTTCTGTTTGTTCTATGAAATATGCAACGTAAACAAAATTCAGAAGCACTACCATGCAATTTAATACCACGGGGAAGTATATCAAATCGGATATCAATTCATCCCTTGCTCTAAGGCGCGTATTCCTTTCAAGGCGCAGAGATTCTCTGTATGCATCCAGCGAAGTTAAAATATCCTCCTGCGGTATATCTTCCCAGCCTGCAAGAAATTCTCCTATATCTCTTGCATAAGAATTACCTATATCCAAATATAAAGCCTGAGAGGCCTCGTACTTGTCATTGATCGAAATATAATGTGCCATTCTCAAAAAAGTTGAGGAAAGCTTTGGACACACCTCAGCAAGCTCCTCAAACAGAAGTCCTGCACTTATGCTTTTCCCGCGTCCGAGTACGGTAATATTTTTAATATAAGCTAAAGCCTCGGATAATTCCTGCAGAAGCTTTTCCTCTTTTCCCGCTGCAGCAATTTTTTTATACATCAGATAGAGTGCCGACTTTTCGGAATGATGTTTAATCCTATTCAAATAGCTTAAGGATCTTTCCTTCAGACCCCATTTGGCAGGCTTTAAATAGATAAAAACCCCTATCCAAAACAAAGCAATCCCTGTAAGCGGCACGTATTTAACAATGCTATCCATATCAGAAATCCATTTTTGTATTACCGACAACGGTAAGAATAATCACATTTAACAAAAAGAGTACGATCATCAATACAAAAAACAGCATGCCTTCATAAGTCAGAAATTGATTCTTCATATATTGTGCGACAGACATATCAAGATATTTTACGGAAGCAAGAATTGTACCAACATATAGAAGCGGAACTAAAATAAGCGTCATTCGCATTGATTCGGCATTTAAATGTTTGCGCTCCTCACTTCTTGCCTTTGCCTCTTTCAGCTGATCGGTAATATCCAGCAGCCCAAGAGATATATCCGTTCCGCTGTATGCCGCATTTTCTATACAGGAAGCAAGCATGCTTCCCCAAACGCTTCCGAGAGATTTTCCGAATTGTTTGCAGCACTTTTTTATTTCGTTTTTCCCCCTTGCATCCCTTAACTTGATCAGCAAAATATACAACTGTTTCCTGCATATCGGAAAATCATTTGAAGATACAACCGTCTTTTCCAGTGCCTCGTAAATATTCATTTCACACATTTTGTATTGTCTGTACAATTCCGACAAAAGACTTATACCTTCGCGGCTGCCCTTGTTTTGCGCGAACACGTATTTTGCAAATATTATTCCCAAGGGCAGAGCCGCAATAACGATTGCCATTATTAAAGCCATGGCAAACGAGAAGGTCGGAAACATCATCAGAAAGGCTATTGCAAAAATCATTACTTCAAGCAGTATCAGCCAAATGCCATCTATGTCCTTTCCGAAGGCCGTACTGATAAGCACCGAAGCCCATTCGCCAAGCTTCGTTTTTTCTTTGCCTGACAGCAAACGATGTCTTAAACGATTTCTTGCAAGCTCGACTCGTATGACATTCCAAAAAATCAATATAATTCCTGTATAAAAGCCTATGCATAAAGCTATTTGAATTAAAATTATTACAACATTGGTTTTCATCTTATCTCAGACATTTCAGAAAGCTTTTTGATTTCCGTCATCATGGCATTGAAGGCTTCGGCATTACTCTCCCTGCCGTAAGAAGCAGCTTCATCCGTAATATTGTCAAATACGATCCAGTCATCTCTATCCTGCCTGTATTCACAAATCGGATGAATATCAATTTTTCCGTCATCACTGCAGCTCATCTGATATATTCCTTTAAGCCTCTTTTGCGATTTGTCCTCCAACTGCACAAAGTGAAAAAGAAAATCAAAGCTTGATGCAACCATTTGCATCGTAAGATGCAAATCCCCTCCGGTTTGTTTTACAATTTCCGTTGCAGCCTCCAAAGGAAATGCATTGGGTCTTCTTGAATGAAAGGTAAGCTTCATTCTTTTAGTTCCCTTGGAAGCAATTTTTACAGCCGTATCAAGAGCAATCCCGTCTCTTGCCTCAGCGAGAACAAAATAGTCCGCATCTGACCTTAAAAGGTTTTTAGATATAGAGGCTAAAGAATCACCATCCGCTATAAGCTGCAGGATCGGAGCATTCGGCAAAATTCTGTGCAATGGTATTTCCGGATCCGTTTCCACCATAACGCCTTCCAGGGCAGGATTTTCATACCCTTGCCATGTCGACAGAAAAGTTGTTTTTGCAGTACGTACAGCTCCTAAAAAAACAACATTGAAACCTACTGCAACCATGGCCTTCAGCAGCGGGATCATATTAAACGGGATCGTGCCCCGGAAAGCTTGCTCTTCAAATGTCAGACTCGGAATCAAATATCGCCTGAAAACTATACACGATTGACCTTTTTTTGCCATCGGCTCCGTAAAAATAGTTACTCTGGTTCCGTCCAGAAGATACAATTCATAATACGACTTATCCATGCGTTCTTCGGGAGTAAGCAAAAGAAATGATTTAATCAGCTGTTCCTTTCTTTCCACGCTTATGGTCTGAGGCTTTAAAACCATATGACCATGCTCCATAAAGAAAATTTTTTCTCCGATAATCTTTGCGGAGCTGCTGCCCTTATAATCTTCTCCGAACCACTCGGATATTCCTGCAAGGCCCCAGATTTCGTGATAAACAGCTTCTTCAAGACTGTTGTACCAGGACGGAAAAACTGTTCTTTCAGCCGACATTCCTTTAATTAAATCGGTAATACGATTCATGAAAAAGAGCTTTTCTTTTTTGTATCCGATGATCGCTCTTTTTTGTATTTCAAGCTCCGACCTTGAATTTTCCCTGCTCTCCCATTCATTGTAAAAGCAGGATTTAATCTCTTGACACAAGGCAAAAAAGTCCTGCATCTCATCCTGCCGAGACCTTTTATTCTCATCAAATTCAAGCTTTGTATTAATATAGTCTTCAAGGTCGTACATCAGCAGCAAGACTCCTTTGCAAAATATCCGAAACAATCAGCTCTATGCTTTTGGAAAAAGCTCTGTCTTTATAAAACAAAATTGATTTTCCGTAGTCTTCTGCGCTTACGCCGTAGTTTGAATTCTTAACGCAAATAACGTCGTCGTTATCAAACCTCAGGCGCCCGGCTATTATTTCTTTTGTGTTAACTTCTTTATGGCTGTATTTATTAATGATAAGCTTTCTGATTTTAAGCCTTAACTGCGAATATAAAGACTGCTGCCATTCAAAGCGCTTAAGGGCTATTTCCGATTGAGATGTAATTTGATAGATCGCATCACTGCTGCATAATGCACCAAGGCACATTCCGTGTTCGATCTCGCTTCCGGTATCGCAAATCACATAATCAAAATGCTTTCGCACCGATTCAATCAAATACTCCGCCATATCAGGATGATACAAATGCATTGAACCGGGCTTCGATGCACCACCCAAAATGAATAAATTGTTTTTATACTTACAATCAGAAATAATCTCAGAAAAATCAATCAACTTTTCCGCAAGATACGGTCTGATATTTTCCAGCGTTTCAGAAACAGCATGACAGTAATCACTGCCGATCCCTTGTTCAGTATGGATCAATAAAACCTGTTTTTCCGAAAAATGTGCCGCAAGCCTTTCAGCCGTTGATTGAGCAATCATAGATACTCCGCACTTATGATCACATCCGTGAAAAGAAATAACCAATGCCATATTCTTTACTCCTGAACAAACAAAAGTGAATTATTTCCGAGATAGTGAGCATCAAATATCTCAAAATACTCGTCGAGTAAGCTTTCAATTTCGACCGAATACTGAATCGAGTTATTTCCGGTCCGATCAGTCTTTATATCAGTAATCTGATAGGTTCCAAGATAGTCTTTGTCCGGGAGTGCATAGATCATCACAACATCATTTTTTTTGTAAGTATCGGGTCTTGAAAAAATCCAATCAGCATTGATTATAAATTTTCTGCTGCCTTCAGGCCTTACCGCCGGCTCCGGCTCTTCAATGGCAGGCTTGGTCAAATACGATGAAACTATCTGCTGATTTTTAATTAAGGGATATGCGGTAACATAACCGTAAAAATATGCATCGTCAAAGCTGTCCATTGCACCTTCAAGCTTTTCTTCCGGCCGTATTCTTATTTCTTTAAAATGATCCGAACTCACCGCTTCCCCTGCGGCAATATCTTCGACCGGCGCAAGTACGCTGACAAGGGTAAACTCATCTCTGAACCTGACCTCCCAGAAATACAGACCGGCAACACTTGCGATAACCAGAATAATTCCGATAACAGCTTTCCACTTCATATCCAGATTTTACCTTCCTTTACTACCAGAATTATACAGCAATTATAAAACTTGTCAACCATTTATTTACAATTTGTTAAAATGACCCGAAGCCGAAATGGCAGCAAAAAAATCGGAAGCAGCTTTTGCTTCCGATGCCGATACGATATATTATGTTTCAACTGTATTATTTCAATCTCCCAAACGATTGCCTGAATTCATAGATTACCCTGTCTTTATCAAGTGTAAGGTATTCACCGTTTTCGTAAAGTATTTTTCCGTCTACCATTGTCATACAAACGTCGCCTGCCTGAGCGGAGTACACCAGCATTGCCAGAGTGTCCATATTCGGCATCCAGTGCGGCTTATCGGTATCAAGGGCAATGATATCGGCCTTTTTCCCCACCTCCAGAGTTCCGCTGTCTGACCTTCCGAGAGCAATTGAACCGTTTACGGTTGCCATATCAACAACAGCGGAATCGCTTACCAGAGTAGGATCACTGTTGTATCCTTTTTGGAGCAGTCCTGCCAGATGCATTTCTTCAAACATATTCAGGTTGTTGTTGCTTGCAGCACCGTCTGTACCCAGTGCGACCCTTACGCCCATAGCCAATGCCCCGGCAACAGGAGCAATTCCTGAGCCCAATTTTAAATTGGACGATGGACAGTGTACCAAAGTGGCGTTTTTCCTTTTCATAATTTGAAGATCCTCCGCATTTACCCAAACGCAATGTGCAAGATATGCAGGATTATCCAATATCCCCATTTCTTCAAAATATGCAACAGGGGTCTTTCCGTGTCTGTCGATACATTCGAAATGTTCTTTTCTTGTTTCTGACACATGAATGCCTACAACTGTCTTTCTGGTCTTGTTTGCTTCTGCAATTGCCCTATTAAACGCATCTGTCGAAAGATATTCTGAATGAAGCATAAACTGCGGAGTAAGCCTTCCGCTTTGCACGGCCTCTTTCAAAATGTCCGGAACATCTGTATACTGCGGAAGCTCACTCAAAAACTCATCATTGACAGGAGCATTACCTCTCAGGATATCAATAAATCCTATGCTTTGCGCAGTTCTCGGCCATTCTTCTGCAGAAGCATTCGGGTCTGTACAAAGACCTGTTCTGGTGGTATTTGCTTTAATGCCTGATTCAGCATATGCCATAATACCTGCAAACGGATAATCGTACATATCAGAAATCTGAGTGGTCCCGCCTGCAAGCATTTCCAGAACAGCCATTTTGTTTCCCACATAAATATCGTGAGCACACATTCTGTTTTCGATCGGAACTACGGTTCCGAAAAGCCAGTCATCAAGAGGAAGCCCCGAGCCTGCTCCGCGAAGCAAAACCATCGACGAGTGACCATGTGCATTGACAAGACCGGGCATTAAAAGCTTATGCTTCATGTCCTTTACATCATCGTATTTCTTTGCAGGTTCCCCGGTTCCTATATAATCTATGTATTCACCCTCAACGCCTAAATACCCTTTTACGACCTCATATTTTCCGTCTTTTCTGCTTAATATTCTGCAGTTCTTAAAAAGTATACTCATGGCATTTTCCTGATAAGGTTTTCAACATAAATTTCGAAAGGTTCTGCAATCGCTTCGCCCGCATCAATAACATCCTGCTCAGTAAGTTTTACTTTTGAAACACCTGCAGCCATATTGCACATTACGGCAAGCCCCAGATAAGGAAGTCCGCAATGAGCAGCCGTAAGAGTTTCAGTAACCATGGACATTCCGGCAGCATCGCCGCCAAGGATCCTTGCAGCTCTGATTTCTGCAGGGGTTTCGTACTGAGGACCTGTAAAGAAGAAATATACACCCTCCCGGAATCTGAGCGGTGTATCCTTGCCAAGCTCTAACGCAAGCGCTCTTAAGTCCTTATCATAAGCATTCGACATATCAAAAAACCTCGGCCCGAAAGCATCATCGTTTGGTCCAACCAACGGACTTTCACATGTCATTTTTATGTGATCTTTGATAATCATAATATCGCCGATTTTATAATCAGGATTGATGGCACCTGCTGCGCATGTGGAGATCACCTCTTTTACACCCATAAGCTTCATGACTCTGATCGGAGTAGTAAGCTGAGAAAATTCATATCCTTCGTAAGAATGAAATCTTCCGGACATACACATTACTCTTCTTCCGCCTACGGTTCCGAAGATAAACTTTCCCGCATGGGATGGTGCAGTTGATACAAGGTAATTCGGAATATCCCTGTACGGAATTTCAATTTTATTTTCAATTCTTTCTCCAAAGTGGCCAAGACCCGAACCAAGGATCAAGCCTATATCCGGTTCAAAGCCGTTAAGCTTAGATCTGATATAATCTGCGCTTACCATAAAATACTCATAATCGTACTTCATTAATCAATATCCTCCAATACTTCAGGTACTTCGTCCAGAATCTCCGGATGTGCCAAATACGATCTCATCTTCTTAAATACCATGGCATAACCATAACCATCCAGTGTGCGTTCATCAACTACCCATTTGTAATCAACATATTTTTTAACAATTTCCGTTCCGTCAGGAGCAAAAATCTTTACACTTCGCTTTGCTCCGAATGCACAAAACTGCGTTACATTGCCTAAATTATAAAGATGATGATATATCGGCGGAATTCCGAGCGACCCCATCGACGTAATAAACATCGATCCATGGAATGGTGAAAGATTCAATAATTCAACAGGAACAAGGCCGAAGTAATCCAAAAGCTTAATGAACCAAATGGTAAATTTCATTGCCACTCCCGGAATAAGCCCCAGAATTTTTGCCAGTACATCAAAATCACTGTTAAGTTCCTCCACCTCTTTTACAGACTGCAAAACCGCATCGTATTTTTCGTAAACGTCAACAGCTGTATCGCTTCTTTTAAAATCCACCTTGATGACAGTATCCGGCGCATTAATTGCCATATCTTTTTTTACGGCCATATTTACCTGAATGTTATAGCGCTGATAAATCTTCTGCCCCGCAAGGAAACGGTTAAGCTGAGGAATCTCAGCACAGGCTCTTACATAAGCGGCAATAAACACATGGGTAATCCCAAAATGCCTATACCCGTCTCTGCGTTTTTGGTGAATATACTTTTCAAGATTGGTGATTTCAACAGAATCGGAAATCTCGTTGCTTGATTCGTTACGCTCAACCATGATATAAGGAGCAACCCTTGCCATCGGCGGGAGCGTTCTGACCAAACGACCATCCGGACGATCGCCGTATCTCGGTCTGTATTTTTCACCGGGAACAGGATCCGGAAGACGCCTTGCGGATAGAATCACACAAAGAATTCCGATAAATAAAAGTGAATCGGAAATTACCATAAAACGCATGCTGCCGAAAAGATAGAGTACGAAGATCCTTACAAAAACAGGATCGCATAAGGCTATGGCAGCAAAAGCCAGATAAGATAACAACACCGGCATTTTAGATCCCAGCTTACCTGTAAAGGTACGGAAATACAACACCGATTGAAGTATGCAGAATGCCAAACTGGCGATGGTCATTGCAACCGAAGAAATTTTCATCGCAAAAATATTGCAGATGAAATAGATTGCAAGAAGAACCATAGGTCTTACAGTCACATAGAAATACTTCTCGCCTCTTAATGGCAGCCGTATTGCAATTAAAAGATTTGCTGCAGCGGGAAGAATTATATGGACGACCACCACAAGCCCGTCTTCCGCTCCTGCATTCGCAAAGAAGACGATTCGTGCCGCCAGCGATGCTGCCATCATTACGGCGGCGAGCCACACAAACGCATTGGTTCTGCGGGCTGAGTAAGTTGTGATGTTCTTCATAGTGACAATATTATAACATAAGAATTAAGCCGATATAAGAAAAACCCGGTGAAAATCACCGAGTCTTCTTAATCTTAAATAACGTAGGTCCGGCACCTGACAGGTGATACCCGTCAGTCGGCAGGTCAAATCCGTTTTTCCTGAATACTCTTTTGGCAGGAGCTTCCAGATGATTGCCGATAAAAGCCTCTTTTTCGCTCAGAGTATCCGCTCTTATAAATGCCTCGATATCATATTTTTTCTCATAATCGGACGGCTGAAGCTCTCCGTAAACCGCTTTTGTTTTTCCCGGCACAAATACATCGGAAAACAACAATTCAATCTCACAATCCACCGGATCAACGATTTCAAGCTTTTCGCCCCGGCCCCTGCCTATTGCCGCCTTATATCCGTGGCAGGCTGCAATGCAGAACGGAACATCGGATCCAAGCTCTTCACCGACGGCATAAAGCTCTTCCAAAGCATCTTTATTCCAAAGCCTTGCCAAAGCTGTAATAACGGCTGCCGCATCGGCTGATCCGCCGGCCAATCCTGCAGCAACGGGAATATGCTTTTTAATCTTTATCTGAACTTTGTTTTTAACGCCGTAAGCCTTCAGCATTTTTTCCGCTGCAGTATAAGCCAGATTGTACACATTGTTCAATCTGGAGTTATCCACACTTAAAAGCACGCCTTCACCGTCGGACACATTCACCTCAACCTCATCATAAAGAGGAAGAGCCTGCATAAAGGTTTCAATTTCATGAAACCCGTCCGTGCGCTTTCCAAGTACGTTCAATATCAGATTTACTTTTGCATAAGCCTGTATCAACATATTTTAATTATATCAAATAAACAAATCAGGTACAAAAAAAACCGACAGGTATTCTGCCGGTTTTTTTGCGGTTAAACTACGAAATAGCACAGGGGGGATTTGGCGGAAAAATCGGGCTTTATGGGGATATTTCCGTAACATCCACTTTTCCTGTTTAGCGCAACCAAATAGCACAATTTGGGCTTTTTAGCAATACGAAATAGCACAATTACTTTTGCCCCTCGGTTTTCTCGAAAATTTCAAGGCAGTTATTCGTAATATGCTTTTCAGCAAGTTTTTTGTGAAGCGAATGTGCCATCGCATACGGGTAGCGGATTTCCGAAATGATCTTTTCAAACAAGTCGTCCGAATAGCAGGAAAGCAAATCGTCAATGGTCGCATTCAGCGTGAAGAAATCGGATCCTTTGATATTGTAGCCGTCCCGAATCAATTCAAGAAGAACGACTAAATTCACGATACTGTCCGTAAACTCCAGATTTACTCTCGTCAAATGGAATCTGCCGATATTCTTATGTGCCGATGTCATGGCATTGGTATAGATTTCGGTAACAAGAGGATGATAGGAAGACAAGCCCAACCCTTGATACAAGATACCGCCGACAATCATACCTTTTCTGTTTTCGGTATATTCACGCACGATGTCCGGCTCGTTTTGAACATTCAGTTTCCCGATAGCATACACGCCTTTTGAAATACCGGATATCAGTTTTTCTTCTTCCAAACGGTTAAGAATTTTCAAAAATGTTTTATACGGTATTTCGGCAAATTCTTCATCTTTTGCTCTTGAAACATCAATCAGTGTGCCTTTGTTATTTTCACAGTATTCACGAACTTGTTTTGTATAGGTCAATCATATCCCTCACAATCGACATAAACAGAAAAGCAAAAGCAGGGCAAAATACCCTGCTCTGCAATAATCAAATATACATAAATAAATTAAACAAACATAAATAATACTTTAAAAATAACCATGGCGAATAACTACCACATACTTATTATATGCTAAAAATAATCAAAAGTCAACTCTTTTTATAATTATTTATTTGATTCTTCTATGGCTTCAGCCAACTGCTGTCAGGTCGTGCAATTAACCTAGCATTATTATATGCCATATCTAATGTCAAACATGTATGTCCTAAATACTGATTTCCAAATTCATTTTTACTAACGACTAATGCCAAATCCGGTGCGTTTTCATTTATTAAGCATATTGGTATAAGAAGTTGAATTTTTCCATTATAATACTGAGGAACAGCTGTCTTGTAATTTGCGTCAATCATTAGCCGTGCTCGTTTAATTGCACCATCGAATAACATCGTTTTATTTGGCGTTTCCCTTATAGATTCCGGTATCCTTAAAAAATTTTCCGGGTCACTAAAAATGTGTTGGTATTGTGGAACTATATCACAATTTGTATCAAATACCATTTCAGATGGATTGACAAAATAATTAGCTCGCTTAGGAAAATTAACAATCCCCAAATTCGCCAATTGATAAGAAGTATAAAACCCGTCAAAAAACCATGTTTGCTTTTCGGGTATTTTATTCTTTGTAAAATATGCAAATATAGGCTCATAATAGTTTGTAAAAAGACCCGTATTAAATACCGCAAAATTGTCGGAAACTATTACCTTGTTTTCTTCATATACTTTCATAAATGTATGCTGAATATAGTTTTTTAAGATTACATTATCATTATTTGAACCAAAACTCCATTTTTCCGGACAAAGAGCAGTAAGGTTACTGATTTTTCTATCAAACCCTGGACAATAAGCAAATTCAAACAGTTTCATATAATCCTCCAAAACATTCAATACTATTGTGATCATACTCAAAGAATAGCAAAAAGTCAACATTTGCTATCAAAAGAAAATGTCGACTTTTTTACTTTGGAGGCGACACCTGGATTCGAACCTGGGAATAAAGGTTTTGCAGACCTGTGCCTTACCACTTGGCTATGTCGCCTTAAATTGGCGGGGGTAGAGGGATTTGAACCCCCGAATGCTGGAATCAGAATCCAGTGCCTTACCGCTTGGCGATACCCCTGCATTATGAAGTTTTGGGGTGGGTGGTGAGATTCGAACTCACGTATACTGGAGCCACAACCCAGGGTCTTAGCCGCTTGACGACACCCACCATATACGTCCTGCGTATACCTGAAAAATGGTAGCGGAGAATGGACTCGAACCATCGACACTCCGGGTATGAACCGAATGCTCTAGCCAACTGAGCTACTCCGCCACATGCGACATCTTTACAGACATCGCACTGAATATAGTAGCATTACTGTCTTATCATGTCAAGAAAAATTTAGTATTTCACCTGCCCCTTTCAACACGTTTTGCTTCGATTTTATCGTGAGTTTCAGTACACTTTGCACTGAGTGGATCATAAAGATTTACGATTGCCATAGAAAGAAGAACTGCACCTGCAATATCGGTAAACCAATGAACGCAGCTTAACAGCCTGCACAATACCGTAATTACAATAAATATCCTTGTTGCAACACGGTACAAAATCTGAGCCTTCTTTTCTTCTGCCGCAAAGTCATCCGCGAATTTGATCAACGCAATAACGACCGTCAACGCCAGCATTGTATGGGATGACGGATAAGATGCTTCAAGCTCTGCATTGTTGATATATAAAGGTCTGTAGTTTACTGCAAACTTTGTAAATAACAGGTAAAATGCCCCGACAATTATATAATAGATGCCCATTGCGTAAATTTTCGGATCTACAAAATGAAATGACTTTCTTTTAAGAAGCTGCGAAAGCCCCGATAAAGCCATACAAAACACAACTGCAAGAGCAATCAGTCCGCAGACTTGTGTTACTTGATAAAACACAGCACAAGCCGAATCTCCAATCAGCTTGTAAAAAAACTCAAAGAACGGAATATTGACGAATGCAAGACCTATCGTTGTGTCTGCATCTGTCGGATGTCCTGCCGGAGCGACACCAACATACATAACGATCAATGTAAACACGACAAACGCCGCAAACCAGATACCGGCAGATTTTAATGTGGATTTTTTCATGATTTCCCCTTTCCTTTATCCCTTTTTTGATAATATGATCCCCTTCATTTTATTCAGAACCTCATCAATGCCAAGATCGCTGGAATCAATAACAACAGCATCTTCTGCAATGGTAAGAGGATTCATCTCTCTGTGCGAATCTCTGTAATCTCTTGCTTCGATTTCTTTTTCAATTTGATCGACATCGCAAGGCTGTCCGAGAAGCTTCATGTCTATAGCTCTTCTTTCAGCTCTTGTACGAGCGGATGCCGTAAGATAAAACTTTACCTCGGCATTCGGAATAACATTTGTCGTAATGTCTCTTCCGTCCATAACAAGGCTCTTTCTCTGCGCCATAGCCTTTTGAAGAGCGACCAGCTTTTCTCTTACTGCAGGGATAGCCGAACTTACGGAAGCCATTTCAGAAACCTCCTGTGTACGGATAAACCCGCTTACATCCTCGCCGTCAAGATATATAATTCCCTTTTCGTAATCAACATCTGTTTCCGCAAGAAGCTTTGCCAGAGCCTGAGGGTCATTACAATCCGCAGCTGTTCTGAAAAGCTTTAATGCCAAAGCTCTGTACATAGCTCCGGTATCTATATAATCAATACCCAAATCCCCGGCAAGTGCCTTTGCCATTGTGGATTTACCTGCCCCGGACGGACCGTCTATGGCAATTCGAAGAAGCTCACTCATATATGACCTCTATTTCTTTTCCTTATTACTTAAAAGCTTTTCAACTTCTGCAACAAATGTTGTTACATCCTTAAAGTCTCTGTATACGGAAGCAAATCTGACATAGGCAACCTGATCCAGCCTCATAAGGCTTTCCATTACGCTTTCGCCGATGACTTCTGTAGAAACTTCCTTTTCCATTCTGTTGTTGAGATTACGTTCAATTTCATCAACAACGTCCTCCATCTGAGCAACGCTTACGGGACGCTTTTCACAAGCCTTCATAATGCTTGTAAGAATCTTGTTTCTGTCAAACGCAGCACGGCTTCCGTCCCTTTTAACGACCATGAAAAGAGTTTCTTCTACCTTTTCATATGTAGTAAATCTCTTACCGCATTTCGGACATTCACGTCTTCTTCGGATAGCTTTATATTCTTCTGTAGGTCTGGAGTCGATTACTTTTGTATCAGCTTCATCGCAATATGGGCACTTCATAGTATTTCTCCTTGTTACGTACACAATAATTTATGTTTAACAGCTTAAGTTTACACTATATCTTGTGGTTTATCAACTAAAAATTGTGTGATATAATTCCTACATTATGACTACAAAAGAACAGCTTGAAAAAAGAAGAATCTTCGGTATCATATCCCACCCGGATGCCGGCAAAACTACCCTTACCGAAAAGCTTCTTTTGCATGGAGGTGCAATAAGAGAAGCAGGAACGGTCAAAGCCAGAAGAAATTCCAAATTTGCCACATCCGACTGGATGGAAATCGAAAAACAAAGAGGCATTTCGGTGACAAGCTCCGTTATGCAGTTTGAATATGCAGGTAAAGTAATATCCATTATGGATACACCGGGCCACAACGACTTCGGCGAAGATACCTACAGAATCCTCACCTCTGTTGACAGCGCCGTAATGGTTATAGATGCTGCAAAAGGTATAGAAGCGCAAACCAAAAAGCTTTTTGCCGTCTGCAAGATGAGAGGTATTCCTATTTTTACCTTCATGAATAAGCTGGATCGTGAAGCTAAAGATCCGCTGGAGCTTTTGGGCGAGCTTGAGGATATACTCGGGATCCCTGCCGCCGCAGCAACATGGCCTATAGGTTCAGGTCTTAACTTTCAGGGTGTATATAATATACTTAAAAACGAAGTTTATCTGTACAAGGAAAAGAGGACCCTGCAGCTTGGTGATGCCGGAACGGATAACGCAGAGCTTAACGAAATCATCACTTTGAATAATATGAAGGCTCTTAAAGAGCAGCTCGAGCTTTTAGAGGGCGCGGGATATCCGGTTGACCCCGAAGCAATTTCAAAAGGAGAACTCACCCCTGTTTTCTTCGGATCAGCCTTGGCAGATTTCGGCGTAACGGCATTTTTGGAGCAGTTTCTTGAAATGTCCCCTTCTCCGGGCCCGAGAAAGCTCGAAGACGGCGGACGCATTAATCCGCTCGACCCGGCATTTACAGGCTTTATTTTTAAGATCCAGGCTAACATGAACCCGGCTCACAGAGACAGACTTGCTTTCTTCAGAATCTGCTCCGGTACCTACGAGCATGGAATGACGGTTACTTTGTCCCGAACAGGCAAGCCTATTAAACTTGCCCAATCCACACAGCTTATGGCAAATGAACGCGAAAACGTTCAGACAGCATACGCCGGTGACATAATAGGCATTTATGACACAGGCAACTTCCAGATAGGAGATACTCTTTGCACGACCAAAGATCCAATATTCTTTGAGGCTTTGCCGACATTCCCGCCGGAGCTTTTCTGCATGGTTGCCCCAAAGGACACCATGAAGCAAAAGCAGTTCCAAAAGGGCGTACAGCAGCTTGCCCAGGAAGGTGCAATACAGGTATATCACAACGAATACAACGAAATTGTAATCGGTGCCGTTGGACAGCTTCAGTTTGAGGTATTCCAGTACAGACTTGAAAACGAATATAACGCGCCTCTTCGCATGACACCGCTTGATTTTTCAGTGGCTAAATGGGTAAAAAACGAGGATTTAGAGCGCGTTAAGTCTACGGTCGATGCAAGAACCATGCTTTTATATGATCGCTTCGATCGTCCTGTTATGCTCTTTGCAAATCCATTTACACTTAATTTTTATCTCCAGCGTTTTGACTGGATAGAGCTTTTAGATGCGACGGAAGTATAAATAAAGAGGCTTAAAATGAAAATAAGGCAAGCCCGTATATCGGACCTTGATACCATGCTCGGCATCTATGCCGGTGCAAAAAAATACATGGCTGCAACAGGAAACCCGACACAATGGGCACACAATGAAATGATTACTGAAGAATTCCTTGTTCCCGACATCGAAAACAAACTGTATTATGTGGTCACTGATGATGAAGACATGGAGATTCTTGCAAGCTTTAAATATATAACCACTCCCGATCCTACCTATACGAGAATAGATTTCGGTCAGTGGCTGAACAACGAGCCCTACGGAACGATACACAGTCTTGCAAGCAGCGGCAAGGGTCAGGGCATAGCCTTTTTTATTTTCGACTGGGCCCTTGAGCAATGTCCCAATCTCAGAGGTGATACCCATTCTGACAATTACATAATGCAGACTCTTTCAGAAAATTACGGCTTCAGGCAGTGCGGAATAATCTACTGCCATAACGGGGATCCCAGAATTGCATACCACATCACAAGGGACATGGTATGCAAATCAAAATAAAGATTACTTCACAACATAGTAGAGCTTATCATCTGCGATTCCGGCTGCAAGAACATTTGTATCATTGATTGAAAACAGACTGTCCTCCGCATAAACGCTTTTGCTATCGTAAACGACAAGACGCGGAATTGATGTATGTTTTTTGATGAGTGACTTAGCGTGGTCGCTGAAAAATGCTACCGGATAATCGGCAATCTCTTCTGCTGAATGCAGCAATGCAAGCAGGTAATCGCCCTGAACGCTAACGGATGATGGAGGTGTGAGGCCAATACGCTGAACACCCTTTGAATAGCCGCTGTCTATAACTTTATAAAGCCAGGAAATCACAGACGCTTCTTCGTTCTTATAGTATACCGTAAAAAATACCGTATCATTTATTACCCAAAAATCCGCAACAGGTCCTTCCGATTTTGCAACTACTGTTTCAACATGCGTTCCATCAAGATCGCATTTTTTTAATGCTCCGTCAGGAGCTGTTACATACCAGATTTCATCACCTATAAGCTTCATCTTCATTGCCGGCTCTGTTAACTCAGTTGTCTTTCCCGTCTTAATATCCACAGCTACAACACATGAATAATATGGAAGAGTGACATTTGGATCACAATATTTCCTGTATTTCTTATAAGCTTCTGTCAATCTATCCGGATCCAAGCCGGCAAAAGAGTTTATACCGAGAGTGTAAACAACTCCGTTTCTTTCATACAATTCATTGCAACTAATACCACTCATGCCACCATCTTGGACTTGACGTATATACCAGGCATAAATGTATTGTTCTTCGCCAAGCTGCTTCCATTCATCTGAACCATCATAAAGAATCGAAAGATTATTGTTTATGGGCGGAGTAAAATGGTTTGCGGCAATCCTGTACTTATCACCATCAAGATAAGTATTTTTTGTACCGTAGTAAACGATATTACCTTCATCATCAACGCCGCTTCCGCCAAGAGAATCAAACGATCCGTCAGGGCTGAAGCAGATTTGCACATCTGACCCCATAACTGCTCCGCCAACGTGATAAGTCATATATAATTTATCGTCACGAACAGATAACGAAGGCGATGCTTTTGACCCTGTCGTAGAATTGATTGGCACTTCAAATACCTGTTCTGCTAATCCGCCCGACATTGGCGTACGCGAAATGTTGCCGTTTGTATCAACGTACCAAAAATACCCTGCATAAGAAGCAATCGAATAAAAATCTTCGCGAAGAGGCAATCTGAGTATCGATCCGCTTTGAGCATTTCTATCGATCACAAGCCCATTTTCGCCGTCAAACGAATAGTCGCAGCCAAGCAAATCGTGCATATTATTCCATGTCATGGGAATATAGGTAATATCCCTGAACAACAAAAACGGATATGTTTGCCTGGTGTTATCAATAGGTGATCCGTTGATCGTAATAGATCCGGAAGCGATTTTAGCGCTAAGGCGTCCTGCATTTGATGAAACACGCGGTGAAGAAATGTATTTTCCTTTTACTCCAAGATCCGAAATGGAAAGCCCCTGCTTTGGTGTCCACTCAGAATACAATCCGAGAAGCTGACAACCATAATACGTCAAAGGGAGATACGTTATATCACGGTAAACGATAAACGGATACTCCTCGTTTTCAGGCACAATCGTCTGTCCTCCGAGTGTAACAGAAAAGCCCGGAAGCGCAACGGTCACAGATGAAGCCGCAAATACAGAAAACGGGAAAGCAATCGCAATCAAAACAGTAACAAGAAAAATACAAACCAATCGTTTAATATTCATGATTCTCATCCTTTCTAAGCGTGCGTAAATCAATCGTTATCACAGAATACATTTCATCTTCCGGTATATCTACTGTATTGGTTTCAATATCAGATACATCATTAAAGGAGTCCGTCTGAGGTATTATTGAATGTGATTGTTCTGAGCTTGCCGGAATATCAGATGGAACAGTATTCAAAACCTCAGGTGTCGGTTCCGGAATAATGTCCTCCGACTCCGCAATCGGTTGATATACAGGTATAATATTCCCACGCAGAATACTCGGAATGGCCGGAATTGCCTTTACTGTTTTTGGCGGATCAAACAAAAGAATACATGCAGCTAAAACACAAATAATCGTAAGCAATGCCTGCTTTGCGGGCGACAGTGCCTCTCGGCAAAGAATATGTCGAATACGGGCGCCTACACTCCCCGAACCAAACGAAACGTGCGAAATACCCTTCCGCTGTGCTGCAGCATTCAAAAGTGCCTGCGAATACACAATCGGAGATATTTCCGCAAAGCGAAGAACTGTTTCATCACATGCCATTTCAATGTCATTATTAAATAGCTTGAATGCAAGCCAAACAAGCGGATTAGCCCAGTGAATCGCACAGGCACAATAGGCCAGAATTTTTTTAAGCGGATCAAAACAACGAATATGCATTGCTTCATGTAAAATAATACAACGCATATCTTCCTGCTTTATTTCTTCCGGAAGAACAATAAACGGCCGAAACACTCCGTATACAAATGCACTGCTGATTCTTGTGCAGGTATACATAGGAATAAGCTTTCTGTAACGATCGACCGGCGCAGACACAGCATCAGAAAGCTTTTGAAATCGTCTTCTTATAAACAGTGCAGAAATCACCGCATACAAAATAATGGCAGTAAATACAACAAACCATATCACGGCGAATATCAACTGTAATTCATTCTGGCTGTTAATCGTTTTCGCAGCAAATGTGCCTGCAGGGTTCTTTGGAATAAATGAAAAGCGTGCCCTTATCGAAACAGGGATTAAAAGCCGGATCCATACTGCAATCCAAAGAACAGAAACTGCCCGTTTCGGAAGACCTTTAAAAATAAGTCGAAGCAGAATAATAATCAGAATCACAAACGAACTTTTCAGACTCGCCTCAATGTATTTTGAGAATATCGAAACAAGTATACTGCTCATTAGCTTTCACACCTACCCCTCAGAGGATTCGCGATACGAATCAATCAATCGTTGGAGTTCATCTATTTCTTCTTTTGACAGTTTTTCACCACCGGTAAATGCAGCAAGAAATGCCGGAAGCGAGCCATTAAAAGATGTCTCAACAAAAGAACGACTTCTTTCGGAAAAATACTCATCACGTGAGATAAGCGATGTAACGACACTATCTTTCATTTGAAAAAAACCTCGTTCCGAAAGGCGCTTGAGCACTGTATATGTCGTTGTTCGCTTCCATTTTAATTCCTCAGCGCATCGCAAAACCAGGTCTGCTGTCGTAATCGGCTCCTCTGCCCATACGATTTCGGAAAAGATAAGCTCTGCGCTGTTTGGTTTTAATTCATTCATATTATCCTTGGTCTCCAGGTATTCTACCTTTTGTAGACAGTCTACCATATGTAGACATAGCTGTCAATCAATAATAAAAACGCTCACCCTGTAAGGTGAGCGCTTTTATTATGCTTAATTACTTAAGTGCAGCCTTTGCTGTTTCGCAAAGCTTTGTAAATCCTGCTGCATCATAGATAGCCATTTCCGAAAGCATCTTTCTGTTGATAACAACTCCGGCCTTCTTAAGACCGTCCATAAGTCTGCTGTAAGAAATATTGTTCATTCTTGCTGCAGCATTGATTCTTGCGATCCAGAGTCTTCTGTATTCTCTCTTCTTAAGCTTTCTGCCCATTTCAGCAGATCTTAAGGATCTCATAACTGCAGGATTTGCAGCCTTGAATGTGCTGTGCCTTGAACCATAGAAGCCCTTTGCAAGCTTTAAAATTTTATTATGTCTCTTCTTAGCGTTTACGCCGCCTTTAACTCTTGCCATTTCTTTGCACCTCCTACTTTCCGATCAGAACAGCCTTGATTCTCTTTTGATCTGCATGAGTCAGAATTGTGGACTTTCTGAGTCCTCTCTTTCTCTTAGGAGTCTTCTTTGTGAGAATGTGGCTCTTGTATGCCTTGTTTCTCTTAACCTTACCGGTTCCTGTGAGCTTAAATCTCTTCATAGCCCCTCTGTGGGACTTCATCTTAGCGCCTTTAGCCATTTTGATTATCCTTTCTGTATTTTATTGCTCGTCTTGTGTTGCTGCCCTGGCTTTTTCAGCCTCCTTAGCAGCCTTTGCCGCCTTCTGCTTTTCTTTTTCAGTCTTTGGAGCGATGGTCATTGAAAGGTTTCTGCCTTCAAGAACAGGAGCTTTTTCAATACTGCCGAATTCCGCAAGCCTCCTGCAGAACTCAGTCATTGTTTCCCTGCCCTTGTCTACATAACCCATTTCTCTTCCGCGAAAACGCATGGAAATCTTGACCTTGTCTCCTCCTGTCAGGAATTTGCATACCAATGTAGCCTTGGTTTCAAGATCGTGCTCTTCGGTAAATATACCAAGCCGCATTTCTTTAACTTCCATAGTTTTTTGCTTCTTTCTGGCTTCCTTTTCACGCTTTTGCTGTTCATAACGATACTTGCCGTAATCCATGATTTTGCATACCGGCGGAGCAGCGTTAGGTGAAATATTCACCAGATCCAGATTAGCTTCCTGAGCCTTCTCAAGAGCCTCATTGGTTGGAACTATACCAATCAGATTACCTTCTTCGTCCAACAGACGCACCTCTTTAGCGCGAATCTGTTCGTTGATGAGAACTTCCTTGCTAATAGCAATTACCTCCAATGTGAAATAAAAAAGCGGTCGCACAAGCTCCGCCTGAATTAACCCTGGACCCAAAAGAGTTTGGTTATATGAGCCCTGCTGGCAACGCCGCAAGGCGAGAAGCGGATAACTTCTGCTTGAATACCCCAAAATAATAACGCCTGACCGTTGAAAAGTCAAGCGTTTTTTGCATTTATATATAATATATTCTTAAATTAGCTGAAGTATCTGAAAACACCTTTAACAAGGCCTACAATCTGACAGTTATCAACAATAATGGGATCCATACTGCTGTTTTGCGGCTGAAGTCTGATATGACCGTTTTCTTTATAGAAAGTCTTAACGGTGGATTCGGATTCAAAGTCTCCGTTTATCATTGCAACAACGATCTCACCGTTATTTGCAGTTTTCTGAGGCTGAACCAGGATATAATCCCCATCCATGATTCCGGCTTCTATCATGGATTCTCCATGAACCGTCAGCATAAAATTGCCTTCACCTTTAACGTACTGAGCCGGAAGCGGAAAGCTTCCCTCTATGTTTTGCTCCGAAAGAACAGGTGTTCCTGCAGCAACTCTTCCCACAACAGGAATATCTATTACATCAGTACGTTCTTCAAGTTTTCTTACGCTGCCGCCTGAGCCGTTAAGGATTTCGTACGCTCTTCTCTTTCCGGGAAGCTTTCTGATGTATCCTTCATCCTCCAATATCTCCATGGAATGATGCACAGTGGATGTGGATTTGATATCCAAAGCCGCACAAATATCTCTTACTGTTGGCGGAATACCGTTTTTCTGAACCTCGGAAATAATAAAATTCAGGATGTCCTGCTCTCTTGATTTTAAGTCTGCCATTTTCATACTCCTAAAATGCATACTGCAACTTCAAGAATATTCTAACACACGAACATAAGTTTGTAAACAATTGTTCTAAAATTTAAATATTATCCCCACAACAGCCGCAAAAGCTACAAAGACTATCGGGTGCAGCTTTTTGAGCTGTTTGATATTGATAAGAACAGCCAAAACAACAAAGAACAGCAGGTATTTTATATTAAACAGGTCTGCCGCTGCCCCGCTGACCTTATATGCATTCTCATTGAAAAGACAAATCCTGCAAAGCGAAATGAGTGCAGCAAGAATAAGTCCGGACGATGCCGGTCTTATGCCGTAGAACACATTCTCAACGATTTTGCTGTGTCTGAACTGCTGAAGGAATTTTGCGATAATCAGTATTATTACCACGCACGGAGTAACAAGGCCGAATGTTGCAATAAGGCTGCCCGGAATCCCTTTAATGCTGTATCCGACATAGGTTGCCATATTCACACCGATAGGTCCCGGCGTGGATTCTGAAATAGCGATCATATCCGCAAGCTGACCTACGGTATACCAGCCGCTGGTTTCGGCAAGCCTTGTGAGGAAAGGAATAGTTGCCTGACCACCGCCGACAGCAAACAAACCGACCTTGAAGAATTCCCAGTAGAGCTGAAGAAAAATCATTTCCGCACCTCCCCGTTTCTTGCTTCAAGGTTCTTTATTACTATACCGGCAAATGCAGCGATTATTACAAAAATAATCGGCGACACACTCAAAAACAACGATGCGGCGGCAACGCAGATAAGTATTATTTTTGTCGGCCAATCTGCGGCAGATTTTTTTGCAAACTTAACGAATGCGTTTAACACCAAAACGCAAACTGCAACCCTGATGCCCGCAAAGGCACTCTGCACAAACGCCAAATCGGCAAAATTAGAAAGAACCGCAGCAATAACATCAATTATTACAAGACAGGGAAAAATCATTCCCAAAGTCGCAAAAATGCCGCCAACGATGCCTTTGTGCTTTTGTCCCACAAAGGTTGCAACATTGACAGCAATAATACCCGGTGTGCATTGACCTATGGCGAAGTAATCCAGAATCTCATCCTCTGTTACCCAATGCTTGTTTTCAACCAGCTCACGCTGAAGCATAGGCAGCATGGCAATTCCGCCGCCGAAGGTCATAACACCTATCTTTGCAAATGTAATAAACAGTTCAAAAAGAAATTTCATTTACGCCTTCTTTTTGCTTTGGCAAATTTCTGGAAAAACACAACAATAAGCATCAAAACGACTCCGATAATATCGGTTGTTGCTCCCGGATACATCATCAGAAGTCCGCCGACCAACGCAACGATCCTGATAACAGGATTCATAGCTCTGAACAGATATCCGTTCATGCAGGCAGCAACGCCGAAGATCCCGAGAATTGAAGTAACGACAATGATGATAACTTCAAGCGGTGTTGTGTCAATAAAGAGCATTGCCGGATTTAAGCAGAAAATATACGGAACAACAAAGGCTCCTATAGCAAGCTTTGTTGCATTGATTCCCGTTTTCATAGGATTCGATTTGGCAATAGCAGAGCCTGCGTATGCCGCCAGAGCAACCGGAGGTGTAATATCAGCTACAATACCGAAATAGAATACAAAGAAATGAGCCGCAACTTTCGGAACGCCCATTGTAATCAGAATCGGGGCGCACGTGGATGCCATAATGCAGTAGTTTGCCGTAGTAGGAACACCCATGCCGAGTACTATGCAGCAAAGCATAGTAAGAAGCATAGCTACAAATACAGGCGGTACCAACGTAATGCCTGAGCTTACGTTTACTATTGCAGAGATAAGCTTTGAAGCAAGACCCGTAGCGGTAATGCAGCCTGCAATAACGCCTGCCATGCAGCAGGCAACGGCAACGGTGATAGTACCCTTTCCGCCGGATTCAAGTGCTTCAAGGACCTTCCATACAGACATATCATTCTGTTTCCCGGAAGCCTTGTCGACAAAATAATCAATAACACCAACCGCAACAGCAGCACCGATGGAAACGGTTGCCGCAAACTGCATTGTTCTTGCTCCCGATACCACAAGCCATACCAAAAGAACAAGAGGTATCAAAAGATATATCTTCTTAAGCAAAGGAACGATCTTTGGAAGCCTGCTTGCTTCAATACCCTTTAAGCTCTTTTTCTTTGCTTCAAGATGAACCGCAATAAATATACCCGTGAAATATAAAACTGCAGGAAGTATCGCCTTAAGTGCAACCTCTGCATACGTAATATTCATGTATTCTGCCATCAGAAATGCGGCGGCGCCCATAATAGGCGGCATAATCTGACCGCCGGTTGAGGCTGCAGCCTCAACAGCTCCCGCAAACTCAGGCTCGTATCCGGTTTCCTTCATCATAGGAATCGTAACAGATCCTGTGGTCACTGTATTTCCTACGGATGAACCGGAAACCATTCCGCAAAGAGCAGAAGAAATAACGGCGACCTTAGCAGGTCCGCCTGCGAATCTTCCAACCAAAGCATTCGCTAAGGTAATAAAGAATTGTGCAATTCCCGTTCTTTCAAGGAAAGCTCCGAAAATAATAAATACTGCTATGTATCTTGCACACACCTGGATCGGAGTTGTAAGAACACCGTTTGTTGAGTAGAACAAGGTGTACATTACTCTCTTAAGTGTTGTTCCGCTTGCAAATGTATAAATAATTATTGCTCCGGAAACGCACAGGATCGGAAGTCCGACACAGCGCCTGCAAAGCTCAAACAAACACAGCATTCCTGCAATGGCAACAACAATATATTCCGTTGTCATCTTAGAAGCAGAAGACAGTATCCATGCAAGCTCGTCGTAATTAAAGTAGTAATAGAAAAATGCCCCTGCCCCAAACAGCATAAGCAAAACATCGTAAATCGGAACAAAGTTCGGTTTCACATGCTTTTTGCTTGCAGGGTAAGTAAGATACCCCATTATCATAATCAAGCCGATGAACATCGTAAGTCTCTTTTCAAGAGCTTCTGTGTTGAACAGCGTTGACCACATGATATAAACGGAGAACAAAACCATAACGACACGAACTGCAAGTGCCGGTTTTCCACTCCAGATACGGGTGTTGGACTCCTTGTCGTATTTGCGCATTATATTCTCGACATCATCGCCGGCGAAACCATCGCCGGCGGTGTTGTTTGCAATCTCCTTTGGTTTTTCAGTAAACATTTTTCACCCTATTTTGTTTTTACTGTAATACCGTTCTCGGAGTAGAACTTTGCTGCTCCCTTGTGGAACGGAACTGCGGTAACGGATGAAGCAAACCCTGTATCAAGATCCTCTGCTTTTGCATGCTGGATCTCAGCCTTGCCGTCAAAAATCGTTTTTGTAAGTGTATAAACTACATCATCAGAAACATCGTCTCTTACAAGGACCATAGCTGCAACTGCAACTGTCTCAGCGTCGGAATCAAGTCCGTATGCATCCTTTGAAATTGTGTTTTTGCTGTAGTATGGATTGGAAGCAATAAGCTTATCTGCATGTGCCGCATCAATGCTTACAAGGTAAGCCTGCTTTGATGTTGAAAGCTCTGTGATGGAGTTTGTAGGCGCCCCTGCGACTACGAATGCTGCATCGATCTTGTTATCCTTAAGCTCTTCTGTGGAGCTTGCAAAGTCAAGATACTTCGGATTGATATCATCCATTGTAAGGTCGTAAGCAGAAAGACAGTCAACTGCATTGAAGTATGTTCCTGAGCCCTGTGCACCAACGGATACCGTCTTACCCTTAAGGTCTGCAACTGTCTTTATATCCGGGTCGCATGTAACTATCTGCACCTGCTCCATATATAAAGCTGCAACGGCTGAGAAAGAATCCACCTTCTTGTCGAAAAGATTTGTTCCGTCGTAAGCGTAGCTCATAACGTCTGACTGGCAGAATGCAAGCTGAATATCTCCGGCATCAAGATCCTCAACGTTTGTCTTGGAGCCGTTGCCGGTAATAGCCGTAACAGAAACATCTGTTTTATTGGAAACGTATTCAGCAAGAACTGTTCCGTATGCATAATACGTTCCTGCAGAACCTCCTGTAGCGAACGTAAGCTTTACAGGTGCCTTTGATGTCTCGCCGCCGCAGGCTGCAAGGCATACTACCATTGCTGCTGTAAGAATAATTGCCGAAAGCTTTTTCATATTTGATACCTCCTTGGTATTATCAACAAATATTATGCTTTCATTATACGGATTTTTTTAAACGGCGCAAGAGCAAAAAGCTTGGAATTTCAATATAATACAAACTTGCACTCATAATACTTGTATACAATAATCAATATTGTATACAATATATTTGTTGACAATAATTTCCATCAATGTTATTTTAATTAAGCAGCGGGCAGACATATCATGCGAAGACCTATTCTGCTCATTTTATACATTCAAATAACTCTTATTTTGGTGCTTTACTATTTAAACCCTTTTGGTTTAGGTTCCATCCTCGACCGCGAAAGCACCCTTCTTTCCCGTGCAGACACCATCACTTCCTTTTCCGGCATCGTCACAAAAGTGCAGATCAAAGAATACTATTCTGCAATCACCGTTGATACCGGATCCGAAGCCTGTCTTGTTCGCATCAAAAATATCACCGACGAGCAAAAGGTGTATGATCTTGCAGGCCGCAGAATTACGGTGCAAGGCAGGGTATCCGTTCCGGACGGAAGAAGAAACCTCGGCTGCTTTGATTACAGGCTGTATTTAAAAGGGCAAGGCATATATACCATAATCGAAACATCCAAATACAGAATAACAGGCGGAGCCGTGCAAAGACCACTTCTGCATTTTCTGTCAGTAAAGAAGGCTTCCTTCTATCAAAAAATCAGACCGATCGCGGGCGAAGAAGCCTTTTCGGTATTAAGCGGCATACTCTTTGGCGATAAAGCCTATATGGATGACGAGCTGTACGATCAGTTTCAAACCAACGGCATTGCCCACATTCTTGCGGTATCGGGTCTCCATGTAAGCCTTCTTTATTCGGGTCTTGAAAAACTCCTTCAAAAACGCAAAGGCATGCTCATAAGTCTTTTAAGCGTATTTCTTATTTATTGCTACTGCGCCCTTTCGGGCTTTTGCACCTCGGTGATAAGAGCCTCTGTTATGACTGTGCTTAAAATTTTCTCCGTAAGACTCAACCGCCGCTACGACAGCGTATGTGCAACTACTTTTGTTGCCATACTTCTCCTGCTTTTCAGACCTTACCTTCTTTTTGACAGCGGCTTTCAATTATCCTTTGCTGCGGCATATTCCATGGGAGTTGCCCTTCCGTACATTCAGGGAAAGTTTCTTAAGCTGTCCGACAAACTAAGGTCAGAGCGTTTTTACAGGCTCGGAAGCTCTTCCCTTGTTATACCTGCTGCGCAGATCGGAATGATGCCTTTAATTGCCTTTCATTTTTTGAATTTTTCACCAATAAGTATTTTTATTAACCCTCCTGCCATATATCTTGCAGGCCTTATACTGCCCCTGGGCCTTGCCGTATTCCTTTTATCCTTTTTCTTTTCAGGGGTCATTCTTGCTGCCGCAGGCGGTCCGGTCATGCTTTTCTTAAAAGCTCTTACCGCCCTTTCGTCTCTTGCCGCAAGGCTGAAATTTTCGTATTCCGTTCCTGCTCCTCCCGTGCATGTGATTATCCTTTACTACATAATCTTTTTCTATTTCTTTTCGGAAACAAGGATCATATTAAACAGAAGAAACAAACAGAAAACCCTTTGCCTTATAGCATCGATGCTCGCATGCTTTGCCCTTGTGATTCCAAAGGGATATGATCTGCCGCCGCTGTACTTTGCGGATGTCGGACAGGGCGATTGCACTCTGATAAGTCAAAGCGGCCTGCACATTCTTATAGACGGCGGAGGAAGCTACTATAAAAACATCGGGAAGGACACCCTAAAACCATTTCTTCTTAAAAACGGTATAACAAAAATCGACCTTGCCATAGTAAGCCACAAGGACCAGGACCATTCAAAAGGAGTTTACGAGCTTTCCGAATGCTTTAAGATAGAAAAGATTCTCGACCAAAACAGAGATAACGCCACCTGCACAATATGCAGCCTCAATATAGAGGGATTAAACTGCCTTTTTATGGCTGATGCAGATAAAAAAAGAGAAGCCGAGCTTCTGAGGGCTTATCCATACCTCAGCTGCGACGTATTAAAGCTTGGCCACCACGGAAGCGGCACATCAAGCTCGGAAGGGTTCCTGACATCAGCAGACCCTTCCTTTGCCCTCATTTCCTGCGGACTTAACAATTCCTACGGACATCCTGCGCCTTCTGTTTTGCAGTTGCTGGACAAATTGGGTATAATATACGCAAGAACCGACCTTTACGGAGGCATCGGTCTTAAAGAAGTAAACTCAAAGGAAGCTGTTTTTTTTAACGCAGCAAAGGACAGGCAGTGGCATATTCCTCTAAACAGGTAAATACGGAGCATCCGTCAAAGACCATCGTAAAGATGGTTACATCGGCAAAGCAGACAGGCATATGGCCAAGGGTACTTCTTCTTTGCGGAAGGGAAGACTTTTTGATTGACTGGTCTAAAGGATACCTTAAGAGCAGCATAGTAAATCCCGCAGCCGAAGCCTTGGACTATACGGCATTTTCCGAAGATAAGAATGAATACGAAATAATCGCCGCCTGCGAAACCGTTCCGCTTATGTCGGAAAGAAAGCTTGTTGTAGTCGATGACCCGGACGAAAGTGCCGGGCCTCTTACGGAATATCTTTCTTCTGTTCCCGACACGACAATACTTTTATTATGCATGTCTAAGGTTAACAAGACCAAATCCCTGTACAAGGCGGCAGCAAAGCACGGGATCATATACGATTTTACGCCGCTTGATGATGCCACACTATCCGGATGGATGGCAAAAAGATTAAAGGCACATGGAAAAAGCGCAAGCCCTGCCGACATGCTTTCCTTTGCCCATTCCTGCGGATATGCAGACCCGGACAGAAGCTACAGCCTGTTTAATCTTGAAAACGATTTAAAAAAGGTATTTTCCTCCTGCGAAAAAAGCGTATTGACACTTGACGACTTTATGGAGAGCTCGTCGGCGCAGGCGGAAATAAATGCTTTTAAGATACTGGACTGCGCCTTTTCCTACAGAAAAGGAGAAGCTCTTACCATTCTCCATAACAGCATAGATATTCAGACCCCGTCAAAAGAGATGGGGGTTGTATTAAGCTTTTTGGGGCTTCTTTGCTCGCAGCTTGAAATCATGCTTGAAGGGAAAGAACGCGAAGAAGACAGCCAGGGCTATTACGATATTATAAAAGCCATGAAGGTCAACGAATATCGCTACAAAAAGGCCATGGGTGCATGCAAAGGAAAAACATCAAAAGAACTCAAAAGGGATTTGGACCGTGCTTTTCAGATTGAAAAAGATCTTAAATCAGGAAATATGAACGGCTATCTGGCTTTGGAGCTTTTTATTTCGAATCTGTAATGAACTTAAAAGAACTCACAAGAGAAGAGCGAAAGAATTTGCTTTTATCCCTCGGCGAAAAGCCTTTTCGGGAAAAGCAGATTTTCGAATGGATATGCAAAGGTGCCGAAAGCCTTGATGAAATGACCAATCTTTCAAAGGATCTGAGAGAAAAGCTTTCCAAAGAATGTACTTTTGAGTCTTTGAAAGCTGAACTGGTTCAAAAATCAAAGGACGGCACACAGAAATTTCTCTTTAAAGCTCCGGACGGAGAATTTCTTGAATCCGTATTCATGCAGTACGAATACGGAAATTCCATATGCGTTTCCACCCAGATCGGATGCAATATGGGCTGCGTATTCTGCGCATCGGGAATAGGAGGAAAGGTTCGGAATCTTAAGGCATTTGAAATGCTTGATGAATTTATTATGGTCCGGAAATATACAGCTCAAAGCCTCAACCATATAGTTCTTATGGGTATGGGCGAACCGTTTGATAACTATGATGAAGTAAAAAAATTCATCACCCTTCTTCATGATAAAGACGGAATAAACTTAAGCTTAAGAAATATTACCGTTTCAAGCTGCGGAGTAATTCCGGGTATCAAAAGGTACGCAGAGGATTTTCCTCAGGCAAACCTTGCCATCTCTCTTCACCGCGCAAATCAGAAAGGAAGAGAGGCGCTTATGCCGATTTCAAGGAAATATCCTCTGAAAGAGCTTATTCCCGCAGTAAAAGAGTATTCTGAAAAGACGAAGAACAGGGTAAGCTTTGAATATGCCCTTATAAAAGGGGAAAACGACGGCGACGAGGATGCCGTGGCACTGTCGAAGCTTTTGTCCGGCATGATGAGCCATATAAACCTTATTCCCTTAAATCCGGTGACGGAAAATGATTTTAAGGGCTGCAGCAAAAAGGAAGCCGAAGAATTTGCAAAAAAGCTTGACAGTCTCGGAATTTGCGCAACCGTACGCCGTACACTCGGCACCGATATAGATGCGGCATGCGGACAGCTTCGCAAAAACCGCACTTGTTAATTGAAGGCAATAAAGCTATAATGTATGTGACAGCATTATCTGATTTTATTTATACGGAGGTACACAGCTATGGTCAAGTTACTCATCGGACATAAGGGAAGCGGAAAAACCAAGCAAATGGTGGAAATGGCTAACCAGAGTCTGGACGCAGTAAACGGAAGCGTAGTATTTATAAACAAGAATCAAAGACTTATGTACGATCTTAAGTACAGGATCCGTGTTGTATGCATGGAAGACTTTGAGCAGATCACAAATGTTGATGAATACATCGGATTCCTCTACGGAATCGTAAGTCAGGATAACGATATCGAAATCATCTTCCTTGACAGCATCTTAAAGCATGCAGATATCAAGGTCGAAAATCTTGAAGATTTCCTTGCAAGGCTTGATCTTATTTCCAAGACATACGGAATGGATTTTGTAGTTTCTCTCTCCGCCGACAGAGAAGAAATGGGCTCTTATCTTGATAAATACGAAGTTTTAAACGACAAGTAATAGATGAAAAAACACCGGCACAGCCGGTGTTTTTTTCGTACAGAATATCAATGTTTATTCCCTTATAAAAGCTTCAAAACCGTCCGAGTAGACATGTGAATTGTCATTGAGAATCCACATTGCTTCTACGCCGTTTTGCCCTGAAATAAAGCGTTTTCCGTCTTCAAGGCTCATGTTAAAGACGGCTGTGGATAAGGCATCGGCATAAGCGGAATCTTCCGTTACTATGCTGACTGATTGAAAATTGTTTTCAGGCTTTAAGGTATCTTTATTTATGATGTGGTGGTATCTTACGCCATCAAGCTCAAAAAATCTTTCATAGGTCCCGCTGGTCACAACGCTGCAGCTTCCTATTTCTATTATCTCTGCAAATTGCGATGAATCCGTATCCGGATTTTGTATTCCCACGCTCCATTTTTCATCACCGGGCTTAAGACCTACCGATCTTGTATTTCCGCCGGCAGAAATAATGATATTGGTTTTTCCTTCTGCCAAAAGCTTATCTGCAACAAGCTCAGTTGCAAAGCCCTTTGCAACTGAACCAAGATCAACGGACATCAGGGGATCTGCAAGGAAAACCGTTCCGTTTTCCCTGTCCACGATAATATCATCTATATCGCAATGAAGATTTGCTGATTGCAAATCCTCCGTTAAAGGAAGCTCCGCCTTTTCACCGTTATTTACGGTCTCTCTTACGTTATGCCAGTATTTTAAAACCGATCCGAAGGCAATATTTACGTTGCCGTCGGTTTGCCTGTACAAATCCTTTGAAAAATCGATCAGATCAAGAAACGTCTCATCAAGCTTTACAGGAGCAATACCGGCGTTATCATTTAAGGTTTTGGCATTATTCATTCCCTCGTAATCGTTGTATATATCAAACAGCTTATGGTAATAAAGGTATAAGGCTTTGACTTCCGTATTGATACTTGAAAACTCGTCCTTTGAATCACAATAGGCAGTAAAGCCGATCACTGTATCGAAAGCATCAAAATATGTATCCGAATACCTTTCCTTACCAAAGGTCTTTACATTAAGATTGCCACAGGAAACAAGTCCTGCGGCAATACAAATTGTTATCAATATTGAAATATTTTTTTTAATCCTCATCCTCATCTATTATAGACCAATCCGGCATATCTGCCTCTTGCCCGGACTGCGGATCGTCTTCCTCGTAGTAATACTCTTCTCCGCCAAGGAGACCTTCTACGTTATATTCCGCTCTGACAATCGGCGAAACCGGATATGCTTCGTAATCCGCCTCCGAGTAATGACCGTGTATCGGGCAATAGAACTGCGGAGGATCAAGGTTCGCATCAGGAATAAGATTAAGATACTGAGTCTTATCCTGTTCTGCAAGTACGGCAGGATCCATGCCCTGCTTATAGCCCTTAAGAAGCGTATAGTTTGCCAGAAGCGTTTCCCATGAAAGTCCGCCCGGTCTTTCAACGTAATACCTATATGCCGTTGGGCAATACGGAGTTGCAAGATATCCGGTAGCTGAACATACCTTAATATATCCTCTTGCATTATCATCTGCCTCTTTAGGCTCAGTTCCTTTGATGAAGATTTCAGATCTTAAATCCTCCTCGGGAATATCGGCATATTCACTCTGAGACGGAAGCATACCTGTCTTTGAATCAACTGTTACGGTAACAAAATCTCCCCTCATCTCAAATTCCTGTCTGTCATCAAGCTGGCCGACCTTCTCCATAACAGCCTTCCAAAGCTTGGCTGTTGTTCCGGAGCTTGTACCAAGCTTGATATTTGTATCGCAGCCGATCCAAACAGATGCGGCATATTTCGGAGTAAGCCCTGAAAACCAAATATCGTATGCATCAGAGGTTGTACCAGTCTTACCGCCGTTAGGCTGAGACTTAAGCCTTGCAGAGCCTGCAATTCCGCGGTTTACAACCGACTGAAGCATATCCAGCATCAAAGATGCAACGGGTTCATCCAAAACCTTTACGGGATGGTTTTCTGCAGTAAGGATAACATCACCCTTTCTGTTTGTAACTGTTGTATAGCATGTATGTTCATTATGGACACCATAATTGCCGAACGTTGAATAAGCAGAGGCCTCCTCCAGCGGTGAAATACCCTTTGTCATTCCTCCAAGTGCAAGAGCAGATGCGTTTACATCTGTTTCCTCTCCGTCAAGAACCAGGGACGTGATACCATAGTTCAGGAGATTGTTTACACAATCCTGAGGATCCAGCATATTGTAAAGGCTTACGGCAGAACCGTTCCAGGACTGTTCAAGAGCCTTTCTCATATATGTATTACCTGCATAGCCGCCGTCGGAGTTCTTTGGCCAGAGGTCGTACTTTGCATTGCTTGGAATATTATCGACCGGAGTGGCTGCTGTAAATATTGTACCGTACTCTTCTTCTCCGGCTGCCTTTGCAAGTGATGCTTCATAACCCTTTTGAAGTGCTGTTGAGTAAATAGAAAGAGGCTTAATGGAGGATCCCGGCTGTCTCGTGGAGGTTGCACGGTTATACAAGAGCTTGCCTTTAATATTTCTTCCGCCTATCATTGCCCTGACCTGCCCGCTTGCATTATCAACAATAACCATGGCAGACTGCGGCTGAATAATTTGAGAACCTAAGTTAAAGTACTTTGATGCCAAAGTAATTGTTCCGTCATCATGTTTTTTAAATGCTTCCGGAAGATCAGTAAAGCAATCAGCGGAAATAATAACATTTCCGTCCTTATCGCGGCTCTTATACCTGCTTGCAATAGTCCAGTTGCTGGCGCTTCTTGAATAGAGCTGGTCATCAAGCATCTCATACATATCCTTGATATCAATTCTTACATCCTCAACACCATTGGACTTTGTGTTGTAGAAGTTCAGTCGCTTTCCCTTCAGAAGTGTAAGAGAGCCGTTATCATTCCATTTATAGTCCTCTCCGCGAAGAATAAAGTCCCCGTCTTCGTTTATCATATTATTGAATGCATACAGAACAACCTTATCCCTGTCTGCATTCAAGATATTCTTTTCTTTATCCGTGCCGACGGATGCAGGCTTGATTTTCGGGAAATTGCTTTCATCAGCATAAACACCTTCCAAAATGACCTGAATATCCATATCCAGAGTGCTGTTAACGATAAGACCGCCGTTGTAAAGAAGATTATGCGCTTCCTCGTATGTATATCCGAGCTTATTCTGGAGATCGGACATTACTTCGCTTACGATGTAATCTGTAAAGTAAGACGAATCGTTGGCAGCATTTCCGATATTGACACCCGGATTTAAATAATCCCTGATAGATATTTCCTTTGCCGCTTCATATGCTGCATCATCAAGCTTTCCCTGGTCGTGCATATAGCGAAGAACAAGCTTGATCCTGCTTGAGCCGGCATCGTTGTAATAAGTAATCCAGGTATCATTTGATGTAACAATATCAAGACTGTCTATATCAGTAACCGAGTCAGTTCCGACACGCTTTAAAGGTGCATAGTTATTCGGGCTCTGAGGCAAAGCCGCAAGCTGTGCACATTCGATCAGTGTCAGATCCTTAATATCTTTGTTAAAGTAAGCCTTTGAGGCAGCATATATACCGTTGGAGTTAAAACCAAGATATACAGTATTAAGATATGCTTCGATGATCTGTTCCTTGCTTAAGGTCTTTTCAATCTGAATGGTATAGTATGCTTCTCTGATTTTTCTGATTATACCATCCATACCTCTTGAGCTCTTTGTATCAACCAGATATATATTTCTCGCAAGCTGCTGAGTTATAGTGGACGTACCACCGATTCTATTTGATTGTCCTGAAAGCTTTTGCCAGATCGCACCACCTATACGGATTAAGTTAAATCCGTGGTGATCCCAGAAGGTTTTATCCTCTATGCACACAAAGGCATCAATAAGCTGCCGCGGTATTTCGGAAAATTCAACATTGGTTCTCAAAGCATCTCCGGAATAAATATTATCTACCGTATTCCCGTTGATATCGTAAATTACGGAGCTTTGCGAAAGCATACTGTAAATATTGGTTGGATTAATATCAGGTGTTTCCTTAATAATCTTTATTACAATAATTCCCGCAGCAATCGCCGCAACAAAGCAAAGACAAAGAAGCGCCAGAATAATTCTTGTAAATATCTTCTTTCTCTTAGCCTTTGCTTTTTGGGCAGCTTTTGAATTCTTTTTCTTTTTCAAGTTTTTACTCACATTTTTTTTGGCTCTTGTACCCGCCGCAGATGAAGGTTCAACGACCGCTTTCCCTTCTTCAGCCGGCTTAATAGGTTCATTCTCAAGAGCACGCAGCATTTCATCCCACTCGTCCCTGTCAATAACTCCTGCAGCAGCAGGTTTATCAACTCTTTGAGTTTCGTCTTTTGCCGGTTTTCTCACAAAAATGGTATGCTCTTTATTAAGAACTTCTTCTGTGTTTGCTTTCTGCAAATCGGTTTCCCGCCTGTTGCGCGACGTATCAGACTTATCAAGATGAGTTTTCCTTTTTTTACTCTTCATTTCCCTACCCCTCAAAAATATCCTTTGCAAAAGAATCAGGATTGAATTCCTTTAGATCCTCCATTTTTTCTCCGAGTCCGATAAACTTTACAGGAAGATCAAATTCATCTGAAATCGTAACCACTATTCCCCCCTTTGCGGTCCCATCGAGCTTTGTAAGCACTATACCCGTAATGCCTGCAGCCTCTCCGAATTCCCTGACCTGAGAAACTGCATTCTTACCTGTTGTAGCATCAAGCACCAGAAGAGTTTCCCTGCTTGCATCCGAAAACTCTCTTCCGATGACACGGTTCATTTTTTCAAGCTCACTCATCAGGTTTTTTTTGTTTTGAAGTCTTCCTGCCGTATCGCAAATAACAATGTCAATATTCCTTGCCTTTGCAGAGGCAATACCGTCGAATATTACCGCTGAGGGATCCGCACCCTCCCGGTGCTTTACGACCGGAACACCGATTCTTTCGCCCCAGATGGAAAGCTGTTCCGCTGCGGCAGCTCTGAATGTATCGGCAGCAATAAGAAGAACACTTTTCCCTTCAGATTTAAGCTTATATGCCAGTTTAGCCATGGTTGTTGTTTTTCCGACACCGTTTACTCCTATCATCATGATAAACAAAGGAGTGTCAGCGCAAAGCTTTTGTCTGTCCTTTTTATCGAGCATTTCACTGACAATTTCCGTTATTCCCTTTTTTACGGCATCAGCATCGGACAATCTGTTGCTTCTGATCCTCTCCCTGAGCTCATCGGTAATTTTCATTGTTGTGTCCATCCCGATATCAGAGGTGATAAGAACCTCTTCAAGCTCATCGATCATTTCTTCGTCCGGGACCGGATGCAGTAAAAGCATATCTCCGATTTTCTGTGACATTCTTCCGAAGAATGACATCTTCTTTTCTCCTGACATTACTCAACCTCAAAATCATCGCCAAGCTTAAGAGAAAGCACCTGAGAAACACCACGCTCCGGCATGGTCACACCATACAGCGCATCTGCATACTCCATGGTAAGCTTCTGGTGAGTTACAAGAGCAAATTGCGAATCAGGGAAATTCCTGATGTATTTTGCAACGCCGTCTATATTTGCATCATCCAGCGCAGCCTCGATTTCATCGAGAATACAGAACGGTGTCGGCTTCGCCTTAAGAACCGCAAACATCAAAGCGATTGCAGTAACAGTCTTTTCTCCTCCGGAGAGAAGGTTCATATTCTGAAGCTTCTTTCCCGGCGGCTGAGCCTCTATCTCAATGGTCGTTTCAAGCGGATTTGTCGGATCTTCCATTGAAAGTCTGGCATGACCGCCCTTAAAGAGCTCGCTGAACGTCTTTTCAAAGTTTTCGGCAACAAGGTCAAAGCTTTCATGGAATCTTGATTTGATGATCGTATCCATCTCGTTGATGACCTTTGTAAGTTCCTCCATTGCTTTGCATATATCATCTCTTTGAGCAGTAAGGAAATCGTAACGCTCCTTTACGGTCTTATATTCCTCAATGGCTCCGATATTGACATCACCAAGAGCTCTTAACCTGTCTTTGTACTCTCTTGATTCTTTCATTGCCTTTGACAGAACGAATTCCGGATCAGCATGCTCTAAGGCTTCTGCGTAGGACATTTCAAATTCATCAAAGAGCTTTTCCTTTAACGTTTCCGTCTGAGCATCGAATCTTGCCATTCTTACATCAGCATCATGCTTCTTTGTCTGATGCTCGTAAACAAGCTTTTCAAGCTCAGCTCTTTCGTTTTCAAACCTTTCGGCATCCGAAGAAACACTAAGGCGCCCGGTATTGAGCTCTTCAAGCTGCTTTTCGATTTCAGCCCTTTCAGCTTCCTTATCGGCAAGAAGCTGTGCTGCGCTTCCTTCAAAGTCGAGGATCTGCTGCTGCAAAAGCTTTGCGCTTTCAAGCTGCTTTTCCTTATCTTCTCTGTCTGCGGTAAGTCCTGCCATAGCATTGGCTGCAAGGACGGCAAATTCCTTCGCATTGGATGTCTTAAGCTCTGCGGCATTCTGAGCCATCTTGGCCTTTGTTTCTTCTTCCTTTGCTTTTTCGTATTCCCCGCTGCACTTTTGGACATAATCTGCCAACGTTTCAAGAACAGCTTCGGCATTGCGTTTTGCATCCTCAAGCTGAGCAAGCCTTTCAAGTGCAGGCGCAATATCCTTTTCTGCGTTTTCAATTTCTTTTGTAAGATCAGAAAGCTCATCCAAACGGATTTCCGTGCTTCTGATTTCATTCTCGGTTTTTATCCTTTCCTCTTCAGCGGAATTGATAAGTGCCTGAGCTTCCTCTCTTTCCCTTTCTGCATTTGAAAGATCAATATCAGCCTGCTTTAAGGATTTTTCAATATCCTGCTTTTCGGCCTTTCTTGCAAGAATGTTTGCAGTGTTGTTTTTAAAGCTTCCGCCGGTAATTGCACCCGCAGCATTAATAACCTCACCGTCAACTGTTACAAGCTTATACGGTGCGGCATTCTTTTTTGAAATGGCAATTGCGTTGTCGATATTATCAACAATAACAACGTTCCCAAGCATATATTCAACTACATTTCTGTATCCGCCCTTAAGGCTGACCTTTTCGGATGCAAGACCCATAAAGCCCTTATCGCCTTGAATTTTGGACACATCAAGCGGCTTATTGACTCTTAAGCTGTCAACAGGCAGGAATGTAAGTCTTCCGGCTTTGTTGCTCTTAAGAAGCTGAATGGACTTTTTTGCAACATCATCGTTGTCGCAAACGATATCCTGAAGCTTTCCGCCAAGAACAGTTTCAATGGCAAGCTCAAGTCCTCTCGGCACCTGAAGAAGGTCGCCTAAAGTACCTATCACACCGGATACTCCCTGTCCCATAAGGAATTTAACTCCGCCGCCATAGCCCTCATAGGATTTTTCAAGTTCGTCAAGAAGATTGTATCTTGCCTGCAGCATGGAAAGCGCTACTCTTGCGGTTTCGGCGTTATTGCTTGCGGCAGCTAACTGTGATGCTGCTCGTTCTTTATCTTCAACAGCCTTTTTGTGTCTTTCTTCAAGCTTGATCTTTAAATCCGCTAAGGATTCATCCTCCTCGAGTCTTTCGGAACGACGCACCAGAGTCTGCTTTAAGTTTTCCATGCTGTCTGCAGCTGCTTTTGCGGAAGATACATCTGCTGAAATGTTAAATATCTCGTTCTTCTGAACTTCAAGCTTTTCGCTTGCCTGCTCGAGCTTAGTCTGAGCATCCAAAGCAAGCTGATGCTTGTTTCTGAATTCCTGATCCAAAGATGCTTCTTCTTCGGCAGCAGACTCAAGAACCTTCTTTGCCTGGCTTTCGTTTTCGCTTTCCTTTTCGAGTTTTTCGCCGATAACAGCAATTTCCGCAGCAAGTCTTTCCTGATCTCTTTTAAGACCTTCAAGCTTTTCCTTGTTAACTTCGCCTCTTCCCGAGATCTCATGGATCTCTTCCGTCTTTGTCATCAGAGCTTCCCTTTGCAGGTTGAGTTTTTCTTCAATCTGATTAAGTTTTTCTCTTCCGGCCCTGATGGTATTCTCCAAGATGGTCTTATCCTGCTCGTCTTTTGCAATTGCTTCTTCAAGCTGTGCAAGCTCTTCTCTTACACTTGCAGTCTTTGTATCTGCAGTTTCAATATTTTTGAGGATGATATTGATTTCAACGTCCTTGTATTTATCTCTGATTTCAAGATATTCCTGAGCCTTCCTGCTTTCGGTTTCAAGAGTTCCGATCCTGCCTTCAATTTCATGAACGATATCATTAACACGGGTCAGGTTATCGCTTGCTCTTTCAAGCTTTCGTTCGGTTTCAAGCTTCTTGGTTCTGTATTTTGTGATACCTGCAGCCTCTTCAAAGATTTCTCGACGGGAATCCATCTTGTTATCAATGATGTCTGCAATTTTACCCTGACCGATGATCGAATAACCTTCAACACCGATACCGGTATCCATGATAAGCTCTCTGATATCCTTTAATCTGCAGACATTATGGTTGATCAAATATTCGCTTTCGCCGGAGCGATACATTCTCCTTGTGATCGCAACCTCTGCATACTCAATCGGAAGAGTATGGTCTGAGTTATCGATTACAAGAGTAACCTCAGCCATTCCCTTTGGCTTACGATTCTGTGTACCGGCAAAAATAACCTCTTCCATTTTTCCGCCGCGCAGCATCTTCGGAGACTGTTCTCCGAGTACCCACCTTATTGCATCGGAAATATTGGACTTTCCGCTCCCGTTTGGCCCTACAATACAAGTCATTCCCTCGGAAAACTCTATAGTTACAGGATCTGCAAATGATTTAAATCCGTTAAGTTCGATTCGTTTAAAGTTCAATTTATTCCTCCATCAGCTTAAGAGCCTCTGCCGCAGCGTTGGCCTCAGCTTCTTTTTTTGTTCTTCCGTTTCCCCGTCCCTGCTCCTTTTGATTTACATACACTGCAGCCGTAAAGCTTTTGGCATGGTCCGGGCCGCTTTCCCCAACGATTTCATAAACCGGTTCGCCAAAACCGCTTGCCTGACACTTTTCCTGCAGAGTGGATTTACTGTCTATGTTAAGCTTTCCCCGGCATGCAAGCTCGATATTTTCATCAAGCAGGCGTTTTATAACGCCGTAAATTGCACCTAATGCCTCGGCGGTATCAGAATCAAGATATACAGCCGCAATAACAGCTTCCACACTGTCTGCAACTATTGATTCTCTGTTTCTTCCGCCCCGCTCCTCTTCGCCCTTTCCGAGAAGCAGATACTTATTAAGCCCGACAGCAAAAGCTGCCCTGCTGAGTGACTTCTCGCAAACGATTTCAGATCTCAGCTTGGTAAGAAAACCTTCATCCTTTTTCGGATAACGCCTGAACAGGATCTCACCCACAACAGCATCAAGCAAAGCATCGCCTAAAAATTCAAAGCGTTCATTGGAAAAGCTGCTGCTGCCCAGGATATCATTTGCATAAGAGCTGTGTGTCATGGCCGTTCTGAGTAAGCTTTTATCCTTAAAGGTGTAGCCTATGCACTTTTCAAGTTCATCGCATAACATAACATGGTATTTTAACATAAAAACAACACCTTATGCTATACATAAGGTGTTGTTTTTTTCATTTATATATGGAAAATCAACAAATTCAGTCAAAAATTACCAGATTTTCACAGCCGATATACCTATATGGCAATCTGTAAAAGCTTTGCATCGTATCCCCCGGAACATTATAAATTTCTCCGCCAAAATATGAAAATGTCAGCGCATCGGTGTCAATGCCAAAGCCTGTCATACCTTCGATTGCAGCATCAACGTAAGGATAGAAGTCCTCTGCCTCATAAGCTATTTGATTTTCATGTTCAAAAAACCGTTTAAATGAATCCCTGAGTGTTTGCCGAATATCTGTTCCCGGCACAAAAATATCCTCCAGACTTAAAAGCAAATCGGGATCCTCTCCGAAGCAATATGCCTGCGATAAGCTGTAATCTTCGTATGATTCGGACATACCGTTCTTCATGTAATTCATCCAGCGATAATAGTTTTGGTGTATATCAAGATATTTACCTACACGGGTATAATACGAGCTCATTGATATACTGCCGTATATGTCTTTATATTCGCCGTCAAGCATATCGTAATCATCAACTATACCCATAGCATTATTCAATAACAGATCGGAATCACCCTTTGCATAATATTGCTGTATTTCGGACATTTCCGGATTATATGTTGTCTCTCCCCAAATATCAATTGACCTGTCACCTATGATCTTTTTTATATCTTCTCTTTCCCGTGTTTGAATAAAGATGTCTTCGGATTCATAGGTCGATGTAAGGAATCTGTATACAGGATCTTCGTCAACAAAAAGGAAAGCATCACTCCTGCAGGCTTCGAAATTTAAGAATTTTTCCGCATCGCTTATATAATGCGCTGCATAATGCAAATTGGTATAAAATTCAGGAGTATTCCAGTCAAATACCAGGGTCAGGCTGCCGTCATCGTTCATGTAGAAACGCTGATTCGGACCCAAGCCCTTAAACGGGGCAGCAAGCTTCCAGGATTCATATACATCATAGAAACCCTCTTCATCGTAATCGCCGTCGGTTATTTCCCTGTATATCAAGCTGTTTAGGTAATCAAGCGTATTTTCAGAATCAATCAATACCTCGGAAAGTGCAAGCTGCTTTCCTGTTCGAAGATCGTAATTAAACGGCTCCATCGCATCGTAATAATAGCCCTCGCCGTCAATGGTAAATTCACCGTAGAAAGAAAAATATCCGCTTAAGATGTTGGAGTTGTTTCCGGTAATGTTATAAAATGCCGAAATGTCGTCCTTATCCTTGATCTTTATCTCACCCTGCTTAGGCATCCTGTACGGCGGAACGTAATTCCCGTTAACATACTTGTTGTAAATTTCAAATAATTCGGAATTTATCTTTTTTTCAACGCTGCTGTCCTTCAAGCCACTGATCTGAAAATACTGGTGATTGCAATAATCATAGCCGTATTCGCCGGTCGTAACATCTTCCTTGATGTCGTTAATTTCTATATTGTTTTCAGTAATATACTCAGGTGGAGCTTGGAATTTAAACGTGTCTCCGTAACCCTTAATTACGTATTCTTCCTTATCATTGGGAACGTAGCCAAGGTGCTGGGCCATCTTCATGCCCTCTTCGCCTGCACACCAGTCTGCAATCCGTCTTACCACGCTGTCCTCAGCCTGATTTTTGTTAAAGCATGCACAGGTTTTGGAAATAAACGGATACAAATCAGCAGAAATGGTTTCAGGAGTTGGATAAACCCTGTCAATTGCAATAAGCTTGACATCTTCCTGATAGTGCATATTTGTAACGTAGTAATAGTAAGAAAAGCCAATTGCACCTTTAGAGTTTTCGTAATGAGCAACGGCATCTATTATCGCACCCATTTCGGCAATGCGCTTTTCCAAAACAGGCTCTGCAGCTTCATCCTTTGGAATAACATGCTCGTAAAGACCTGTCTGGCTTCCCGAGCCCTCAGCTCTTTGATATGCAATGATTTCCTCATCCTTACCACCGACTTCCTTCCAGTTTGTGATTTTGCCGGCGTAAATATCGTGAAGCTGCTTTGAAGTAAGACTGTCCACAGGATTATCCTTGTTTACAAAGAATACAAATCCGGAATTCAAGACCTGAACGGACTCAAATTCAACACCATTTGACTTTGCATACGCAATCTGCTCATCTGAAGGCGGCGCACAGAAAACCATATCAACCTTACCCTCCGCAAGATTTTGATAAGCCATAGGCGTATTGTTTGAAAGCACATGCTTTCTTGCCTCATCAATGGGCATGTCGAGCAGCCTTGCCGCCATTTCCTCGTAATACGGGATCATGGCTAAAGCGCCGTCGATGACAGGCCATTCTTCAAGCGAAAGCTTAAGACTTGGCTTTGGCTGAGGCTCCTGCGAAGGATGCTCGATGATCGGCGGGTTTTCCTCCTGCCTGTCCCCACAGGCAGCGAAAGAAAACACAAGCGCCATGATTAAAATGACCGCTGTAAATTTTTTCATTCTCTTCTCCTTAATATCCTTTTCCGCTGAAGGTCATATATTTATAACTTCCAAATTATCAAATTCTTTTAGCTTTTCGTCCGAACCAAATACGCATAAAGCGCCTTGATTTGAAAACTTATCAATTATATCTGCTGCATGAAGCAGCTTGCCGTAATCACACGCAAGTATCTGTTCTCTTTGAGCCTTAACCGTCTCGTAGGTATATCTGCAGAAATAATCCCTGTCGGCAATGGCGCCCTTAGCCTGCGGAGATAAAAGAGGCTCAGTTGCGGCAATGCTCGAAATGATGTATTTATCAATTTCGCCGTTATTTTGGCAATACTCTCTTAAATATTCTGCGGCGCCCTTATTGGTATCTATGGTGTTCTTAAGGCCAGGATCGCGATAGGAATACGTAAACATACTTCCTCCCATTCCTATTCTGAAGCCCGTACCATAGGCACCGCCCTGTACTCTCACCTTATTCCAGAAATAGTCCAGAGAAAGAATATTGGCAGCAACTGCTAAAGAACCATCATATTTTTCACCGATGGCATTCAGGCTGCAGCCCTGAACCGCAAAACCGATCAAAGCAGGGATTTTGCATCCGAGATTGAACGCTAAGGCGGAAACATATTCAGCAGGCACAGGGGTATCTTGTCCGTCTTCAAACATATTGATAAAATCACTGTAATCGTCAAATTCGTCGGCAGTAATACTTAAAACAAGCCTCCTCTTTGTGCAAACCTCCTTTAAGGTCCCTTCATACAATTTCAGCAGATCATCGGCATAATCGTCAAAATGTTCCGTAACATCATGAAGCCACAGATTATTTGTAACACCGCTTAAGGCTTCATTTATTGCATCATCAGCGCTGTAATGAGACAAGGCTGCAGTTCTTCCGAGACTGTGACCGGAAACGATCCCGGCCTGTCTTGCTCTCATATCTCCCTGCAGAAGAATGTTTCTGATCTCTTCTTTATCAAATACAGTTGAGGAGATAATCTCAAAAATCAGTTCTTTTGCATGTGAAACATTCTCTTTCAACACGCTGCAGCTTGCAATAAGATATGGAGTACAGGTCTTAAACTCGTTTTTGTCGGAAAATGCACCGAGGCTGAAATTAAGACTTCCCAAGTACGTTTTTATCTCCTGTTCAAGCTCAAGGGTCGAATGCTTTTTTGTTGAAACATAACTGAGAATTCCCGCATATGCAGAGAGCTTTGTAATTTCCTCAAGACTCTTATCAGCCATATTGAAATACATTGCCATATGAACTATACCGTTGGTTTTAACAGGATGATAAAGCACCTTCACGCCCGCCTGTATATATTCCTCCGTCTTAGTATAGTCAAAATCAGATTCAATTTCAGAAAGCGGGAGTTTTGGAAGCATTGCTGTCTGCTCCGGCGAATCCGGTGTCTGCTGCCAGCAAACAAGTTCCTCGTTAAGAAGAGCATTGGCATCGAATTCTTCGCTTGTCCAGGATGCTTTGAGTGCATCAAGCTTTTCAGTCTCCTTTGCATCCTTTTCCGCAGCACAGGTTTTGGATGGCAAGCTCTTTAAAATGCAACGTCCGCTGTCATCAAGGAGCAGTTTCGAAAGCAGCTTCTCGTATGCATCCGTTTTAAGCATGTCACGAAGCTTGTTAAATGCATTTCCACTCTCAAGGTAAATAATCGGATCTCCTCCGTAAAGCCACGACTGCATTGCTCTTATATTTCTGTATAACGCGGCAGGCTCATCAGGTGATCTGTATTTAAATTCTGCAGTATTGATCGATGCAATTAAAGCCTTCTTATCAATACCATTTTCAACCTGCTCTTTTGCAACTCTTCTGATCAGGGCTATAAGCTGCTCTTCACATCCGTCCTTAACATTTTTTGCATCAATGGTTAAATAAACCTGAGCTGATTCTTCGCTGATATAAAACTCCAGGTCCTGTGCAAGTCCCGATTCCAAAACGGCCTTTTTAAACGGAGAATCATTGGAATCAGCCAAAGCCCCGAATATCGTCGATGCTGCCATTGTCTTAACAGGGTCATCCCAGGATCCGAATATTTTTGCAAGCGTAAGCTGAGCTTTATCCTTCTCGTCCTCATCCTCTGCAATGGCATAATAGATGGTTTTTTCTGCGGACTTCGGCTTCTGATATGTAAGCTTCGGAAGCCTGTCGAGCTTTTCGTATTTTGAAAGATAAGAATCAATAAGACGAAGAGTTTTTTCGACAGGGATGCTTCCGTCCAGATAAATCTTTGCATTTGACGGATGATAATGCTGTTTATATGTTTCGATAAACTGCTCGTAGCTGAGCTGCGGAATAACATCAGGGTCGCCGCCGGAATTATATCCGTAGCATGTATCAGGAAATATCACAGGAAGAAGCGACTCACCGATAAGTCCGTCTTTTCCGCTCATTACTCCCTTCATTTCGTTGAATACAACGCCCTTATATGAAAGTCTACCGTTTTCATCCTGCTCTATATGCCAGCCCTCCTGATAGAAAATATTTCTGTTCTTTAAAATTGCGGGAGCAAAAACCGCATCAAGATAAACCTCAGTAAGGTTAAGAAAATCCTTTTCGTTTCTTGATGACACAGGATACATTGTTTTATCCTGAAATGTCATAGCATTAAGAAAGGTATTCATTGAACTTTTCAAAAGATCAACAAACGGCTCCTTAACGGGGAACTTTTCCGAACCGCAAAGAACGGAGTGTTCCAGGATATGAAATACGCCCGTGCTGTCCTTTGGAAGTGTCATAAAGCTGATAGAAAAGAGCTTGTTAAGCTCTCCGTTATCAAGCCAGACGACCTCTGTTTCAAGCTTATCGTGCTTTAAATAAACCAGCTTTCCGCCAAGCTCTTCAGATTCTTTAATTCCGGTTACGGTAAAACCGCAAATCCTACTCTGCAAGTCCATCGCTTTCACCTCTGCTGTATTTTAATAACTGTGCAAACAATCCTTTGACCTTTTCCAATTCCTTATGAGTTCCGGACTCCTGGATCTGTCCGTCCTCTATCACTATTATTCTCTTTGCCTTTCGTATTGTTGAGAGCCTGTGAGCAATGATGATTGTTGTTCTGCCCTTTGCAAGCTCATCAAAGGCACTTTGTATCTTGCTTTCCGTGACCGTATCAAGAGCCGATGTTGCTTCGTCAAGGATCAGTATCGGAGGATTCTTAAGAAAGATTCTTGCTATTGATACTCTTTGCTTTTGTCCTCCTGAAAGCATTACTCCTCTTTCACCCACATAGGTATCAAGACCATTCGGCATGGCAAGAATATCATCGTATATCTCAGCCTTTTTTGCAGCCTCAATAATTTCGTCATCGCCTGCATCGAGCTTCCCGTAAGCAATGTTTTCCCTGATCGTTCCCGCAAAGAGAAACACATCCTGCTGAACTATACCTATTGCCTTGTGCAGGCTGGCTTGAGTTACATTTCTGACGTCCTGACCGTCGATAAGGATTGCGCCATGATCTATATCATAAAATCTCGGAAGGAGCTGGCAGAGTGTTGTTTTTCCGCCACCGGAGGACCCGACTACAGCCAAAGTCTCTCCGCCGTTTATATCAAAACTTATTCCATGAAGTATTTCCGTATTTCCGTCATACGAGAAGTGAACATCCTTAAGACTTACATTGCCTTTTGTAACAACAAGCTCTTTTGCATCCTCCTCGTCCTGTATATCAGCATCAGTTCTCATAATTTCCACAAAACGGGAAAGTCCTGCCGATCCTGTTGAAAGAGTTTCCGCAAGCGCTCCCATTCTTCTGATAGGATTAATGAATGTTGTGATATAAAGCATAAATGTTACAAGGTCGGCATAGGTGAGCTGATTTTTCATTATCAGATAGCCGCCGAAGCCCATAACAGCAACAGAGAGTGCGCAGCATACAAATTCGAGTCCTCCGTGAAATACTCCCATTGCTTTATAGAATTCTTTCTTATGGACCTTGTAATCCTTATTGGCATCACGGAATTTTTCGTATTCAATTGCCTCATTTGCATAAGCTTTGCTGGTTCTTATTCCTGACAAAGAAGATTCAATAACCGCATTGATTTTGGCTGTTCTTCTCTTTACCTCAACAGATGTATCAAGCTGCCTTTGTCTGTTGCTCATAACAAAGAAAATAAGAAGCGGGATGATGATGGTAAGAAGAAGAGCAAGCTTCCACTGGATTGTATACATTACGATCAGGGCGCCCGCCAGCGTGATGCAGGAAATAAATATGTCCTCAGGAGCATGGTGAGCAAGCTCTACAACCTCAAACAAATCGTTTGTGATCCTGCTCATCAAAATACCGGTCCTGTTATTATCAAAGTATTTAAAGCTGAGGCTTTGGATATGTGCAAACAAATCCTCCCTCATATCAGCCTCAACTCTTATGCCGAATGTATGCCCCACAACAGTAACTACATAGTAGAGTAATGAACGGATAATGTATGCAGCAATAACTATTCCTGTTACAACGAAAAATACGGTGTATTTATTATCCGGAAGCCAGAAATTCATAGCGATCCTTGATATAAACGGGTACGCCAGATCGACAAGCGCAATAATAAATGCACAGATCATATCAATAATAAAAAATTTTTTATGAGGCTTGAAATAATGGAGAAAAATCCTTAAAGAACTATTCTCCTGATACTCCTTCGTGGTCATTACCTCTCCTTATCAGATACCGTACTTATTGGATTCAAGAGCCTTTATTACTTCATCTCTTAAAGACTTAGGATACAAAACCTCAACATGCTGAACATACTGAAGCGCCCAGTAAAGAATTCCTTCCGGCGAAGCCGTAAATGCAGCCTCAAATCCCTCTCCGTCCTTATCGGGAATAATGGTCACATCCAGACCGAATTTTTCTATAACGTAGCCAAGTGCGATCTTATCTCCCCTTAAACGAACCATCTCGGGTTTACCTGCATGTGCGTAGGTAATTTTCTTAACAGAATCAAGATTTGCATCCTTGCTTGAAAGATCGATACTATCCTTCCTGACCCTGATATTTTTCATAAAATCTATTCGGTACAGACTCGGGTCGTTACGTCCCTCATACAGGCATACCAGATAATAATGCTCGTTTTCGCAAATCATTGCATACGGATTTACCGTATACGGCTCATCTCTTCTGGGTTCAAGCTTTTTGCTCAAGTTGTAGCGCATATAAGTAAACGATACTTTTTTCTTTTCGGAAATAGCCTGACCCAAAACATCAATATTTAAAAGCACCTGCTGATTTGATGATTTTTTGTTTGGATTGACCATCAAGGCAGAGCTTACATTTTGTCTTTCGTATGAATTAAGCAGCTTTTTTAATTTATCAAGTAATGCTCCCGTCTGAGCCTGCGAAATATATTCGAATGAGTTAACAGCGTCAACCAGCAGTCTTACTTCAGCAGGAGCAAAATCCCTGTCGCGGAGGTAATAGCCCTTGCCGTTGTCTTCGGGCAAGGAAATATCCAAACCGTTCTCAATAAGGACATCAACAGCACTATACACGGTACGCCTGTCAATCTTTTTGCCAAATTGTTGTTGGAATTTTTTTATTACATCAGTAGATGTCATGATATGCTGATCATCAGAATATTCTTTGAAAATATTTAGTATTCTCAGCACATTGGCTCTGTCATTATTCATTCATAATCTCCGTTACTCATGATTTCTAACCCAATCAAGAAGTTCTTCATATTTCATTGAACCATCTGCCAAGGATAGTCCGGCATCTATAATTTCCTGATCCGTACAATTAATTTTTATTCCGTTAAGCTCCAGAAATGTCAACATTATGTGCATTCCTGCTCTCTTATTTCCATCAATAAAAGCATGATTTGAAATAAGGGAAAAACCTATTTTTGCACCCTTTTCTTCTTTGGTAGGAAATAGATCCTTACCATCAAAAGTTGTAAATGCAGATTCCAAGGCTGAATCCAGTAAACCTTCATCTCTTACGCCTACTTCCCCTCCGGTTTCCTGAGCAATAAGTTGATGGAGCAGTTCTGCCATTTCAAGAGATATTTTTATCATTTAGCCAACTCCTTAAATGCATTAAAATGCTCACGAAGGATTCTTTGTCCTACAAACATTATTTTTTCTGCATCTGACATTTCAATCTGTGGATTATCTTCAATGTTAACCAATATATACCTTGGCTTATTACGTTTATAGATAATCGCTTCACCATTCTTATCAGCAATATGTGCTGCCTTTGAAAAATTCTGGTTCGCTTCAGTTATACTGATTGCCTTCTTTGTATCAATTATCATGTCAACCTCTATTTAGATGCAGATATAATAACATGAATATAGCTATTTTTCAACCTATAAAATTAGAGCTGCAGTATACTGCAGCTCCAGACAAAATTACTTTGAAGTCAGTTTTTCTGCCAGCTTCTTTCCTCCCGGAAGAATAAGCCCTCCGAAAACATTTCCAATACTGATAACTATAAGTCTAAGCCAGCACTGAGCTGTGAAGAGCTTACCCGCTGCTGCATAGTAGAACATGTCAGCAACGCTGTGCTCTGAACCGATAAGAATAAATACCGCAACACCGAATACCAGGGAAAGGTACTTCCCTGCCTCATGAGGATTGCTCTTGTATCCTTCAACGGCAATGTAGATAAGGGCATTGCAGATCGCACCGAGGAAGAAAAGACTCCAAAGGCTGTCAGCATTCTTGGTATCGATAAGGCCCTGAGCTGCTGCTCCTAAGGAATCCTTAAGTCTTGAAAGACGGATGAACAGTGCCATGATTCCCGTTCCCGCAACATTTCCTACCCAGATCACAAGAAGAGTCAGAAAATACGAAGGCTTATTGTCCAGTATGTAGCATGCCTTTCCGGTAAAGAGATTAAATCCCTGCGTGCAAATGGTAAGAAGCCCTACTGCAAAGAGGATTGCGCCAAGCGGCTTATTGGTCGGAAGAAGAGCAAGAAAAACTGCTCCGCCTATACCGATGCAAAAACCGGCAAGAATAGCCTTGATAAATGTGCTTAATGTGTCTTTGTTCATTTTTTTTACATCCTTTGTGTTTTATATTTTTTCTCGACAGAAGCTATACGAGCTATTGTCTTTTCAAGCATATCCTGATAGTTTGCAAGCTTATCTCTTTCAGCCTGAATTACATCTGCCGGAGCCTTTGCAACAAACTTTTCGTTTGCAAGCTTTCCGGAAGCCCTTGCGATTTCAGATTCAAGCCGCTTCTTTTCAGCAAGCTGCTTTTCGTATTCTGCCTTATAATCAATAAGCTCGTCAGAAGGAATATATATCTCAAGACCCGGAAGAACCGCAGACATTGTGTCCTCAGGAAGCTCATCCTTTCCTGCAAATTTAATTTCTTCAATATTTGCAAGGGACTTGATATATGCAAAGCCGGCTTCAACATCCTCCTTCTTTGCTTCGTCAACCACAAGCATTGCATGAAGCTTTTTGGAAGGAGCCGCATCTGCTTCGGCTCTGATATTTCTGATGGATTTGATTGCATCCATTGCAGTATTTAAGATTACAACATCCTTGCTGTAGTCTTCTGAAAGAAGCTTTGGCCAAGCTTCCTGCATAAGGAAATCCTTTGCTCCCTCCTCTTTTGGAAGGTATCCCCAAATCTCCTCTGTTATGAACGGCATATACGGATGGAGAAGCTTTAAGAGATCCTTTAATACAGCAAGAAGTGCATATCTTGCTGTCTTCTTATCCTCTTCGTCATTTCCGTAGAGCCTTGCCTTTACAAGTTCGATATACCAGTCACAATACTGATTCCAGATAAGCTCGTATATCTTATTTGCAGCAAGTGCAAGCTCGTAATTTTCCATATTGACTGTAATTTCCTTTACGGCATCGGAAACTATCTGCATCATCCACTTATCCTCAGGCTTGAGCTGAGCTGTCTTTTCATTTGACATTTCCTTAAAGGAGCCATCCTCGTTTTCAAGATTCATGATAACGAATCTTGATGCATTCCAAAGCTTATTGGCAAAGTTTCTTGCAGCCTCGATCTTTTCATCCTGATATCTGATATCCGACCCCGGAGCAATGCCCGAAAGAAGCATAAATCTTAATGCATCGGCACCATATTTATCAATAACTTCAAGAGGATCGATGCCGTTTCCGAGAGACTTGCTCATCTTTCTGCCCTGAGAGTCTCTTACAAGTCCATGAATAAGAACATGCTTAAACGGAGCAGCACCCATTTCCTCAATGGAGCTGAAAATCATTCTTGCAACCCAGAAGAAGATGATATCGTATCCCGTTACAAGTACGCTTGTTGGATAAAAGGTCTTAAGGTCTTCTGTTTTTTCCGGCCATCCGAGAGTTGAGAAAGGCCAAAGAGCAGAAGAGAACCATGTATCAAGTACATCCTCATCCTGCTTAAAGTGTGTGCATCCGCACTTCGGACATTTTTCCGGAGTATCCTTTGCCACAACCATCTCACCGCATTCATCGCAGTAATACGCAGGAATCCTGTGTCCCCACCAAAGCTGTCTTGAAATACACCAATCCTTAATATCTTCCATCCAGTGATAATAGATCTTATCAAATCTGTCAGGAACAAATTCCGTTTCGCCCTTACGAACCGCTTCAATTGCAGGCTCTGCCAGCGGCTTCATCTTTACAAACCACTGCTCTGAGATTCTCGGTTCAACAACATTATGGCATCTGTAGCATTCGCCTGTAGGAATAACTATATCCTCGATTTTAACAAGGTATCCTGCAGCATCAAGGTCGGCAACCCAGGCCTTTCTGCATTCGTATCTGTCCATTCCCTGATATTTTCCTGCCATTTCTGTCATATGAGCCGTTTCATCAAGACACTCCAGGATCTCAAGATCATTTCTCTGACCCACTTCAAAGTCGTTAGGGTCGCAGGACGGTGTAATCTTTACGGCGCCTGTACCTTTTTCAGGATCAGGATACGGATCTGCAATGATTGGGATCTCTCTTCCTACAAGCGGAAGAATAACCTTTGTTCCGACAAGCTTTTTGTATCTTTCATCATCAGGGTTTACTGCAATTGCAACATCGGCAAACATTGTTTCAGGTCTGGATGTGGCAACCGTAATTCCTTCAGAACCGTCTGCTCCGGGATATCTGAAGTACCAATACTTACCCTGCTTATCTTCATGCTCAACTTCAATATCAGAAAGAGCAGACTGACAAACCGGACACCAGTTGATAAGTCTGCTTCCCTTGTATATCAAGCCTTTCTCGTAGAGGCGGATAAAATGTTCTTTAACGGCAATATTACAGCCTTCGTCCATTGTAAAGCGTTCTCTTTTCCAATCGCAGGAAGCACCCATTTTACGAGCCTGAGTGGTGATTCTGTTTCCGTATTCCTCCTTCCATGCCCAAGCACGCTTAAGGAATTCATCTCTTCCGAGTTCCTCCTTGCTTTTGCCTTCCTCTTCTCTGATTTTATTGACAACCTTTACTTCGGTCGCAATGGAAGCATGGTCTGTTCCCGGAAGCCAAAGAGTTCTGTATCCCTGCATCCTCTTAAATCTTGTAAGAACATCCTGCAGCGAAAGATCCATTGCATGACCCATATGAAGCTGGCCCGTGATATTCGGAGGCGGCATCACGATAGTGAACGGCTTTTTGTCTTCTTTCATGTCCGGAGCAAATGCACCGGATTCCTCCCATGTTTTGTAGATCCTGTCTTCAAAAGACTTCGGATCATAAGTTTTGGCTAAATTCTTCTCCATTTTTTGTCCTTTCTTGGGGCAGATACAAGCCTTTCCCATACCATACCGGTCAGGCCCAACTGTCCTTGTTTTAAGAAAATTGAAAGATATAGTTTGTATATCCTATTTTTGTTCTTCCTTTTTTGCTATATCGTTTGTATCCATACTGTCTTTGAAAACGAAGTATCTGTCATACAGATATTCAAGAACAAAATTAAGAACCATATTGATGATCGTTGCAATATAACCGCTCCATCCGAGTGTTTCCGTAAGATACTTTTCAAGAAGGGTTGTTGCAGGTGTAAACACTACATAAAAGAGTGCGACCTTTAACATTGCAAGCGGCACGTTATTTGCCGATTTAAATGTAAACTTTCTGTTAAGAGTAAAGTTCCAGATTACAGAAAGAATAAGTGCAATAAGATAGCTTACATATTCGGGAAGGTGTGCGATCTCATAAAGCAGAGTGTAGGACACAATCTGAATAAGTCCTGCAGAAAGCGAGAACAATGTAAACTTTATTGTCCTCATAAGCTCTTTCTTCTTTTCGTTTTCCATTGCCATATCTATACCTCCGCAGATATTTCTTTATAAATATCCTTGTTGTTTTTATAAAGCTTTTTGAATGCCTGATAAAATTTTTCGTACCTTCTGTGGTTTTCTTCATTCGGAACATACTTTGCATTGGCAGGAACGAAGTCCTTGACCTTTTCGAGGCTGTCCGCAAGTCCAAGTCCTACAGCCGCAACCATCGCAGCACCGACCGAACCTACATTCTGCGGCTTATCAACTGTTTCAATAGGTCTTCCGATAATATCGCAAAGCATCTGACATGCAACAGGAGACTGAGCAAGACCACCGACAAATCGTATGGTTTCGGATGTTTCAAGCTTTCTGTCCTGACATTCAAGCATCCATCTTAAATGATAGAACACTCCTTCAAGCACTGCATGAATAAGCTCTGTCTTTCCTGTATTCAAATTTATACCGAAGAACATCGATGTTGAAAGAGGATCCTCAAACGGGCATCTGTTTCCGTGAAGCCACGGAGTAAAGATTACACCGCCCGAACCCGGCTCAACGTCCTTGATGGTATCTGTCATATAATCGTACAGGCTGGAATACTTTCCCTCGTACTCCTCCGTAACATCGTGCTTATCAAGGTAAATGTTTATCTCATCAAGAGCCAGATGATCCTTGACCCACGCAAGGCACTTACCCGCAGTTTCCATTTCCGCAAAGTAATTGAACTTTCCTTCAATTGCGCCGGTGATGGCAGCTATCATCGCTCCCGCATCAACAAGCTGGCTGTCCGTTACGGTAATAACCCAGCCGGATGTTCCGCAGTAAATATGAGTATCACCAAGATCAACTGAGCCTGCGCCGATACCGATCATGGAAGAATCTCCTCCTCCACCGAATACAGAAATTCCGGGAACAAGTCCGAGCTCTGCCGCAGCCTTTTCTGTAAGAGGCCCGACACGATCAGTCGATTTAATGATCTCAGGGAGAAGCTCCATGTTTATATCAAACATATCGCACATGGTTTTACTCCAACCTTCTTTGCCCTTTCTTGTGTCGTAGATTAGAGTTCCGAAGGCAGAATCCTGTGTCATGGTGCATCTGCCTGTGCATCTGCAAATAAGGTAATCCTTTACATCAAGCCACTTGTATGCTCTTTTAAAGTTTTCAGGCTCGTGAGCCTCAACCCATTTGTATTTCCATACGGGATCCTTTACGCTGCTTGATACAGCGCCTGTAATGATAAGGCTTGGAATAAGCTTTGTTATATTTGCACCGGCGATCTGAATGCCGTTCGCAATACCCTTTTTGATCTCTTCCTTGGAGCGCTGGTCCATGTAGCTCATAGGACGCCTTACTTCTTTTCCGTTCTTATCCACTAAAATCAGACCCTGCATCTGCGAGCAGAATGATATACCCTTTACCTCCTCAGGCTTAATGCTGCAGTTTGCAAAAATCCTTTTGGTGGTATTGCACATTGCATTCCACCATTCATCTGCATCCTGTTCCGCGCCGCCGTCCGGAAGAATATAGAGCTTATATTCTTCTGATGCCGAGCCAATCAGCTTAATCTCTTTTTCAAATTCAAAAAGACAGGTTTTTACACCGGTTGTTCCTATGTCGTATGCAAGAATGTAAGTCATATCATTATCCCTGCCTATTTATTCCTTGACTTAAGCTTTGAATATTTAAATACATATACAGCGTGCTGAAGAAGCGCATCAGCAAAGCCAAGCGGCTTTGAGTCTTTTACATATTCCGCAGCAGCCCTGTTTTTAGCTATGATAAGCTCTGCGGCCTCAGGATCGTCAAACTCCCGATTCCTTCCTTTTGCTCCGACAAGCTGTGCGTAATCATCTATCCAAGGCAGATTATACTTTTTCTCAGAACAAATCTCTTTTTTTGATTCAAATAGAATCCTTGATTGTTCTTCAAGGCTTTGTGTACAGGAGAATGCATCATCGTAATCCTTGCCAAGACAAAGCGTACCGTGCTTTGCCAAAAGAAAAGCGTTGTATTCAGGATGAATTGCAACGCAAAGCATCACATTATCCCTGAGTTTATCGGTTCCGGGAAGCGCATACTTTGCGCAGGGTGCAAATGCGGTATCCTTTTCTTCTGCACAAACGGCAGATGCATAATGCTGATGAGTATGAATTATGAAGCCGACTTCGGGTCTTAACTCGTATGCACCCGCATGTATGCCCTTTTCGCTGCTTGGCTTGATATTTCCTTCGTAGCTGCAATCCTTAATGCTTACCAATACCAGCTCTTCGGGCTTTAAGCTGTCATAAGCTCTTCCAGACGGTGTAATCACAAACTGTGTATCAGAAACTCTTGCACTTATGTTTCCCCATGTTCTTGCGATGAGCCTGTTTTCAAGAAGGTTTAATCCTGCTTTTATTACCAGCTCTCTGGCTTCTGCTTCCGTATACATTATTTTGTTCCCAGCTTTCCGCAATTAGCAAATACTCTTTCGAAACGGGCAAGCACGTCATCGATATCAGCCTCCGTATATGCAGCGCTGGTGTAAAGACGAGATCCAGCAAGCGTAATAATACCTTCTGCCATATATGCAGCCCCGATGTGTTCCATTTCTTTCTTTCTGATGTCTGTCTGATCAAGAACATTCGGAATTGTCCATGGCTTTGACCAATTGATTGAATAATGCATAGTGCCAACACTGTCAAGATGGCAAATGGAGCCCTGATTAAATGCAACAAACGGAAGCTCGTACTTTTTGATAAGCTGCTGCAGACCCTTGGTGAGTCTGTCGCCCATTCTTCCTGCAGCTTCGCATGCATTGCGCTTTTCGATTTCATTAATAACCGTATATCCTGCAATACATGAAAGCGGAGTTGCGGACATTGTTCCGCCGCAAAGAGCCTTCTTAACCTTTTTTCCGGATCCGTCCAGACCTGCACCGAGGTGAGCCATACAATCCCTGTGACCGCCTACTCCGCCTGCTCCCGGATATCCGCCTGCTATAATCTTGCCGAATACCGTAAGATCCGGATTTACACCGTAGAAGCCCTGCGCTCCGGAAAGACCGATCCTGAATCCTGATACGACCTCGTCGCACACAAAGAGCGCACCATACTTATGGGCAAGGAATTCGCAGCCTCTTACGAATTCTTTGGATACAGGTCTTGTTCCGCTTTCGGGACCAACGGGTTCGATATACACAGCAGCCGTGCCGCCATTCATTTCATTTTTCTTAAGCTTTCTTTCAAGATCCTCAAGATCGTTCGGGAAGAATTCGTCTGTATGCTTGAATACAAAGCTCGGAACACCCGGACTTTGTAGTCCCTTTGTTCCGGGGATTCTCATACCGTAAGCAAGCTGATCGGACCAACCGTGATATGCACCGCCCATCTTAAGAACATTTTTCTTTCCGGTCTTAAGTCTTGCAATACGAAGTGCGCACATACATGCTTCTGTACCGCTTCCGAGCATTCTGAACATTTCAACACTCGGAACACAATCGCTTATCTTCTTAGCGAGCTTGTATTCGTATTCATGAAAAAGACCTGTTGACGGACCGCAGGTATTAAGAAGGTCAATTACCGCATCTCTTACTACAGGATCGTTGCTTCCGATAATCGTAGGTCCGCCTGCCTGAAGTAAATCGTAGTACCAGTTTCCGTCAATATCATAAAGCTTATTTCCCTCAGCCTTTGTGATTACAATCGGAAACGGATAGTTAAAAGCAAGATTGTGCTGAACACCACCCGGAATAATCTGTTTTGCCTCCGTTATCATTTCTTTGGACTTTGCACATTTTTTTTCAAAATATTCGTCCACGTAATTTTTCAACGCTTCGGGCTTAACTGAATATACAGGCTTTTTAATAAGCTCATCCAGTTCCCTTGTTACCGCTTCCGCATCAAGATACTCATCAATTGCAAATCCGTTATAAGCCATTGGAAACCTCCCTCTATCTATAAATTATTCCTGGCAATTAAGTTGACGACCCAAATTCTCTTTCTTACTAAGATTGTGCCGACAGTAAATTTTATCAAATCCAATCCCAATACTATTGCGTAAATTACTGCAGGTCCGAGATTGGTAAAATGAACAAGTATAAATTCCGTTACTATGCAAATACACCATGAATAGCAGCTGTCGAAAAGAAATGTTATAAATGTTCTTCCGCCTGACCTTATGGTGTAATACAAAGCATTAACAACAGCGCCCAATGGCAAATGAAAGGCCAGTGCTCTGATAAATAAAGTTGCCAGCGCTTTAACTTCAGCTGTTGTGTTGTAAATCTCAGGAATGACAGGCGTAAAGATATGCATTATCAGACTTATCGCCAGAGTAATCATAAACGAAAGTGCAATAATCTTTCTGTCTTCATCGACAGCTCTTTCAGGATCTCCTGCTCCGAGAACCTGTCCGATGATAATAGACAATGCCACGCCTATTGCAAGGTATACACAAGAAAACAACTGCGAAACCGTAGATGAAATATTGTTCGCCGAAACAACCTCCAGCCCTCTGACGGATAAAATCTGATTAAGGAAGGTCTGGCCCGCACCCCATAAAAGTTCATTGAGAAACATCGGTATACCGAGTTTAATAATCTGTTTTAGCAAGGCTTTTGGAACAGCAAGCGATCTGTACACACCTTTTGCAAACGGAACACGGTCCGTATGTGTATGTGTCCAAATCACAACTATCAAAAACTCAACATATCTTGAAGCCACGGTCGCAATTGCCGCACCGACAACGCCGAGCTTCGGAGCTCCGAACTTTCCGTAAATCAACACATAGTTTCCGACAAGGTTTACAGCTACTGCGGTAAACCCTGCAATCATCGGAACTCTCGCCTCCGACACTTCCCTTAATGTACTTGAATACACCTGAGAAAAACCAAACGGAATGATTCCGAAAAGGATGACAGACAGATACTGTTTTGCATAATCAAAGGTTGCCTGAAGGTCAAGTCCGGCTTCACCCTCATGGATAAACATCATTATCATTTCATCAGACAATGTGAATACCAACCCAAGAGTAACTGCAATCAATAAAACGGTCGAATAAAGCTTAACCTTAAAAGTATTACCTACGCCCTTATGATCGCCTTTTCCGAAAAACTGTGCAGCAAATACGCTGCCGCCGGAAACTATCCCGAACATTGCAAGATTAAACACAAATAAAAGCTGATTGACAATAGCAACACCGGACATTGGTTCAGTTCCGACCTGTCCGACCATAATATTATCAAGCAAGCTTACAAATGTAGTAATAAAGTTCTGCAGAACAATAGGGATAAGTATTGAAAACACCCTTCTGTAAAATACCGCATCGCCAATATATCTTTTTTTAAGATTCGAAAATATCATAAAGCTCCTTTTTGCTTATCATCATAAAGTTTAAGCGTTTTAAAAAGGTCTTGGCATTGCCGCTTCCGATTCCCAAAGCAGCGCCTGCCCTGCCTCTTCTCTCCGCGCTGTCCTCCTGTCCCGAAAGCCCAAGCTCAATAAGATCGGACATGGAAAGAGGCTTTTTGTTCTCACTGTGTTCGGCACATGCCGCTTCCAGCGCTCTTTGTATATCGGAAGGCACGGCATTTTCTATACCGATATCTCCTTCTTTGAAGGCCTGATCTTTGGTCAGGTAAGCCTGCTTTGCATCCGGAAAAAGTCCGGTCAGCCTTTCTCTTATCTTCCGGCCTGCATGGTCGGGATCGGTAAAGATTATTATTCCTGTCTTTTTGTATGCACCCTCAATAAGATCCAAGATATCCTGATTGATGCCGTAGCCGTGAGTGCATATTATGTTGGCCTCGACCGCAGCAAGTACTGCCGTTTCGTCATCCCGTCCTTCAACAACTATGGTTTCCTTAATCATTTTCAGCCTTCACAATTTTAACTACCCTGCGGTACCGAGTCTTCAAAAGCATGGTATAATCCCCGCCTGACAGTATTCTCCGCAAATCCACAGACCGCTCCTCATATCTGAGCACAATATTTATATATTATATACTACATTTAGTAGAAAATCATTGAGAAAATCCAAAAAATGCTCTAAAATAAGGTGTATATTTTTGTAATAACAGGAGAAGTAAATTGAAAGAAAACACCGTGGTCGTACCACGCAGATCAAGAAAAAGGCATAAAAATGAAAAACCGAGCGCAGGAAAGACGATTGCAAGAGTATTTTTGGTACTTCTGACTACAATCCTTGCCTCAGTGCTGGCCTTGTTAATTGTGCTGTCAACAATAATAAAGGGCCCCTCCCCATCGGCAAGGGACACATTTGTAACAACAGTGCTTGAATCGGGAAATCTTAAATTTCTGGCAGAAATATTCCTAAGCGAAGATGAAATCAATGCAATTGTCGCAAAAACATCCATGAAGGACATGGATACTGATGTCAATAAAGAGCTGATCAATACCGAAACAGCAGAGGTCGAAGGAAACTTCGACGAAAACGGTATAGAAATCAAAGAGATAAACGGAAACGGCTTCTTCGCCACGCTTATGATAGTAAAAGACCCTTCGAAAGTTCAGGTCGGGTCTACCTATCCATGGAGTGAATACGGAAAGACCCTTGATAAAATCGTAAAGGATGCAGGTGCTGTTGCAGGGATCAACGGAGGTCTTTATGCCGCAGATATGAACAAAGGCGGAAGTCCTTACGGCGTATGCGTATCAAAAGGCGAAATTCAGTACAATAATCCGGGCGGATGGGCCGGACTTTATATGATAGGCTTTGATAAAAACGATATCCTTCGCATAGAAAAAATTGAAGGATGGACAAAGGCAAAGTTCGAGCAATATGTTAATAACGAAGGAATTCGCGATGCGGTTGCATTTCAGGATGAGCTTTCAGATTCCAACAACCACTTTGTTCCTTTAATCATAAACGGAGAACCAAGAGAGCTAAATGGCGCAGGCTCCGGAGCAAACCCGCGAACGGTTATAGGACAACGAGCCGATGGCGCCGTGCTTTTGCTGGTTACAGACGGACGCGGAGCAGACAGCCATCTTGGCGCAACAGCATCGGATTTGATAAGCATTTTGATTGAAGAAGGGGCCGTAAATGCGGCAAATCTTGACGGCGGAAGCTCATCCTGCATGTGCTACAGAGACGATTATCTTATGCACAGCGTTACCTTCTATTACAGAAATTCCTCATGGAAACTTCCTACGGCTTTTGTGGTTATGGGAGGTAAAAAATAATGAAAAGCAAACAGCTCTCAAAATTCGGCAAGGTATATTTTACCTACCTGGCAATCCTGCTTGTAATCTTGATTGCAATCTTTTTCGGTGTTCGCAGTTCAATGGTCAAATACGAAGCATCCACACCTGAAGGCTTTGTTTTATCCCATGTTAAAGAGGCCTCAAAAGGAAAAGGCGAGCTTGGGAAATACCTTAAAAACTATTGTTTTGATAAGGAACTTGGAGATAAAAAGGGCCGCGAAGCATTGTTCAAACAGCTTGCATCAGGGAATCTTGAAGTTCAGTTAAACAAAAAAAGCTTTGACACAGCTCATCCTGTTTACGATGTCAAATCAGGAGAAACCCCTCTTCTTTCAATGCAGATCAACCAGGGAAAACCCAAAAGCGTTCTCGGCATTCTGACAATGTTTGATTGGGATATAAACTACTGTATTTTGAGGACTCCTTCCGGATTCGAAAAGCTTGAGCTAAATGAAAACAATTTATTAAACTGTGATATCTATCTTCCGGAAGGCTATCACCTTTTCATAGATGAAATCGAGTACACGGCTTCTGCCGATGAGAAGCAGCCTATTGATGAATTTGGCGATATGGCAAAATATGCAGATGTTCCCGTAATGCAGGTATATCACCTTACCGACCTTGCATTTGAACCCGCAGTAAAAATCACAAACAATGTAAACGAAACAGCGGAACTCAAAAGAAGCGCAAACTCATATACCGCAGAAATAGCTTATGGCGAAAGCCCCGAGGCAAAAGAGATAATAAACAAAATCGGAGATCCGATTGAAATAGCAAAAACCTGGTCTAAATTTATGACAGACGACATAGGCGGCGCAAAGCATGGGCTTGATAAGGTCATCAGCGACTGCAGATTATACAAGGGCTCGGATTTATACACTCAGGCAGAAGGCTGGGCAAAGAATGTTGACATCACCTTCGTAAGCGGTCACACAATAAAAAGCTGGTCGGACGAAAGTGTTGTAAACTATGTAAAATACAATGATAATCTGGTTTCCTGCGATGTCAGTGTCACCAAAAACATGGTGCTCAAAACAGGTGCAAAAGTTCCTGATGTATTCCACGACAGAATGTATTTTGCAAATGTAAACGGAAGCTGGTACCTCTTTAAGCTTCAGTCAATAAGATAGCTTCGCAGGGGAATGCCTCAACGGGCAAAACAAGAAAAAGTCCGCAAACCGCGTTGATGTATAATACAAATATGGCAAAATTGAGTTTAAAGGGAAATATCCGTTCGGATAAAGTTTTCCTTGCAAAATTTAAAATGATAACAGCAACCGCGGCTTTTGGAACCATTGGTATTTTCAGACGCTATATTGAGCTTCCTTCATCCGTTCTTGCCATGGCAAGAGGTTTTATCGGAGTTTTGTTTTTAATTCTTGTACTGCTGCTCAGAAAAAAACCTATCGATAAAGTCGGGATCAGGAAAAACGGATTCAGACTTGCCTTGACCGGCGCGTTGATCGGACTCAACTGGGTGACTCTTTTCGAAGCATATAACTTTACCAGCGTTGCCAAAGCAACAGTATATTATTACACCGCGCCGATATTCTTAATTATCGCAAGCATTATTATTCTTGCAGAAAACCTTAAGCCCAAGAAAATCATCTGCGTATTTTCAGCTCTTATCGGAACGGTTATGGTCTCCGGAATTCTTGACAGATCAGAGTCCACGGAATTTGAGCCAACAGGCCTTATTCTGGGCCTTGCGGCCGCTTTAATGTACGCTACCGTAATGTTTATAAACAAATCGATTACAGGCATTAACGCAACAGAAAAGACCCTTATACAATTGTTTATGGCGGGTCTTGTCATGCTTTTATATTCGCTTTTCACAGGAGCGTTTTCCGGCATTGAACTGACAACTGCATCGGTAGTCTTAACGATTATTGTCGGTATTTTTCATACCGGTTTTTGCTACACTCTTTTCTTTGGTGCAATGGATCACCTAAGTGCCCAGAGCATTGCGATCTTTACCTACATCGATCCTGCAGTTGCGGTAATCCTTTCCGCCCTCATCCTTCACGAACACCTCGGGATCGAAGGAATAATCGGCGCCGCTTTGGTTATCGGTTCAGCACTGATCTCAGAGCTGTAATACTTTTTCAATCCTATTTACCGTTCAGGTAAAAGTTCAAATTCACAAAGTCTGCACTGCTCGTCAGCTGCGCCGGTCCAAAGAAGCCTGCCTTCGCTGACATCAAAATAACCATCAAGTCTGTCATCAGTGATTTCCGATGTTTCATTTCCGTCGGAATCGTATGTCAGAGTTTTACATATACCATCCGTATATGACAGCCTTTCCCCTTTTTCGCTCAGAACTGCATGAATGGTCCATCTTACTGTTTCACTTGCAGAATTTGCCCAGGAAACGACTATTACAAGACCATCATCAGCCTTTTCATCCCTGCTTGCATCAAGCATCGCTCTTTGGGAAACGGCATCCAGGTATTCACCTACAAGAGCATCCCTTTTTGCCATGAGCTCGTCATGAGCTTTGTTGTTCCCGCAAGCTGCTAAAGCGCTAATCATTACAGCACATATAATAATTGCTATTAATTTTTTAACAGTCATTTTTGCTCTTCCTTAAAATGCTTTTTCATTCTAATTATTTCAAATCTGATTATATCAAAATTCGTACAAAAACATATTACTTTTTTAGCCGGATTCCGATTGGCTGAGCGAACTTGGATTCTTTATCTCAACGATTTAATGCATTCATCCCATTCTGATTTGATCTATTTATATCCTATGAGCATATGCTTTTACTACAGAATGCAGAAATAACGAACGATTTGTCGTAATCTCAAATTATCTTAGCCCATTATGCGGGGTAAGTACGGTAGTAAGCTGCACTAATTACG
>JAZLHU010000014.1:0-35366 GCA_045616985.1 Anaerovoracaceae bacterium
GTAACAACTTGCTTTAAGCCGACCTGCTTTATCTCTGTTTGAACGCTTCCTTTTTCAGGTTCATCAGCAAAAACAAATACTGCTGACGAAAGTATCATACTTAATACAAGCAAAATACTAAATATCCTTCTTATCTGTCGATTCATATATGCCTCCATAAAAAGTACTGCTTTTTCTTTTGTTCGTTATTTTATTATGCTTTTTTGATTTTGTCATCAAAAAAGAAACCGAGCCCTGTAAAATGACTCGGTTTTGTAATATTAATTATCTGTCTTCTCTGAAATACGGCAAGCCTAAAGCAGCAGGCGGCTGATCTTCGCGGCGCTGACGCATAGAAACAAGAATTAAAACAATGATTGTTACAATATACGGAACGACCTTGTAAATCTGAGTCGGAATGAACGGCAATGGTAAACGCAGATATAAAATCAAAAGCGCACCGAAAAGGATCGAGCCCCAAATTGAGTTAACAGGTTTCCATAAGCAGAAAATTACAAGTGCTACAGAAATCCAACCTTCACCGGAAAGACCTGTATGGCTCCATACTGAACCGGAGATAGTCATTATATAAACCATACCGCCAAGTGCTGAAATACCTCCGCCGATTATTGTTGCGAGATACTTATTCTTTTCAACAGGAATACCTGCAGAATCTGCTGTAGCAGGTGATTCACCTACAGCTCTTAAGTAAAGACCTTTGCGAGTTTTTGAAATGAAAATAGTCATTACAATCGCAAGTGCAAAACCTAAGTAAACAAAGATGCTGTAGCTAAACAAAAGCTGCCCGATAACAGGAATGTTCTGAAGCGCTTTAGGGAAAATCGGATCTACAAAAATTGACTTAAGATTATTGCTGATAGAAACATTTCCGCCTACTCTGATACGCATAAGCTCACCGACGAACTGCCCGACACCTGTACCAAAAATTGTAAGAGCAAGCCCTGTTACATTCTGATTTGCTCTGAGAGAAATCGTTATGAAACTGAAGATTAAAGCTCCGAACATTCCGGCAGCAAAACTGCACACAATTGAAATCAACATTGCGATGATACCGATTGCGGCCTCGCCTGCAAGCCTGTCATAAATTACTGCACCCAATAAACCAAAGGCACCGCCCATATACATAAGGCCCTCAACACCCAGATTAAGGTTTCCCGATTTTTCAGTAAGGATTTCTCCGGAGGTTCCGAAAAGAAGAGGCGTTCCGTTCAGTACTGCAGCCTTGATAAGGCCGATAATATTAATGTTCATTTCCGCTCTCCTTTCCCCTGAAGATCATCCTGTAATTAATAAAGAATTCACATCCGAGCATGCATAACAGAATAATGCCTGTGATAATATCGGATATCGATGCAGGTATCGCAAGTGCTGTCTGAAGGCTTGAAGAGCCTTTGCTTAAAACAGCAAGCAATACTGCAATAACTACCATAGCAAACGGATTAAGCTGCGAAAGCCATGCAACCGTAATGGCCGTAAAGCCTACACCACCGGCAACATCTGAGTACAAGGTCATATTCACGCCGGATGCCTGCATAAAACCGATAAGGCCGCAGATCGCACCGGAAAGAGCGGCTGTGCGGATAGTGATCTTCACAACGTTCATGCCCGCATATTTTGCGGTATTTTCAGATTCTCCTATAACGGCGACCTCGTAGCCGTGCTTTGTCTTTTTCATGTAGACATACATGAAGATAACCATAAAAAGAACAACTATCCATCCTATGTGTACGCCGAATACCTTCGGAAGCACGGCCCGTTCATCGAACAGCGGAATAATCTGGCTTCCCGGCTTTCCTTCCCACGGTCCTCCCTGAAGCCAGCCCACGATCCCTATTGCTATATAGTTCATCATAAGAGTAAATAATGTTTCGTTTGTTCCCCAACGGGCTTTGAATATTGCAGGTATTGCCGACCAAAGTGCGCCGAACAGTGCAGAAGCAATCGCCATACTAATAAGCAGCAGCGCACTTGGCATTTTATCGTACTGATAAAGAGCAAAATAACTGGCAGCCATGGCGCCCATGGTGATCTGACCTTCTGCACCTATATTCCAGTACTTCATCTTAAAGCATGGAGTAAGAGCAAGTGCTGTTCCAAGAAGAGGAACGGCAACCTTAACAACCTGACGCAGTCCGGATTTTTTGCCGAGAGACCCTTTAATGATAGTTGCATAAGCAGTTATCGGATTTGCACCTGCTATTGCAAAAATAATCATTCCCAAAAGGATGGCAACAGCAAAGGCTCCGATTCTGACCATCCAAACCTGCTTTTTCGGCATATTGTCTCTGCGTGCAAGACGGATAAGGGGAGTTTTGTCAACGTGAGTGTTCATTACTTACCATCCTTTCCGCCAACGCTTGTCATATAGAAACCTACTTCTTCTTTTGTAATGGTTCTGGCATCAACTATGCCGGAAAGCTTTCCGTCACAAAGAACAAGTATCTTATCGCACAATTCCAAAAGAACATCCAGATCCTCACCCACAAAGATAACAGCAGCACCTCTTGCCTTTTGAGCAGCCATAAGGTTGTAAATGATATACGATGTATTGATATCAAGCCCTCTTACGGCGTAGGCACTCATAAATACCGACGGCTGTGTGGCGATTTCCCTTCCTACGAGGACCTTTTGTACATTTCCGCCTGAAAGCTTTCTGACCGGATAATCAAGGTCCGGGGTCTTAACCTCAAGGAAGTCAAATACCTGCTTTGCCGTCTTTTCAGGTCCTATCCTGTCAACAAAAATACCCTTTCCTTTATTCCATGAGCGAAGCATCATGTTATCCGTCATTCCCATTCCGCCGACAAGACCCATACCGAGTCTGTCTTCAGGAACAAAGGCCAGCGCAACACCGGCATCATGTATTTCCCGGGGAGTTTTTCCCACAAGCTCAATACCCTCACTGCCTTCAGGAGAATAAATGATACTTCCGCTTTCAGCCCTCTTAAGACCTGCAATAGCCTCCAGAAGCTCCTTCTGGCCGCTTCCGGCAATACCTGCTATACCTAAAATCTCGCCACTGTAAGCGGTAAAACTGATGTCATCCAAGGCCTTGGTACCATCACTGTTTTTGCAGCTCAGATTCCTGACACAAATGCGCGGCTTGGGATCAACAGGCTCTGTTCGTTCAATGTCCAGTTCAACTGCATGGCCAACCATCATTTCCGTAAGCTTCATTTCATCAGCCTCGGCTGTTCTGATAGAAGCTATATGCTGACCTCTGCGAAGAACCGTAACTACGTCTGATACGGCAAGCACTTCGTTGAGCTTATGCGTAATAAGAATAATAGCCTTCCCGTCCTGACGCATTGCTCTTAAGATAAAGAACAGCTTTTCGGTTTCCTGAGGTGTAAGAACTGCGGTAGGCTCATCCAGAATAAGTATATCAGCACCTCTGTAAAGCACCTTAACTATTTCAACCGTCTGTTTTTCCGAAACTGACATCTGATATACTTTCTTATTCAGATCTATATTAAAACCGTAACGATCGCAGATTTCCCGAACCTTTGCCGCTGCGGCTTTTATGTCGTATTTTTCGTCCTCAAGCCCCAAAACAATATTTTCGGTAGCATTGAAAATATCAACCAATTTGAAATGCTGATGTATCATTCCGATATGATGATCGAATGCATCCTTAGGAGATTTAATTGTAACCTCCTGCCCGTTTACGAGTATTCCGCCCTCATCAGGAAAATAAATGCCCGCGAGCATGTTCATAAGAGTTGTTTTGCCTGAACCGTTTTCTCCAAGCAGCGACATAATCACACCCTTATCAACATACAAATTGATGTGATCATTTGCGACCACATCGCCGAATCTTTTCGTTATGTTTTTAAATTCTATTGCGTGTTCCATATGAAAATAGGTAGAGGATTAAACAGCGTGAAGGGGAACGGATATCCAGTCCGTCCCCCTCAATATGATTATAAAAGTATCAGTATGCTTCGTTTACAAGTGTGATTCCGTCAATTCTAAGATCGAAGTTCGGAGCTGACTTGTAGAAAGATTCGTGATAGTAACCATCTTTAATTGCATTGTATTCAGGTTCGCCGACAAAGTCGCCGTCCATATCCACAAGACCTTCTGTTGGGTTAACCCCGCCAACCGTGAATGTGCTTGTATCGAATACATGGAGTGTACCTGCCTTGATTGCTTCTTCTGCCTTTGCAATTGCATCTGCTGTTCCCGGAGCAGCAATCTTCTCATTAAGCTCCGTAAGCTTAACGTCTCCGTCCTTAAGACCATGGCCTGTGTAGTCCTGGTCCACCTTGCCTCCCTCAGCAAGTGTTTTTATTACATATACCATGTAGTTTGTCCAGTCGATCCTGGAAGAAATGATGGAAGCATCAGGAGCGATGTCGCTCATGGCGATGTTGTATCCAACATGGTAAACACCGTTCTTTTCGGCCGTTGTTGCAGGTGTTGTTGAGTCGGAGTGCTGAGAAATAAGAACAGCGCCCTTGTCGATAAGATCCTGGGCTGTATTTGCTTCCATTGCAGGATCGCCCCAGCTTCCGATAAATTCAACCATCATCGTTGCAGATGGGCAAACAGATCTTGCACCAAGGAAGAAGGATGTATATCCGGAAAGTACTTCAGCAAATGTGAAAGCGCCAACATAACCGATAACTGCCTCCTCCGCTTTGATTTCTCCGTTGTTAATCATTTCCTGGAGCTTGCACCCTGCGGCAACTCCGGCAAGATATCTTCCCTCAAAAATGTTAGGGAATGCATTTACCGTGTTCTCAAGGTTATCTCTCTGGGAAGCTTCGTTTGTCATTCCGATGAATACTGTTTCAGGGTAATCGCCTGCTACTGTAAGCATGGCAGGCTCCATTCCGTAGGAGTTAAGGAATACTGCAACGCAGCCCGCATCTGCAAGCTCCTCGCAGTCAACTGCAACAGGGTCTCCTTCAGGATGGTTGTACGTGTAAACCCATTCAACATCAATGCCATCCTTTGCAAGCTGCGCCTTAGCTGCATCGGCTGCCATATAGAAGTTCCTGTCATATGCTGCCTGTTCATCTCCGATGCAAACCATACCGATCTTAAGCGGCTGTTTCTGTGATTCATCGTTTTTTTCAGCTTGTTTTTGCTCTCCGCATGCTGCAAGAGCAAAAACCAACGTTACGGCAAGTAAGATAGCTACTAACTTTTTCATTTCTTTTCTCCTCATTGAAATATTATGGTAATTTAATTAAAACCGGATCAATCAGCAAGCTCGATTATGTCGTCACTGAGTCTTTCTACAACAGCCAGAGATTCCACTCTGTATCCAAGCTCCTCCAGACGCCTGTGACCGCCCTGCCATTTCTTTTCAACAACAGCTCCTATGCCTACGACCTTTGTTCCTGCCTGCTTGGCAAGATCAAGAAGTCCGATCGCAGCCTCGCCTGTTGCAAGGAAGTCGTCTATAACAAGAACAACATCTTTATCTGTAAGGTAGCGCTTCGAAACACATATTGTGGAAAGAGTCCCCTTAGTGAACGATTTGATAGGTGCGGAATAATATCCGTCAACCATGGTATTCGGAGCTTTCTTCTTTGCGAATATCATCGGAAGCCCCATTGCCGCAGCCGTTGCAAACGCAGCCGGAATACCCGATGCCTCGACCGTAAGGATCTTTGTTGCTCCGCAGTCCTTGAAGATTTCTGCAAATTCCCGTCCGATGTGAACGGTAAGCAGGCTGTCGACCTGATGATTAAGAAAACCGTCAAGCTTAAGGATTTCAGTTCCGATAGCAACGCCGTCTTTTAGTATTCTTTCTTTTAATTCTGTCATTTCCGGTACCTGATAAAGTGATTTGCCAATTAACACGTTCATTATACTGTTAAAAAGTCTTTCAGCAAAGAAAAAACCCCCGATTTTCATAAAAAACAGGGGGCTTACTACAATATTATTCGCCATATCACGAACGATTTTAAGAATTACAGGGCGGCTCGTTTCTTTCCGTTTCTGACATGCCTTACGGCCGCAGCTATGCCGGTTTCCTTATCCCTTGCCACAATTGCCATAAAAATAGCCTCATGCTCCGAAAGCTCTTCTTCAAGAAATTCGCCGTCTTTGTCTTTACGGAATTGGTTATTCCTGACCCTTGTCTGGCAGGACGAAAGTGTCTGGATGATCATGGTATTTCCGGTAGCCCTGTATATGGCATCATGAAAGCGTATATTTACGTTCCTGAGTTTTTCAAGATCTCCTTTTAATGTATAAAACTCCATAAGCTCATAGCTTTCCTGAAGATCTTTTATCTCTTCATCCGTGATCCTTTCAATGGCAAGCTTTACGGCAACGGATTCCAGAGCCTTCATTATTTCATATACGTCGTCAATATCCTGCTTGGATTGTTCTGCAACAAAAGCTCCGCGATTCGGTGTGATCCTGATTATCCCCTCAAGTTCAAGCTTCTGAAAGGCCTCTCTTACAGGTGTTCTGGAAACCATATACTCATCGCAAATCGACTGCTCGGAAAGCTTGGATCCGGCAGGAAACTTTCCGCTGAAAATATCATCTCTTAATCTGATGAACAAATCCTGCGGAAGAGTATTAACTTTTGCAACACTATTACTGCTTTTCAACATCAATACCGGTCTTATGTCCGTTCAGATCAGATTCTTCAAGCCCGCTCTTTTCCTTAATATCGTCTGCCAATGTCTCGGAGCAGATATAATCCCTGAACTTTTCAACAGCGCGCTTTACGTCCGCATCGGCATTTACATAAATTACGATTCTGTCCATCATCTCAAAATCTTTGGACTTTCTCATCTGCTGGACCTTGGAGATAAGCTCTCTTGCCAGCCCCTCATCAACAAGCTCGGCCGTAACCTGAGTATCGAGTATCACGCATACTCCGTTTTCAAGAGCAACATCAAAGCCATCCTTTGCCAAAACGCCTGCGCTTACCATTTCCTTTGTGATCTCGGTGTCCTCTCCGTTTAAGTTAAGGACAAGCTTTGCTTCTTTCTCCAGCCTGTTTAAAGCTTCCTTTGGATCCATCTTTGCAATTGCAGCGCCAAAGGCTTTTATCTTTGCGCCCAGAAGCGGGCCTGCTGCTCTGAAGTCCGGCTTGAGCTGATAATTGATATATGTATCCATGGCCTTTTCAAACTTAACAGCCTTAACATTAAGCTCTTCCTTGATAAGGTCTGCCATGTAGCCGATTTTTTCTTCGTATTTGCCGTCCACAAGGATTTCATTAAGAGGCTGACGAACCTTGAGCTTTGTCTTTTCTCTTACGCCTCTTCCCATAGCAACGATGGCTCTTACAAGATCCATTCTTTCTTCAAGACTGTCATCAAGAAGCGATTTATCCGGCTTTGGGAAATATGCAAGATGAACCGACTCCTCACCCGTCAGGTTAATATACATTTCATCGGTGATGAACGGAGCAACAGGAGCCATAAGCCTTGTAAGGCCTGTCAGGATTTCATAGGTAGTTGCATATACAGCCCTTTTATCTTCATCCATTCCTTCTGCATAGAATCTTCTTCTTGCACGACGAATATACCAGTTGGATAAGTCCTCCTGAACAAAGTTCTGGATAGCACGAACACAACTGTTGTGATCATAATCATCCATATACCCTGTAACTTCGCCTACAAGGCGGTTGTACTTGGAAAGAATCCATCTGTCAAGCTCAGGACGTTTTTTGTAATCAACAAAGCATGCCTTGGCATCAATATCGTCTGTATTTGCATAAAGAACGAAGAAATTATATACGTTCCTTAATGTTCCGAAGAATTTGCCCTGAATATCCTTTAAGCCGTCTTCATCGAACTTTGTAGGAAGCCATACGGGAGATACCGACAATAGATACCAGCGAGTTGCATCTGCGCCGTATTTATCAAAGAGCGCAAACGGATCAACGGTATTTCCCTTGTGCTTACTCATCTTCTTTCCTTCTTTATCAAGAACAAGGTCGTTAACAAGGACATTCTTATAGGGAGCCTTGCCCATGATGAAGGTTGAAATTGCCATCAGAGAATAGAACCAGCCTCTGGTCTGATCTATCCCCTCGCAAATAAAATCGGCAGGGAAAAATTCTTTTTCAAACTCTTCCTTATGCTCGAACGGATAGTGCCTTTGCGCAAAAGGCATGGCACCGGAATCGAACCAGCAGTCCATGACCTCAGGGATTCTGCTCATTACAGCTCCGCACTTTTCACACTTGATATGAACGTCATCTACATACGGTCTGTGAAGCTCGATACTTTCTTCAATTTTTTCAATTGCTTTTTCTGCAAGCTCCGCTCTGGAACCGATAGATTCAAGCTGACCGCAATCCGGGCATCTCCAGATATTGATCGGTGTACCCCAATATCTGTTTCTTGAAATAGCCCAATCCTTTACATCTGCAAGCCAGTTTCCGAATCTGCCTTCGCCGACGTAATCAGGATGCCATGCAACCGTGTTGTTGTTCTCAACGAGTTTATCTCTTAAAGCAGTCATCTTGATATACCAGGATGGCTTTGCATAGTAGATAAGCGGTGTGTCGCAGCGCCAGCAATGCGGATAATTATGCTCAAGCTTTTCCTTTGCATAAAGCTTTTCATTCTGGGCAAGCCACTTGATGATTTCAACATCAAGACCCTCTTCCATAATGAAATGTCCCTGCCATGGTGTTGCCGTATACTTTCCTTCTTCATCAACAGGATTTACAACTGCAATGTTATATTTCCTGCCTGCGTTATAATCGTCTTCGCCAAATGCAGGTGCACAGTGAACAATACCTGTTCCGTCCTCAGTGGAAACGTAATCCGCAGTGCCTACAAAGAATGCCCTGCCTGGAATTTCAACAAACGGCATAAGCTGTTCGTATTCCATTCCTTCAAGATCCTTACCCTTCATCTCTTCTGCGATTTTGTATTCGCCGTTTGGAGAAAGGACCTTTTCGACAAGAGCCTTTGCAAGATAGTAGAACTTACCGTTTTGCTCTGCCTTCACATAATCAATCTCAGGGCCTACTGCCAAAAACTCGTTTGCGGCAAGTGTCCAAGCTGTTGTTGTCCACGCAAGAAAGTATGTGTTTTCCTCTCCCTTCTTCTTGAACGGAACTGTAAGAGTCTGCACCTTTACCATCTTGTAGCCCTGCGCTACTTCGTGAGAAGCAAGTCCTGTCCCGCAGCGCGGACAATACGGAAGGACCTTGTGTCCTTCGTAAATAAGACCTGCCTTATAGAATTCCTTTAAAATCCACCAACCGGTTTCAATATAGTTATTATCGAGAGTAATGTAAGCATCATCAAGATTGATAAGATAACCCATACGGCGTGTCATGTCGTGCCACATTGATTCGTATGTAAATACAGACTCTTTACACTTTTCGTTAAAAGGCTTGATCCCGTATTTTTCGATATCCTGCTTGCCCGAGAAGCCAAGCTGTTTTTCAACTTCGATTTCAACAGGCAGTCCGTGCGTGTCCCAGCCGGCCTTTCTGTTTACCTTATACCCCTGCATTGTCTTGTAACGGCATACCGAGTCTTTTAAAGTTCTGGCAATAACATGGTGGATACCCGGCTTTCCGTTTGCAGTAGGCGGTCCTTCGTAAAACAAAAAGTTTGCCTGACCTTCTCTTGATGTTACGCATTTGGAAAGCATATCTTCTGCATCCCATTTGTCCGCCTGATTAAGCTGAACCTCTTTGATAGGTAAATCTGATAAATTCCTGTACATTTTCTTCCCTCGATAAAATATTTGACAGATTGTATACAATACTACGATCTTAACCTGTTAATTGTATCATAAATCACTCCGCTTTCATAGCCTGAAGCTGAGAGTCTGCGGGCAACTTTTGCAAGGCATTTCTCTCGTTTTTCCATCTCCAGAGACTTTAAATCTATATTTTTCAGCACTTTTTGAGCGGCCTCATAAGCTTTTGTTTTTTGATCTTCTTTATACGGCGATGCAGCAGCTTTTGCCAAAGACCTTTCAATTCCTTTTTTTGCAAGCTCAGTTTCAATTTTAACTGGACCCTTTCCATCTCTTGCCAGCTTTTCTGCATATGCATTTGCATAATGCTCATCATTGATGTAGGCGTACTCTTCCAGTTTAAGCATGGCTTCATCAATATCTTCCCCGGAATAACCCTTTTGCAAAAGCTTTTTTGAAAGCTCTGCTTCAGTATACATTCTTGCATCAAGCAGATCGACTGCGGATTCAAGGCAGCTTTTTTCAAAGGGAGCATCGTATTCTGCCACAGCTACTTCGCATTCCGGATCTCCTGCAAATCCGACAAAAAGGCGCTTGTATTTTATGCTTTTGGCAATATCCGAATCTATTACCGAGAAGGATTCAAGGCCCATTTTCAGACCCTTACCTTTTAACTTCATATAGGCTTCTTTCCTGACCCATATAGACAGAAATTCATCCTTCCACTCGTTGCTTCCCTCAGACAAAACGGATAAATATGCTTTTTCGTCTCTATGAAGCCTCTTGACCACGGCGGATCTGACTGTTCTTGATGTTTCTTCTATATCGATCCCTATCGGGTGATCGCTGACAGAGCAGGCCCAAAAGCTTTTTGTATCGGAAATGGAGATATATGCTCCTTCAATGCAGGGGGCGCCTTCATCATTATGTGTAAGCTCATAATTAAACAAAGTCCGAACCATTGATTCGGACTTGTAGGCTTTACCCTTGCTTTTTTCAACAATAAAGATTTTCATTTATTCTCTTTAAATCTGCTTAAAATGCAGGTATATCCGTCTGCACCATAGGAAATGCATTTATTGATCCTTGAAATGGTTGCTGTGGATGCTTTCGTCTTTGCTTCTATTTCGGCATAGGTTTCACCGGCATCAAGAAGCCTTGCGACCTCCCATCTTTGTGATATGGATTGAAGCTCCTTTACGGTCATGAGGTCTTCAAAAAATCTGTAGCATTCCTCCTCGCTTTGCAAAGCTAAGATCGCCTTAAACAATTCGTCATTTTCAGGGCATTTAAACTTTGAATCATAGGGCATGATAAACCTCCTTATTTCTCAAGCAAAAGCTGCACTGCCTTGTTGTATTGATAGTCTTCCGCAGCATCAGGAGGAAGCTCAACAATGTAATCGGGCGTTACTCCGATCCCGTGTATTTGCTTCCCTGATGGTGAGAAATACTGCATAATAGTAATCTTTACAGCGCTTCCGTCCGCAAGTCCGAAGCTCTCCTGAATAATTCCCTTACCGTAGGTTTTGGTTCCGACTATTATACCCTCTTTATTGTCCTGAACACCTGCTGCAACTATTTCGGAAGCAGATGCCGAGTATTCATTTACTAAAATTGCATAAGGAAGAGCGGTTCTTCCGTTAGTTGTAATATAATTCTGCCTGTTACCCCGGTTATCCACCGAGTAAACCAGCGTGCCAGCATTCATGATCTGATCGGCAAGCCTGTTGGCAACATCAACAAGTCCTCCGCCGTTATATCTGAGATCAATCACCAGGGCAACTGCACCCTGAGATGTCAGATCTTCCAAAGCATTCGCAAACTCTACATCGGTTTTTTCAGCAAACTGCGAAATCTGGATAAGTCCGACATTTTCCTCCATCATTGCGTATGATACGGAGAGTTCGGCAATACGGGCTCTTACAAGATTTACCTCATGCTCTGTTCCGTCGCGGCGCAAAAGGGTAACAACGACCTTTGTTCCGTTATCGCCTCTTATCATATCCCTGACTTCGTCGGAGCTGTACTCCTTTGTAAGATTACCGTCAACAGCTATGATTTTTTCTCCTGATTTAACACCGGCCTTTTCTGCCGGAGAATCAGCAACAACATTTACTATTTCGAACACTCCGGTCTCAAGCTCCTGAAATGTCATACCAACTCCGAAAAAGGTCCCAAGCACCTGATTCATAAATGCCTCAGTATCATCCTTTGTTATATATTCGGAATACGGGTCGTTTAAGGCTTCAAAGGCGCCTGCGTACGCGCCCTCAAGAAGAGCATCCTCATCAACCTCTGTGTAATAAAGCTCTTTGATTGCAGACATAAGATAATCGAGCTTTGCATACTTTTTTGTTGAATACTCCAGCTTCTCTGCATCCTGCGAAGAGTACAAATGGACTCCGCCTACTCCGTTTTCCGTAAGCAAAACAACAGAGCCTGCTCCGATAAGCAGTGCGGCCGCCAGCAATAATGCTAATAGTTTTTTATTGATCTTAATCATTTGCTCAATTTAATATCCCTGATTCTTATTTGAATCTTTCGTTCTCCTCTGAACTCATTTATTTCAAGCTCACCGGCAACGTCCACACAAGCGCCGTTGCGTACAAAATCTGTATATTTTTTTGCCTTTCCGAACAGCACGCACGAAACAGGAATTCCGTCTGCCGTGGTTGCAACAAATCTTAAATGCTGTCCGTCGGAGCCCATGGTAAAGAAATTACTTACCAAAGCATTTCTCATGCAAAAAACCGGTACGGGATTTCCCTCTCCGAAAGGCTCAAGCTTTTTAACTGCCTGCGCATATGCAATGGTCTTTTCATACTCGGCAAGCTCCTTTTCAATTTCAAGATGCTCTGTAAGAAGATCCGGATTCTCCTTGATCTGCATTTCAACAAGCTCCTGCATTTTGCTGCGGAATTCGGAAAGGCATTCCGGCTTTAAGCTGAACCCGCATGCGCCGCTGTGACCGCCAAAGCGAAGGAATACATTTCCGCAATTTTCAAACAGCCCGTGAAGGTTAACTCCCGGGATTGATCTCCCGGTTCCCTTAAGACTTCCGTCTTCTGCATTGGTAACTATGCAAACGGGTTTATAGAAACGCTCTTTCAGTATTCCCGCAACAATTCCCGCAACGCCCTCGTGTGCGCCCGGAGCATTGATAACAGGGGCATACTGGCCGCAATCCTCAGTTTTTAATGCATGCTCACATATTCTTGCTGTCTCCTCCTGAACCGTTTTCCTTCTATAATTGGTTCTTACGGTTTCATCGGCCAAAGAATCAAGCTTATCCTTATCTGCATAGCTCGCAAGAAGTTCAACTGCAAGACCCGCATTGTCCATTCTTCCAAGTGCATTAAGGTTTGGAGCAAGAATAAATGCTATATCAGACGAATCAATATTTTTATCGTTTATATCAAGTCTTTCCAACAGACTGCAAAGACCGAGCCTTGTTCGTCTGTTGATCCGGTCTATTCCGTACTTAACAAGACTTCTGTTTTCATCAAGAAGAGGAACAACATCCGCGACAGTGGATATGGCAACAAGATCGAGAAGGGAATTGAGCTTCCCTTTTGTAATACGAAAATCTCCGTCAGCATTCAATATGCGTTGTATACCCTGAGCAATCTTAAATGCAATTCCGCATCCGGACAAGCTTGCAAAAGGATAGCTGCTGTCCGGTCTTTTGGTTGTAACAAAAAGGCAGTCCGGATTCTGACCATCCCTTAATCTGTGATGATCGGTAATAATTACCTGCAGCCCCAAAGCCTTGGCGTATTCCACCTCCTTTGGAGATGTACTGCCGCAATCCACGGTAATAAGAAGATCAACATTATCCTCTTTGATTTTTTCTATTGCATAATTATTAAGCCCGTATCCGTCTGTAAAGCGGCTCGGAACATAATAGCAAACATTGTCGCTTAAATATTTCAGTACGGTATACAAAAGCGTTGTGGACGTAACTCCGTCTGCATCATAGTCTCCGTATACACAAATACGCTTTCCTGCCTTTGCCGCATCAATAAGAGTGATACAGGTTTTCCTTAAGTCCGGAATCAAAAACGGATCATAAGTAAGCTGAGGTGTCGGAGAGAAGAAGTCTTCAATTTCGGACTCCTTAACACCCCGGCTTTTTATTATTTCTATAACAGAAGCAGGAACACCATACCGTTCCTGCTCCATATTATATGTTTTTTGCTTGATAATCCACTTTGCCATCAGAATTTACCGGGAGTCACATATTCGAGCGGATTTGTATATTTACCGTTAATTCTTACCTCAAAATGAAGGTGCGATCCGGTTGACATACCGGTCGATCCTACCTTTGCGATAACCTGGCCTCTTGTAACAACATCACCCTTATTTACAAGAAGCTTTGATGAATGACCGTACAGAGTTACTATCCCACCGCCGTGATCTATCATAATATAATATCCGTATCCGTTAGCATTGTATGCCGCAGTAATAACCTTTCCGCTGTTGGCTGCAAGTATATCCGTGCCATAGGATGCACCGATATCAATACCGGTATGAAGCTTATTGACCTTAAGAATCGGATGCATTCTGTAGCCGAACGGTGATGTGATTCTTGTGCTTGCTTTTGCAGGCCAGCACATTGCTCCGCCAAGATAATCTCCCCCGCCCTGCAGCTTTAATATTTCGTCTACAAGTCTGTCAGCCTCTGCATTCAATGCATCGACCTGAGCCTCGAGCTGTTTATTATTTTTTTCAATTGCGCTCTTTTGTTTTTCAAGAGCAGCCTCGCTTTCGGCAAGCGCAGCTTTATTTTCCTTTAAAGCGTTTTGCTGATTAACAAGGTCCGTCTTTAAATCCGACAACGCCTGCTTCTTTTCAACAATGACCTGATAATCGGCCTCCATGGATTCCAAAAGATTTTTATCGGACTCATATATTCGCTTAATCAAATCCAGATTTGTAAGAAAATCGCTGATGGATGCAGAATTAAACAAAACGGACAACATGCTTACATCACCGTTTTTATACATAGCCCTTAATCTCGCGTTAAGGTTCCTGTTTTGCTCATCCATCTCGGCCTGCTTTTTATTCAATTCATCAAGAGCGATACTGATTTTTTCTTTGGTGTCATTAACCTTTTCCGTAAGTACATTGATCTGTTTCTGGACGGAATACACTTTATTTTCAACAGTCTTGATTTCCTTGCTTAAGGTATTCGCCTCGGATTTTCCCTGGCTTATCTTCTTCTCAAGTGCAGCAATATCGTTGTTGATATCAGAAAGATCATCTTTAAGGTCGGTTACCTCATCGGCATAAATAATAAACGGCCAGATGATTGCAGCAAAAGCCATAACAATGACTATAGCAAATATTATCACCCGCATTGCCGATTTCTTTTTATTTTCCTTAGTTGTCTGATGTGTTTGTTTAGTCATTTTCCGATTATGCCTGAAGGAATCTCCTCATTGAAAGAATGCTTCCGAACGCGCCGATACTGATTCCGAGCGCTATGAAAATCCAAATAAAGTTAACTATCATAAACATCGGCTCAACAAGACCTGATGAAAAAAGGCTCAGAGCCTGCGTTCCGAATGACTTACAAATGTTGATATATACCACAGCCGAAATTCCCAGAGATACAACCGCTGATATAAAGCCTATTATCATACCTTCCGCAAGAAGCGGTCCTCTTACAAACCAGTTAGTTGCACCAACATACTTCATAATGATTATTTCTTCCTGTCTTGCCATAACAGTAAGCTTAACCGTGTTGCTTACCACAACGACGGATACGATTACAAGAAAGGCAATGATGATGAGCGCACCGTTTTGAATGATGCTTGTAATTGCAATAACCTTATTTACCTCGTCGGCATAGAATCGGACGTCCTCAACACCCTTCTGGCTTTGGCATATCGATTTAATTGCAGTTCCGTAATGAAGCTGCGAAAGATGGACCCTTAAAGAATTCGGGAGTGGGTTTTCTGAAAGTCCGTCAAGAAGATGTGCGCTGTCACCCATACGGTTTTGAAAGCTCTTCATAGCATCCTCTTTGCTGACAAATTCAACCGAAGCGACCTCATCTCTTGCCTCAAGATCTCTTTTGATTTTGTTTGTCTGATCCTGAGTCGTTTCATCCAAAAGGAATACCTCGATAGTATCAAACTGTGTTTTGACCTCTTCTGTCAGATAATTGATATTTACCGTAAGAGCAAGAACCACCCCTAAAATGAGAAGCATGGCCGTTATTGAAAATAAAGATGCCAGACTCATACCGCGGTTTCTTCCGATTTGCTTAAGGGACTCTTTCAGGGAATAGCTGAGTGATTTAATCATCGTATCCGTACACTCCTTCCCGGCTGTCTCTTACGATTTTTCCGTTGTCTATGGCAATAATTCTTTTACCCATGCGATCTACGATTTCCTTTGCATGTGTCACCATCACAACAGTAGTTCCGCGTCTGTTGATCTGATTTATCAATTTCATGATTTCCCAGGCTGTATCAGGATCAAGATTACCTGTCGGCTCATCTGCAATCAAAAGTCTGGGGTTGTTGATGATAGCTCTTGCAATAGCTACTCTCTGCTGTTCTCCGCCGGAAAGCTCATCCGGGAATTTTTCGGCCGCATCTTCAATTCCCATTATTTTAAGAATCTGAGGAACCTGCCTTTTAATGGCTCTTTGCGTACAGTGAATAACCTCCATCGCAAAGGCAATATTTTCATATACGGTTTTGTGAGGGAGAAGCTTATAATCCTGAAAAACCATTCCTATTGTCCTTCTGTGGTCAGGAACCTCTCTGCTGGAAAGCAAGGTAATGTCCCTTCCGTCAACAACAATGCTTCCGCTGTCCGGTTCAATTTCCTTGGAAATGAGCTTGATAAAAGTTGATTTTCCGGAACCGGAAGCCCCTACGACAAATACAAAATCACCATCATCGATATGAAGGCTTACATCGTTGAGGGCAACATTGTCGCCGTATGTCTTTACTACATTTCTGAATTCTATCAAAACAAGTCCTCTTTTTTATATTTATTTCAGACAATAGATTATACTATATATTATGCAAAAATTAAAGGGTTACCACTATATTTATGTGTGTTTTATATGAAACTCAGGAAAAATCCGGCAGGCAGCAGTTATATTCAGCCTTGTATATGATCTGCGGTGGATAAAAGGGAATTTCTTTAATCTCGCAGTTCCCGAGAAACCTCCTCAGCTCATTTTTATGAACGCCTCTGTTCATCTTGTTTACTATAACCAAGGCCGATGGAAACAGAAGTCTGATTTTTTCGATAAACGTCGAGGATCCTATAAGCCTTGATGGCAGCGGATCCAGAACCAGGTATATCTGATCCATTTCCGAAAGGCTTTCAATTACCATATCCTCGCAGACCCTTGAATAATCAAGAATAAGACTTCCCTCAGGCGGAAAGCTCAGAAGCTTTAAAAGACGTTTGTACTCCACATCCCCTTCGGCATCCGGTCTTCTGACCAGCCAGTTAATATTAAAGAGTGTATTTTCTATCTCCGAATAGCTTTTATCGCTGCATTCCTCGAAAAAGGAAAACTGTCTGCCGCAAAATTGTTTTTCCATATCAAGGCTGAGATAAAAATAGGGATTTCCAAGCTCAGCCAGGGTAACCCTTCCTCCAAGATGCATTGCCGTCTGTGCCGCAACAAAAGAAGCTCCTGCTCCGTATTCTGCAGGGACCACCGCAATCTTTCTGCTTCCTTCCGCCTTATTTTCCCGAAAGGAAATCGGACTTCTGAATAATTCCATAAAAAACCTCCCTTACTATTGGGAGGATTTTACATTATATGGAATTATTTGTCAAACAGTACTTTCGCCAGAAAAACAGGGATCTTAGCAATTCTGCCGATTCTTTGAGGCTCACTTTTTAAACGGTAAAGCCATTCAAGTCCGTGTTTTTGATAGAACTGCGGAGCTCGTTTGGATGCACCGGACCAAACATCGAAGCTTCCGCCTACGCCAACGGCAACCTTGCAGTTTAGTTTATCTTTATATTTGTAAATGAATTTTTCCTGCTTTGGCGCCCCAAGCGCAACCAGAAGAAAATCCGGATTTAAGCTGTTTATTTCCCCAATCAAAGCATCTTCATCCTCAGCCTTAAAATATCCGTCGTGCGTTCCGCAGATATCAAGACCTTCTATTTGCTTGCGGATATTATCTGCCGCAGCCTCTGCTATACCGGGCTTACCTCCTAAAAAATATGCCGTTTTGCCGAGAGCTTTTATTGTATGCAGCGCATTGAAGCTGAAATCGATGCCGGTAACTCTTTCCTGCAAAGGCTGCCCCTTGATTTTAGATGCATACACAAGTCCTATTCCGTCGGGGATAACCATATCGGCTTTATTTATGATTTCTTTAAGTTCATCATTTTTTGTAGCAGCTTCAAGAATTTCCGAATTCGGAGTCACAATAAACTTAAGACCTTCTGTTTGAAGCATCTCTTCAAACCTTATCAAAGCCTCCTGCATGGTGATTTTATCAACTTTAAGTCCCAGTATGGAAATCTTTTCATTCATTATTTAATCTCATAACTCCCGAGAACCATTACAAAGCTGTTTTCTTCACATCTGATCCCTCTGCCGTCATCTCTTGGGATAAGAATCAGGCTGTTGGCAATGATCCTTGTGCCGCCCATCAGGTCTTTTGCATTCGTAAGATCGGAAATACCGTTAACGCCATTATCAACAGCAACAGCCTTCCCTGATCTTAATATAATTTCGGTTCCCTGTCCGCCGATTACGCTTTGTCCCGCCGCAACCTCAACAACCTCCCAGCCCGGACTGATGCCGATGCTTCCGCCTGCGGAAGCAATTGCCTTATCTACATAGCTCCTGGTAACAACAGGATCATCTGCCGTTCCCGGAAGAGTACCTGCAGCAAAGGAAACGCCAATACTTCCGATAACAATAATAAAGGCCGCAGCTATAATTGCGAAAGAAATATCTCTGTTTTTCATTATTTTCTCCTTTATACCAAACCCTGAGCTTCCATAGCCCTTGCAACCTCCAGAAAACCTGCGATATTGGCCCCTGCAACAAGGTTATATCCATAGCCGTATTCCTTTGCTGCAGCAGCGGAAACATCATGAATATGCTGCATGATCTTAAGAAGCTGTGCATCAACTTCCTCTCTTGTGTACGGCATTTTTCTTGCGTTCTGGCTCATTTCGATAGCAGAACAGGATACTCCGCCGGCATTTGCAGCCTTTGCAGGACCGACCATAACGCCCCCGGACTGAAGATATGCAAGCGCCTCGTTGCTTGTCGGCATATTTGCACCTTCAACATAATATTTGCATTTATCAGCAACGATCTTCTTTGCTGATTCAAGAAGAACGTCGTTTTGCATTGCACATGGAATGCAGATGTCCGCCTTTACACCCCAGGGCTTTTCGCCCTTGAAGAATTTCGCACTCTTAAACCTCTTTGCATAAGGCTCGCAAACATTTTTTCCGGAGGATCTCAGCTTAAGGAAGTATTCGACCTTCTTGCCTGTGATCCCCTCTTCATCAAGAATATATCCGTCCGGCCCAGAGAATGCAATAAGCCTTGCGCCTTCGGTTTCAAGCTGCTGAGCAACGCCCCAGGCAACATTGCCGAAGCCGGAAATAACAACAGACTTTCCTTCAATGGAATCTCCGTTGGCTGCAAGCATACTCTTAAGGAAGAATACTATGCCGTGACCTGTTGCCTCGGTTCTTCCGTCAAGACCCTGAGTACATACCGGCTTACCTGTAACTCCGCTTCCGTCTGCAATTCCGGTAAGACGCTTGTACTGACCGTACATATATCCGATTTCTTTTCCGCCGACACCGAGATCTCCCGCAGGAGAATCGATATCAGCACCGATGTGTCTGTACAGCTCTGTCATAAACGCCTGACAGAATCTCATAATTTCAGCATCGGATTTTCCGTTCGGATCAAAATCCGAACCACCCTTTGCTCCTCCGATAGGAAGACCTGTCAATGCATTTTTAAATATTTGTTCAAATGCAAGGCCGTGAATGATACCGGGGTATACATTCGGTGCAAATCTTATTCCGCCCTTGTATGGTCCGAGTGCAGAATTAAACTGACATCTGTACCCGCGGTTTACCCGGGTTTTACCCTTATCATCGACCCAGACAACTCTGAAGGTAATCATTCTTTCAGGCTCAACGAGTCTCTCAATCAAACCGCTTTTAACATATTCGGGATGCCTCTTAAGAACAGGCTCTATACATGTAAGGACCTCTTCTGCCGTCTGATAAAATTCGGGTTCACCGGGATTTCTTTTTTTGATAATTTCCATGTATTGATCGACCAAAGCTGCCATTTCAATACCTCCTGCTTTATACTGCTTATTCTTCATCAAGAATGAATTTCCTGATGTCATCCATTACCGTTTCTTTTCCGAATTCATTCAACACTTCGTGTCTCATTCCTTCATAAATGAGAAGCGAAACATCCCCGCAGCCTGCCTCCTGCATCTTTTCCGCAACCTCCGCAGGACCTTTTCCGTATTCGCCCACAGGATCATCACCACCTGCAAGCAATAAAACAGGGATATCCCCGGGCACATCATCATACCACCCGGGACTGTTGATAAACTGCAGCATGCTGAACAAATCATAGTACCCCGCCAAAGAGAACGAGAATCCGCAGCGGGGGTCCTTTACATATTCGCTTACTACCGCATCATCTCTTGTGAGCCAGTCGTTATATGTTTTGGCATCAGGAATGTGCTTATTATACGAGCCAAAGGACATGGCAGTTACAAGCTTTGAAACATATCTGCCGCCTTTAACCTTTTTGAGAAGCTTTACCAGAGACTTCCCCATTTTGATAGCCGGATGGGAGCCTGCGGTTCCCATGAAGATAACGCCGTCCACATCCTTTGCGTACTTTGCAAACCAGGTCCTTGCAACAAAGGATCCCATTGAATGCCCCATTACAAAATACGGTATATCCGGAAATTCGTTTCTGACAATCTTACGGAGCTTTTCAAAATCTTCTGCAAAGCAGAGCCATCCGCCCTCTTCACCGAAATATCCGTAATCCTTTGGGTCTGCACTTTGCCCGTGCCCGATGTGATCGTGACCTACCACATAAATGCCGTATTGATTTAAGTATTCGGCAAACGCATCATAGCGCTCGATAAACTCACTCATTCCGTGAGTTATCTGAAGCAGGGCCTTCGGATTTTCAACAGGCCATATTTTAACGTGAACTGTTGATTTCTGATCTGAGCTTAAAAATTCTGACGGGATCATGGAGCACCTCCTAACCTAAGATTTTCTTCAAGTATTGACCTGTATACGATGATCTTACTTTTGCAACATCTTCGGGAGTCCCTTCGGCAACTATTCTGCCTCCGGCATCTCCGCCGTCCGGACCCAGATCTATTATCCAGTCCGCAGTCTTGATCACATCAAGATTGTGTTCTATTACAACCACGCTGTTTCCGGCATCAACAAGCCTGGAAAGAACATCTATAAGCTTATCAACATCCGCAAAATGAAGACCTGTTGTCGGCTCATCAAGAATGTACAGGGTTTTCCCCGTGGACCTTTTTGCAAGCTCTGTTGCAAGCTTTATTCTTTGCGCTTCGCCGCCGGAAAGCTGTGTGGACGGCTGTCCGAGCTTTATATATCCGAGACCGACATCATGAAGCGTTTGCATATATCTTTTGATGCCCGGAATGTTCTCGAAGAATTTAAGTGCTTCATCAACACTCATTTCCAGAACTTCGTAAATATTTTTGCCCTTGTATCTTACCTCAAGAGTTTCGTGATTGTATCTTTTGCCGTGGCATACTTCGCATGGCACATAAACGTCCGGAAGGAAATTCATTTCGATTTTAATTATACCATCTCCGGAGCAGGATTCACATCTGCCGCCTTTAACATTAAATGAAAATCTTCCCTGGTCGAAGCCTCGCATCCTTGCATCGGGAGTTTCGGCAAAAAGTGCCCTGATATGCGTAAACACTCCTGTATATGTTGCCGGATTTGACCTCGGAGTTTTGCCTATGGGAGACTGATCTATACCGATAATTTTATCAATGTTATCAAGTCCTTCCATGGATCTATGTTTCCCCGGTCTGTCCTTTGCTTTGTAAAGCCTTGCGGCAACGGCCTTATACAGTATATCGTTTATAAGGCTGGACTTACCGGAGCCTGATACGCCGGTAATGCAGGTAAACTTTCCGAGAGGAATGCTTACATCAATATTCTTAAGGTTGTGAGCCGCTGCGCCCTTTATGGCAAGCTCATATCCGTTTCCCGGTCTTCGCATAGGAGGAATTTCTATCTTCTTCAGACCTGAAAGATACTGGCCTGTGATTGACTCCCTGCATTTTTTTATATCCTCGAGGCTGCCCTGTGCAACAAGCCTTCCTCCGTGCTCTCCGGCACCGGGACCGATGTCCACAATACAATCAGCCGCTTCCATTGTTTCCTGATCGTGTTCAACAACAATAAGCGTGTTTCCAAGGTCGGTTAAATTGCGCAGTGTCTTTAAAAGCATGGCATTGTCTTTCTGATGAAGGCCGATGGATGGCTCATCCAGAATATACATAACGCCAACCAGAGAAGAACCTATCTGAGTTGCGAGTCTGATCCTTTGAGATTCTCCGCCGGAAAGTGTGGCAGAGGCTCTTGCAAGCGTTAAATAGCCGAGACCGACATCCTTTAAGAATGACAGTCTTGCTTTTATTTCCTTAAGAATAAGCCTTGCGATTGTAAGCTCTTTTTTGCTTAAAGTCTTTTCAAGCTTTTGAGTAAATTCAAGGGCGGAAAGAACCGAAAGCTCCGTAAACTCTATGATATTTTTACCGCCGACGCTTACTGCAAGGATTTCAGGCTTAAGTCTTTTCCCCCCGCATTCGTCGCAATCGGAAACAATCATAAGCTCATCAAGCTTATCTCTGATCAATTCGGAATTTGTAAACGCATGACGCCTCATCAGATTCGGAATAACGCCCTCAAAACGGTCTCTTCTGTGAGAGACAGATCCGTCTCTTCTTACATAGTCATAGATAACCTGTCTGTCCCCGGTGCCGTTTAACAGCTCATGCTTAAACGGCACCGGGAGCTTCTTGTACGGAACACGAAGGCTGGTTTTATGTTCTTTTGCAAGACCTTCAATAAGCTGCCTGTAAAAGCCTGAGTACTCCATATTTGCAAATGCCTTTGAAAGGGCGCCATCTTCAATTGAAAGGTTTTCGTCTTCAACGAGCAGGTTTTCATCTATGCTTTCAAAAAAACCGAGACCCGTGCATTTCGGACAGGCACCAAACGGTGAGTTGAATGAAAAGCTTCGGGGCTCAAGGTCGGTAATGCTTATTCCGTGATCCGGACAGGCAAGGCTTGTGCTGAAGCTAAGCTCCCTGCTTTCATCTCCTTTCTGGATCAACGCCAAAACAAGACCGTTTCCGTGTGCAACAGCAAGCTCGACCGCTTCTGCGATCCTGCTTAAGATGCCGTCCTTTACAACTATCCTGTCTATAACGATTTCTATTGTGTGCTTGTATGTTTTAGCAAGCTTGATCTCATCTTCGCCTAAGGTTTTGATTTCTCCGTCAACACGAACTCTTACAAAGCCTTCTCTTTTAATTCTGTCCAGGACTTTTTCATGCTGCCCCTTTTGAGCTCTGATAACAGGGGCAAGGATTGTAATTCTTGTCCCCTCATCCATATCCATAATCTGTCCTGCAATCTGGTCAACGGACTGAGAACTGATTTCTCTTCCGCAGACAGGACAATGAGGTATCCCTATTCTTGCGTACAGGAGACGAAGATAATCATAAATTTCCGTTACCGTTCCTACGGTTGATCTTGGATTTTTAGAGGTTGTTTTTTGGTCTATCGAAATAGCAGGAGAAAGACCGTCTATGGAATCAACATCCGGTTTATCCACCTGTCCCAAAAACATTCTTGCATATGCAGAAAGACTTTCCACATAACGTCTTTGACCTTCTGCGTAAATGGTATCAAAGGCAAGAGATGATTTACCGCTTCCCGAAAGTCCTGTGATTACGGTCATCTTATCCCTTGGAATTGTTACATCTACATTTTTTAAGTTGTGGGCTCTTGCACCCTTGATAATAAGATCCTTTTGCATTTATTTACCACTTGACAGGTTCCTGTCCTGTCTTTATCAAAAACTCATTGCACTTCTTAAAATGTCCGTTTCCGAAAAAACCGTTATATGCAGACAGCGGACTCGGATGAGCCGATTCCAAAACCAAATGACGGCTGTTTGTAACAAGTGTCTTTTTATCCCTTGCATTTCTTCCCCAAAGAAGAAATACAACAGGCGTTTCTTTTTCATTCATAAGCTCTATGACCCTGTCCGTAAACTGCTCCCAGCCTTTTCCCTTATGGCTGTTTGCGGCATGAGCCCTTACAGTAAGCACTGCATTTAATAAAAGCACGCCCTGCTCTGCCCACCCCTGAAGACAGCCGCTTTGGGGCACCTCGTACTGTGGATACTCACTTTTGATTTCCTTGTAGATATTAACAAGTGATGGCGGAATATTCACACCGGGCTTAACGGAAAAACACATTCCGTGAGCCTGACCCGGCTCGTGATAAGGATCCTGTCCGATGATTACAACTCTTGTCTTCTCGTAAGATGCCGCCTTAAGAGAATTGAATATGTCGTGCATATCAGGATAAACCACCCTGCTTGAATATTCATTTTTAAGGAACTCTCTGAGCTTGAGGTAATATTCCTTATTAAATTCACCTGTAAGCTTTTGGTCCCATGAATTTCCGATCGTAACCATTTTCTAAAGCCTTGCCCTTACATCCAGAAGTCTGTCTCTCAATACCGCAGCACGTTCAAACTCAAGATTTTTTGCAGCACTGCGCATTTCTTTTTCAAGCTTTGCAGCATAATCGCCAAGCTCCTTTTTTGTAAGCTCAAGAAGACTTTTCCCTTCAAGCCTGTCAACATCTGCCTCGACCCTGGTCGTAACTTCAATTACGTCTCTTACAGCCTTTTCTATGGTCTTTGGCGTTATGCCGTGCTCTTTATTATATTTCTCCTGTATGCTCCTTCTTCTGTTTGTTTCGTCTATTGCAGCGCGCATGGCCCTGCTTATACCGTCGGCATACATTATTACTCTTCCCTCTGAATTTCTGGAAGCTCTTCCTATTGTCTGTATAAGAGATGTTTCTGTTCTTAAAAATCCTTCCTTATCGGCATCCAGTATCGCAACCAAAGCGACCTCAGGAAGATCCAAACCTTCTCTTAAAAGATTTATTCCTACAAGGACATCAAATTCGCCAAGCCTTAAATCTCTTAAGATTTCATTTCTTTCAAGGGTATCTATATCAGAATGCATATAGCGTGTTTTTATCCCTGCCTGCTTAAGATATTCGGAAAGGCTTTCTGCCATTTTTTTTGTAAGAGTTGTTACAAATACTCTGTGACCCTTTTTAACCTCCTTGTTTATTTCACCGATAAGATGATCCACCTGTCCTTCTGTCGGTACTATTTCTATAGGAGGATCAAGAAGTCCTGTTGGTCTGATGACCTGCTCTGCACTGATTCCTCCGCTCACCTCTTTTTCGTATTCCGCAGGTGTTGCGGAAATATATATTACCTGATTTTCCTTCGCTTCAAATTCATCAAAGCGAAGAGGTCTGTTATCAAGTGCGGAGGGAAGCCTGAAGCCGTAATCAACAAGCGATGTTTTCCTGCTTCTGTCGCCGTTGGCCATGGCTCTTAGCTGCGGCAGCATGGCGTGAGACTCATCTATTACGATAAGAAAATCCTTTGGGAAATAGTCTATAAGTGTATAAGGTGTTGCCCCCGGTGGATTTCCCGCAAGATGCCTTGAATAGTTTTCTATTCCCTTGCATGAGCCGATCTCCCTCATCATCTCAAGGTCGTATCTTGTTCTTTGTTCAAGTCTTTGGGCTTCAAGAAGCTTCCCCCGGTCCGTTAGCCATGTGAGCCTGTCCTTCAGCTCATCCTCGATGGAAATAAGCGCCCTTTGCATATTTTCCCTGGAGGTCGCATAATGGCTTGCCGGAAAGATCGCTGCATGGTTTCTTGATGCAATGACCTCACCCGTCAGAGGATTAAGCTCCTTTATTGAATCTATTTCATCTCCGAAAAGCTCAATACGGACTGCATTTTCAGATCCTGCGGGAATAATGTCTATGATATCCCCTCTTACCCTGAAGGTACCCCTCTCAAAGCCTGTATCATTTCTTGTAAACTGAATATCGGTAAGCTCTCTTAAGATGTCTGTTCTGGACTTTTCCATACCGGGTCTTAAGGACATCATCTGATTTCTGTACTCATCAGGAGAACCAAGTCCGTATATACATGATACCGATGCCACAATAATTACATCTCTTCTTTCTGCAAGAGCGGCAGTAGCAGAATATCGTAATCTGTCTATCTCTTCGTTTACATCGGAATCCTTTTCAATGTATGTATCCGTGGACGGAACATATGCCTCCGGCTGATAATAGTCGTAATAAGAAATGAAGTATTCAACTGCATTCTCGGGGAAAAACTCTTTAAACTCTCCGCAAAGCTGCGCAGCCAAGGTTTTGTTGTGAGAAATGACCAATGTAGGTCTTTGAACCTGCTCTATGACATTGGCTATGGTAAAGGTTTTACCTGAGCCGGTTACACCTAAAAGAGTCTGATGCTTTTTGCCCGCTTTAACTCCCTCAGCCAGAGTTTTAATAGCCTCGGGCTGATCTCCTGTCGGTTTGAACATGGAATGAAGCTTGAATTTCCGTTCCATAGGAATTAGTTTATAACCTCGTACAAGCCTGCAGCATCATCTTTTCCGACATGCTCCGGAGTTGAAATAACCTTTACCTTCATTTCGGATTGACCGAAAACGATTTTAATTTCATCTCCGATTTTAATATCCTTGCCCGGCTTAGCCTCTTTCCCGTTTACGAAAATACGAGCATCCTCGCAGGCATCATGCGCCACCGAGCGACGCTTAATAAGCCTTGAAATTTTCAAATATTTATCAACTCTCATAACCCTGTTATTATACAACAAATCAGGTAAACAAAAAAGCGGTATTCCCGCCCTTTCAGGCGAAAACACCGCTGTACAGCGCACCTATTTGTTTACGAAATCCTTAAAAGCCTTGCCTGCATGAAATACAGGAGCTTTGCTGCAGGGGATCTCAACGGTTTCCTCCGGCTTTTGCGGATTCCTTCCGATTCTGGACTTACGATTTCTGACCTCAAAGGTACCAAAGCCGATAAGCTGAACCTTTCCGTCCTTTTTTGCAAGCTCATCCTGAATGGCATCGATCATTGCATTGATCGTAGCTTCCGTGTCTTTTTTTGTAAGAGCTGTCTTCTTTGATACAACATCAACCAATTCTGTCTTATTCATATTAACCTCCGTATGTTCCTGGGGTGATTTTTGTGTACTTGTCCCATTATACTGTCTAAAACGCTGATGTCAAGAAGTTTTTTTACTTCCCTCTTTTTAACATTTTTTTCAGTTCGTCAATCCTGATTGCACCGGTCAGCAATATAAGCACTGCATAAATCACAACGCCGCAGGCAATTGCAGCAAGAGTGGCTAAGGTGTTACCCATAACATGCCTTGCAGCCCAGTATACAAGATATGCGAAAGCCGTCATGATAACGGCAGAAGCAAACGGCTTTGCAATACCGAGGACAAAATCAAGCTTGAAATCCGTGTATTTTTTTACTGCCGAATAATTTAATAGTGCTGCAACAACGTACGCAAGTACGGTACCCATAGCTGCGCCCTTAACGTTTATCTGAGGAATACCGGTAAGAATGTATGTTGCGGCAAGCTTTACCAATGCACCGGCACAAAGATTTCTCACAGGTATATTTTGCTTTCCTATTCCCTGAAGAACACCTGTCATGGCCTGTATCAAAGCAAGGAAAACCATTCCAACGGCATAAATCTTAAGACAGCCTGCAGCAGAAAGTGCACTGTCCGGCTGACGCGGGTAAAGAAGGGTCATGATCGGCTTTGCCAAGGCTATCATACCGCCGGCACAAGGCAGGATGATAAGCGCTGCATATCTGATGGAAAGAGCTGCATTTTCTCTTACAAAATCCATATCCTCTTTTTTAAATGCATCAGTAATGACGGGAACCAGACTCATGCAAACTGCCAGCGAAAATACGATCGGGAAATTGATTATAGGCGACGCCATTCCCGTAAGCTCACCAAACATACTTCTTGCGGCTTCACCGGAAAAACCGATGGCAAGCAGTCTTCTCTTTACAACCAGAGTGTCGATCCAGTTGAGTATAGGCATTATTCCCGCACCAATGGTGATCGGAATGGCAATAACAAGTATTTCCTTAAATAACTCTGAATTTTTCTTGATCGGGGTCTTATCAATAAACTCCGATTCAATGGAAGGCTTTTGCTTAAAATAAACAAATCCGATAGCCGCAAATCCGAACAATGCACCGGCTGAAGCGCCGAAGCTTGCGCCTGCAGCAGCATGGGGCGCATCTATCCTGAAAAGAAGATTTGCCAAAAACAGTCCGAGCCCCACTCTGAAAAGCTGTTCAACGACCTGAGAAACTGCGGTCGGGGTCATGGTCTTCCGTCCCTGAAAGAAGCCTCTCATACAAGACATCATAGGACATAAAACCAAAGCAGGGGCGGTTGCCCTCATTGCAAATACCGCATCGGGTTCCATCTCAAAATTACAGATTTGAGGGGCAAAAACAAACAGACCGATTCCCGTAACTGCACCTATCCCGAACATCAGTTTAAATGCCAGGGAAAATACCCTGTGCGCCTCATAGTATTCCTCTGCAGCTCTTCTTTCCGCAACCATTCTGGAAATTGCAGTCGGAAGCCCCGAGGTTGAAATGGTCAGAAGCATAACATATACAGGATATGCTATCTGATAATAACCCATTCCATCCGCCCCTATGATGTTGGTGAGCGGAATACGAAATACAGCACCCAGGAGCTTCGTAATCAGCCCGGCAGCTCCGAGTATTGCGGCCCCGAGAACAAACGTTTTCTTTTGAACTTTATTTTCTTCCACGAATGTAACCTTCTTTGTATGCCGTAAGCAATTTCTTTAAGAGTTCGATCTTTATTTCTCTTTCTTTTCCTTCGTCCGTATCTTTATTTAAGATGCGCTTCTTTATATTTTTTTTAGCAACCTGACTGGAAACTATGTCAACCTCGTCTTCAACTGCTTTTTGCTTTGATTCAAAAGGCTGATTTGCCGTAAGAATAAAACCGTAAGAGTTTTGAATAAGTGAATATCCCGCAATTCCCGTAGTCTTTTGATATGCCTTTGCAAAGCCTCCGTCAATGACGATTGCACGTCCTTTGGCCTTTATCGGATTTGTGCCCTTCTTAACAGGCATATGTCCGTTGATAATAGTACCGCCTTTTACATTGCAGCCGAATTCCTTCAATATTTTTTCAACAATATCCACGCGGTCCAAAAGCTCGTAATACGGATTTTTCGGTTCCTTCCACGTAGATTCATCCTCAATAAACAATCTTTCAAACGTGGTTATTCTTTTTTTGCCGAAAAGCGGACTCTTAAATCCGCACCATAAATACCAGCAAAGGTCAATCCCTCTTTGTTTGTCTCTTCCGCCCTTTGCAAAATAACCGGTTCTTACCAAATGCTCGGCATACTCAAACCACTCTTTTCCGCACATAGGGCCATCCGAGGTGTTGATATGATCAAATTCACCATCCGCCGTAAGCGGTATACATCCATGAAACAGGAGATTCCCGTTCAGGGTTTTATACAATGATCCGTTGGCATATAAATACGAAATATGCCTCTGGAGAGGAGCACTCTCCGTAAAGGCCTTCTGAAGCCTGTTCATTACCGCATCCTCCTCTGCAGAAAGCTTATACGGATTATTTGGATCAATTGTGGGGAAAAAGCTGTTGTTCATCCGGAACTTCTTTCCGCCGATTTCCACAGTAAAGTCGTTATAATCAATCTTATCCAAAAGCTTAAGGTCTTCCATCTCATAATACGGATGTTTATCGATAAGCTGACCTTCCAGCTTAAACTGCATTACCGCAATTGCTTTTGATATTTTTGCAAGGGATGCAAGATCAGTATCCTTCATGGCATCATCATCAGATGTGGCAGCCTTGAAGTTCGGACAGGTATCTGTTGCATAGGTTTTAAGAGCAAAAGTAATAAGCGGACGAAGCGAAATCCCGTATCCCACCTCTAAGGTATGCAGATTATCATACCTTGTACAAATACGAATTAGATTCGCAATACATGCCTTATTTCCGGCAGCGGCCCCCATCCATAAAATATCATGGTTACCCCAGGTAATATCAACGCTGTGGTACTTGGAAAGCATATCAACAACAATATCTCCGCCCGGTCCTCTGTCATAAAGGTCTCCGAGAATATGAAGCCTGAACACGGATGCGGCAGAAATAGTATCCGCAAGAACTGTGATAAGCTCATCCGCAGCATTGATCTCAATTACGGAGGCTATAACGCTTTTTCTGTGATCAGACGTTCTGTAATCCTGTCCGTCTTCTGAATATAACAATTCCTCAACTATGTATACATAATTTTCGGGAACAAGCTTTCTGACATACGATCTGGTGTACTTGAAGGTGATTATTTTCAGCAGCCTGATCAAATAGTCAAGAGTTTCTGCATAGAAGGTATCCAAGGATTTTTCTCCGCTTTTTTGCTTGATGCTTTCCAGCTTTTCTTTCGGATAATAAATAATGCTGGCAAGCCTGCTGCGCTTTTTTTCCGAAAGCTCCGGAAAGCTTTCATCTATCTTAATCCTGATGGTTCCGGAAGCATTCCTTAAAATGTGCTCGAACGCCTCACTTTCTCCGTGAATGTCAGAAAGAAAATGTTCGGTCCCCTTCGGCAGATTCTGAATTGCCGTAAGATTTACTATTTCAGCGGCAACCTCGCTTTCATTCGAATAAACCTCTGAAAGTAAATTCAAATACTTTTTATCAGCGGAATTCATTTTCATAGCACACACTCCTTAACTTATTTATTATATCATGATATAATACTTTTGTTATGATCAGAATTTATCCATCTAAAATAAGCGGAAGGTTGAAAGCTCCGGCCTCAAAGGCTCACGCCCTGAGGCTGCTTTACATGGCATCCATGCCGGCTTTTCCCACAACGATAAAAAACGTACCGGACTGCGAGGATGTGAACACGGCTTTGGAATGCCTAAAAAGCTTTGGCTGTGAAATAACTCCGGGAAGAAATGCCGGAGATTATGTCATTAAGCCATTTCCGAAGACGACCCCTCTTCCTGAGATCGACTTTGATTTTATGGAAAGCGCAACAACAGCCAGACTGTCTGTCGTTTTATGCGCTGTCCTGGCTATAAAAGCCTATTGCAGGGCTCGCGGGACCCTTCCCAAACGCAAGCTTGTTCAGCTTACGGGAAGACTTGCCCTGAGAGGAATAAACTTCTCAAGCTTTTCTCTTCCGTTTTCTCAAAGCGGACGACTGGCTGCCGGAGATTACTCCATGCCCGGCGACGAGGGTTCTCAATCCATCTCGGCGCTTTTAATGTTTCTTCCTTGTCTTATCGGAGATTCAACAATAACGCTTGAATCACCGCTTATGGACAGGAGCTTTATTGATATCACAATGAATTCTCTTGAAAAATTCAAAATTCATGTGCAGGAAACAGAAACAGGCTTTTTTATTCCGGGAAAGCAGTTCTATCAGTCACCTAAAAGTATTACCGCCGAAAACGACTGGGGACTTGCAAGCATGTGGATTACGGCTGCCGCCGCATGCGGCCCTGAGAACAACCTTATACTTGAAGGTTTACCTCAAAAATCACCGCAGCTTTACAGAGACATCTCCCCCATGCTCTCTTTAATCTCCCAGGATTTTTCAGACATAAACATCGATGCATCAAATATCCCGAATTTAACCCCGCTGCTTTGTGCGCTTGCCATAGTTAAAGGTGCAACGATCAGGATAAGCAATGTGCCGCAGCTCAAATATAAAGAAACCAATCAGTTTAAAACCTTGGCTGAAATAGCAAGGTCGTTTGGTCAGGATGCGCAGATTAACGATGACGGCATCAGCATAATAGGAAACGGCAAGACAGATTATCCTGAAGATCTTAAGGTTGATTGCCAGGGTGATCCATGGATATTTATGGCAATGGTTTTAGCATCGTCAACGCTGAAAAAACCCATCATCCTGAGCGATGAACACTGTGCAGACAAAATATATCGCAGTTTTCTTGATGACTTTAAGAGGCTTGGCGGAAAATTTGATATTATAAGCGAAGCCGGGGAATCAAATCAAGTTCGCTTGAATCTGGTCTGAGGCGACTGATTTCAAGCAAGCCGATAAGCCGTATGCGGACGTTCTTATTCGTATATTTTTTTCAGTTCTTCGGTATAAGTCCCATCCTTTTTGTGAACTGCAAGCTGCGGAAGCATTTTTAATTCCTTTCCTCCGTCCTTAACAAATTCTATCAAAACAATATTCGGTCTTTCGCCTTCAGACGGAACCACCATTTGGAGGGTCTTCGGCTCAAGGCCGTTACTTCTTGAATAATCCATAAGATCAGCCAGCCTGGAAGGTCTGTGAACCATACAAAGCCTTCCGCCCCTTTTAAGAACATAAGCGGCTGCCTTAAAAAAATCGTCCAGCCCTGCAGTGGTTTCGTGTCTTGCAATATGCTTTGCATCAGCACTGCACTCATCGCCCCGTCCGCCCTCAAAATAAGGAGGATTACAGGTAACAAGATCAAAGCTCCCGGCTTCAAAAAAATCTCTTATATTTTTTACATCTCCGAAAATGAAGCTGATTTTATCCGAAAGCCCGTTATTCTTTACATTCTCTTCAGCAAGAAGATATGGCGCAAGCTGAATTTCTATTCCTTTTATTTTCTTTGGATCGTATTTTGCATTTACTATTAACGGAACAATACCATTACCGCTGCAAAGATCAAGAACGGTATCCGAATGCTTTGCCCGGCAAAAATCAGACAATAAAACAGCGTCGACCCCATATGAGAAGCCGTCGCTGTCCTGAATTATCTTATATCCGCCGAATCCTATTTCATCTAAGCGTTCCATACTAATCTTCAAGAGCCTTAAGCTCTGCTTCGCTGGCATCAAGCTCTCTGTTTTGATTGATGTTTTGTCTTGCGCCCTTCTTCCTCGGGTCGCGCCTTATTTCCTGCTTGGTATAAATATAATACTCCGTTGAGAGCTTTTCCGGATTTTCTCCCCCTGCCTCTTCAAGAACGAGTCTTGTCTTGATCTTGTTTTCAAGAATATTTACATCAAACACAAGGGCCTTTCCGTCTCTTGTTGAAACACGCTCACCGACCTCAGGCATACCCTGCTTTAAATTGATATAGGTATCATTTTCGTACTGAAGGCAGCACATAAGCCTTCCGCAGATCCCGGAAATCTTTGTAGGATTCAGAGAGAGGTTTTGAACCTTTGCCATCTTAATTGAAACCGGAGCAAACTCAGGAAGCCATGAGGAACAACAAAGAGATCTTCCGCAGGAGCCGATCCCGCCGATCATTTTGGTTTCATCTCTTACGCCTATCTGACGGAGTTCGATTCTCATTCTGAATGCCGATGCCAAATCCTTTACAAGATCTCTGAAATCCACTCTGCCGTCTGCGGTAAAATAGAAAATAATTTTGCTGTTATCGAATGTATACTCAACATCAACAAGCTTCATTTCCAGCTTTCTGTTATTGATCTTTCCCTGACATATAGAAAGCGCTTTTTCTTTTTTTGCCATGTTTTCCGCATGATGAACCCTGTCTTCGTCATTGGCCTTTCTTAAAATCGGCTTTAACGGCTGCACAACTGAGGACTCCTCAACAAGACATACCTCCAGGGCTACCGTTCCGAATTCTATTCCCCTTGCGGTTTCAACTATTACATCTTCACCCGCAAAAAGAGACAGCTCGCCCGGATCAAAATAATACACTTTTCCCGCGCTGCGGAATTTTACTCCTGCAACCTTGACCATAATCTTTCCTTTCTACACGCGAAGACACATCTGTTTTAATGTGTATGCAACGCTGTGTCCTTGTTTTAAGTATTTTCTGCCGGCTTCAGCCTGTTCTATGGCGTTGCCGAGCAAATCAACATCGTTTGCCCCGCTTCGCAGCTCCATGGCCAGCGCCTCTTCAAGTATATCAACAAATTCCAATGCCCTCTGTCTGGAAGAATCCTTATCCGCAAGTATGTCGGATATAACGGCTTTTTTCCTGTAATAAGGGCCTTTCTTTTTTATCTGAGCAATGAAAACCTCTGCGGCAGCTTTTACGGCATCGCCTGCATCGTTGTTTTCGTCTTCTAAAATATATGTATTACAGCGGCTTTGAACGGTGGGTAATATCGCATCCAGTCTTTCCGACAGAAGAACTATCACTGCCTGTGTGGTGGGTTCTTCAAGTGTCTTTAAGAGCTTATTCTGAGCCGCATGGTTCATTAAATGAGCATCCCTGATCAATACTCCATAGCAGCTTCCGAAGGGCTTAAATCGGAGTTTATCAACCAACTCCCCGATCTGCGAAACAAGTATGGTTTCTTTATCATCCGGTTTTCCGAGCAGAATGAAATCCTCATGGTTTCCGTGCCTGAATTTTTTTTCGGAAAGCTCATCCCCGCAAAGGACCTTTTCGCAAAGCCAAAGCCCAAGCTCCTCTCTTGATTTACTGTTTCCTCCGACAAATAAAAATGCATGACCCATTCTTTGTGAATGCATCATCCTTTCTATTTGCTCTGCTATTTTCCTGTTAGAAAGAAGCTCTTGCATTAAATATATCCTGCAGATTTTTTTGAATTTCTTCTATGCTCTTTGATGCATCTATCACAGCATAGCGATCCTTATTCCTTTCGGATAATTCTTTGAATCCCCGATAAACCCTTTGGTGGAAATCAAGCTTTTCACGCTCCATACGATCGGCTTTATCTGTAAAAGAATTTCTCTTTTTTGACTCCTCTGCGGAAATGTCAAAGAAAAATGTTATATCAGGCTCGCAGCCCGAAACAGCGTATTCATTAATAATTCTGACCTGCTCGCCAAGACCTCTGGCATAACCCTGATAAGCAATGGAAGAATCAACAAATCTGTCGCAAAGGACAATCTTTCCGGCTTCAACAGAAGGCTTAATAAGCTGCGCAACATGCTGCGCTCTGGCTGCGGCAAAGAGAAACATTTCCGTTACAGGATCCTCTTCCTTTGCATCGGGATCTAAAATTATTTCTCTTATTCTTTCCGATATGGGTGTGCCGCCCGGCTCTCTGGTAACCACAACCTCTCTTCCCACAGATTTCAAATAATCCGCAAAAAGCCGGATCTGTGTTGATTTACCGCAGCCGTCAGTTCCCTCAAATGTTATAAACAATCCTTTATTCATGCTTGTTATTTGAATTAATCTTCCTTACCTTATCATTCCTTACGATTGAATTTTTTGCTCTGATCAAACGCAGCAAAAACACCAATCCTGCGATAAATACAGGAAGACAAAGTAAAACAAAAAATACGGTTTTTAAAGTATCGTAAAGCACATCTATATTATAACAAAATTTCAGACAATAAAAAAGTGGCGACGTCCTACTTTCCCAGGCCGCTTCCAGCCAAGTATCATCAGCTCTGCTAAGCTTAACTACTGAGTTCGAGATGGGATCAGGTGTAGCCTTAGCGATATTGCCACCACATTTTTAAAGAAGATATTTTG
>JAZLHU010000015.1:0-7801 GCA_045616985.1 Anaerovoracaceae bacterium
CTCAATGACGGATATGAATACATTGTAGATATCGACCTTGAGAAATTCTTTGACAATGTAAACCAAGACAAACTGATGACGCTTGTGGGCAAGATTATCAAAGACCCTGATACTGAATCACTTATCAGCAAATACCTAAAAGCTGGAGTAATGGTCAAAGGAAAATTTGAAGAAACAAATCTTGGTACACCACAAGGAGTAAACTTGTCGCCACTTCTTAGCAACATTATGCTGAATGAACTTGACAAGGAACTCGAAGCAAGAGGATTGCACTTTGTGAGATATGCGTACGACTGCGTAATCGCAGTAGGAAGCAGTGCAGCAGCTAACAGAGTTATGCACACTATCACATCATGGATTGAAAGGAAACTTGGCTTAAAGGTCAATATGACTAAAACCAAAGTGACAAGACCTTCAAATCTAAAATATCTCGGCTTCGGATTCTGGAAAGACAAGAACGGGTGGAAATCAAGACCTCATCAGGAATCAGTACAAAGATTCGTACGAAAACTCAAAGAGCTGACACAAAGAAGTTGGTCAGTTTCAATGGATTACCGAATTGAGAAACTTAATCAGGTAATTAGAGGCTGGAGTAACTACTACCGCATTGGTAGTATGAAACAAAACCTTACAAGAATTGACGAACATCTTAGGACGAGAACGAGAATTGTGATATGGAAACAATGGAAGAAACCATCAAAAAGATATTGGGGACTTCGGAAATTAGGTGCGCCTGAATGGATGGCTAAGCAGTCCGTGGCATTTGACGACCACTATCAGGCGGTAGCCAAGACTACAGGACTACACCTAATATCAAAAGAAATCCTCGCAAAGCGAGGACTTCTCAGTTGTTTGGATTACTATTTGAATTGAACCGCCGTATGCCGAACGGCACGTACGGTGGTGTGAGAGGGGCTAGAAATTAGCCCCTACTCGATTAGAAATCATATTGTGATAGAAAATAGGCTATGGGGTGCAGCGTGCGGTTATTACATAGAACAATGAACCTTATCTGCACCAAGAAGATTTGTAAATTCTATTATCCACTTTTGACGATCGGTGAAATAAAAATTATACTCTTCTCCTGCGGAAGTACAAATTATTATAGTTTTACTGACACCTTGTTTTCCGTCCTTCAAATTTGAAATATCATTCAATTTAATTTCAAAATCAAAAGAACCCTTTGTGGCATTTACAAACACACCCATAACAAGAATTTTACCAAAACTGTGTTTGTTATAGATAAATCTTTTGTTTGTAATCAAACCATACCCATTTTCAACAAACAGCTTACTCTTGACACGATTGCACAGTCCCTCTTTAATTACTATCTCTTGATCCGCTTTTGATTCAGCCTGAATGGTCGCACTTTCCTGCGTGTTTTGCACTGGAACCCCACAGCCAGAACAGAATTTTGCACCTTCTGGAAGCTCAGCACCACAATTGGGGCAATATGACATAAAAGAACTCCTTTCTTTGTTTTACAAAAAGGTATAAATTACAATTCATTTTACTGCGAAAGATGGCAACTTTTAATAAATTTACTTTATTGGAATCGCGTAAACCTACTGTAGGAAAAAAGAATAATAGAAACCCCGTTTCTCGGGTGTTAGAAGTTAAAGAATATTAACATATGTATGTCGGCGAAATTTTTCGAATTTAAATAAGCCTGAGTGTCAGCAGCTCAGGCTTGCGGAATTATTGTCAGCATCATAAAAATTCATACGGAGGAAGTTCACTGAAAACAGGGGCTTCAAGCTCGGCAAGGTGTTCAATTCCATCCATGGTTATTTTGAATCTTAAAGCTTCGTTTTCAAAGAATCTTACCTCAATCGTTTGTTCGGTAACATCAACAACTTCGGTAAAGGTTGACTCCCAAATATCGCCTTTTTGTTCCTTTTGCTCTCTGGTCATGGCTCTGACTTCGGCATTTGAATAATTAAAAAGTTCCTTGATAACGTCTTCATACTCTTCGTTGAATAAGAAGTCGTATGTTCCGCCCTGGAACTCCCCCAGGTTTTCACTTCTCGGATCAAAATGATATTTTTTGCAATTGTCGTAATCGGTGTAGAACCATGAGTAGGAAATTCTTCTCATCAAATCGTACATTTGGCTTGTGCTGTCAACATCGTTTATCAGGGATTGAATGGTCATAAACCTTCCTTCGCCCGACTTCATATCTTCACGCTGATATGCCCACCGGTTCAGGTAAAAGTTTGCCTGTGCAACGGCATTCACTTTGCAGTACTTTTCCATGTTTGTCAGTCCAACGCCTATCCAATCGATTTGTTGAACATCCTCTTCGTCGATCCAGTTGACTGCCGTAAGCTTTTCATCCTCAGATACGTACGAATTATAAATCTCGCCCAAGAGGCCTATGGCGGAAAATTCAAGCAGGGAGGTATGCGTTTCGCCGCTGTCTGTACTGTCTGAAATGATGAAGCAATAATTCCAATAACCGTCTTTTGAGTAAATATCCAGAGTTTTAACATACTCTTTGGCTTCGGCAACGGTTTTGCAGTGTTCGGCTATGTAGCGCGGCAGTTCAAACATATGAACCCTTCTTTCGCCGTCGGGATTTGTTCCCTTTAACGAAAACTGATCGTTTCCGGCGAAATCGCATTCGCCATGTCTCATGTTTACTTCAATATGAAGCCCCTGATCGTTCATTACGTCATCACAAAGAAACGGAAGAATGTTTCTGAATTCTGCGGTAATACCTTTTTCTTTGACTTCATCGTAATACGGAGCGTAATCACGGAAGGTATAAGCAAGTCCGATGGTTTTATAACGGCCCTCGCTTGCGTTCGTTCTTACGATGTATGCGGGTTTATCAGCTATATTCAGATCCATGTTTCGTCCAACGATTCTGTGCCCATCGGAAAGCTCCTTGCTGACCGCAGTACATCCGCCGCCCCAGTTATCGTTGTTTTCCGCCCAGAATTTGTCGCCATAGTCGTAATCAACGCGGTCGTAGTTTACTTCAAAAATACGGCTGTTTTCTTCAACTTCATTGATTTTTATGAAGCTTTCCCCGCTGCCGCAGCCAAATAAGGCTGAAACAAGCGCAATGCATATCAAAGCTGCAAGTTTTCTTTTGATTTTCATAATTCAATTCCTTCAAATACTTAAGATCAACATACTCTTAAACTATATCTGTTTTCCATTATACCGCATAAAAGCAGGTTATAAAGGGAAAATGCAGTTCGTGAAAAAGGCAGCAGACTTTATATCAAAATCTGCTGCCTTATTTGGCGCAGGACATGGGACTCGAACCCACGAGGCCGTTAAGCCCTACTCGCTTTCCAGGCGAGCTCCTTAGCCACTCGGTCAATCCTGCGTGCTTAGTTATGTCTTACAGTATTTAATTCGGACCAAATCAGTTTACAACATATGTGTGACAAAAGCAAGTACAATCTGATATTCCATATTATTTGAGGAAATAGTATAATATATTGTGTGAAAGTGTATGGAACGGGAAATATTTCAAAAACTAAATGAATTAAAAGCTATCAATTCTGAGAATGTTGAATTTAAGCAATGGCTGAATAACAGCAATTTGTGGGGTTGGCTGTATTCGCAGTTCAAAGTTCAGGGTCAGGCAGTTTCAAAGCCGGCGGTTGTTGATTTACTTGCAGGAACTATCAGAGAGGATGTTCCCTTGTCCTGCTATGGCTTTGTGCAGGGCTTTAAGGAAATGCACAAGGATATGCAATCAGACCTTTCCATGAACACTTCTCCGAATACCAGACAGTTTAAGCGCTGGGCAGAAATGCTTTGTCCTGATGCAAATCCAAGGCAAACAAATCCCGTAGTTTTTGAATACGGTCTTATTCCGTGCCATTTTAATTCCATAGACAGCGAGCTTGATGCCGCCTTTAAAAAATATACTATGTCAAAACTTCCGGATATTACATCTGCCTGCATATTGTTTTTGGATGTGATAAAGGTTTATCCGTTTGATGAGGATACAATTGATATGGCGATGTCGGTGCTCTTGTACTGCATTGAAGGCATGGGTATTCCGCTTCCCGAGCTTTCCGTAGGGGAGGAAGAGTTCGGAAAGATGCTCTCTTTGTATATGGATCACGAAGATTATCTGCCGTTTACCCGGATGCTGCAAAGATGTATTTACAACAGGCTCGATGCCGTTATTATGCTTGCAAAGCAGGTACAGGAAAATGAACAAGGTAAAGAGATGTAGGGAAAAGGGAGAAACAAAATGAAAACGGGGACAAAAAAATCAAATGTACTTTTAGTGCTTTGGGCACTGCTTGTGCTTGGAGTCACGATTTTTGCGATATATGTATCGGCACATCCGGAGCTTACCTGGCGCGGAACCATTAAAAATGAAGCAGGCGATGAAGAGGAATCTATATCTATAAAGCTTTCTGAAATTCAGGATGATGCAAACAATTCCTCATCCATGTGGGAGCTTCTGTGCAAAATGCTTCCTGAGCATGTAATATTCAAGGATTCCAAAGGAAGATTTACATCAGAAAGAGTAAATGCTGAGCTTGCGTTAAATACTTATGATTGGTCGAGCCTTGCAGGCACAAGAAAAGGAATGGATGTTTCTTATTATCAGGGAGCAATTGATTGGTCTAAGGTTAAACAAAGCGGAATAGAATATGCGATCATTCGTTTGGGATACAGGGGATATGCACAGGGGGTTTTTTCCGAAGATAAAAAATTTGAAGCAAATATCACAGGCGCATTAAGCAATGACATTCCTGCAGGTGTATACTTTGTAACAAAGGCCATTACTGTGGATGAGGGAATTGAAGAAGCAAATTATGTTCTTGAAAGGATAAAGCCTTACAATGTTACCTGGCCTGTTGTTATAGATATAGAACCGGCTTCAAGCATCAATGACAGGACAAATGAGCTTACTGCCCCGCAGCGTACAGACATAATACTTGCTTTTTGCGATACCATTAAAGAAGCGGGCTATACTCCGATGATTTACGGAGGGGTTGGAACCTTTATGAATTACCTTGAGTTTGAAAGACTTGAAGGGGTTGAAAAATGGTTTGCACAGTATTTTAACCAGCCGTACCTCAGATATGAATTCGGCATTTGGCAGGCAACTGACAAGGGCGAAGTTCTGGGTATAAGGGGTAACGTTGATATAAACTATTCCTTAAAGGATTACGGAGCCAAAGAGTGAAAATAATTAAAGATGCTTTACTGAAGGATTATACAAGCTTTAAAATAGGCGGGCCTGCCGACAGACTTGTTGTGCCTGAAAGCGAAGATGAAATAAAAGAGGCAATGTCTATGCCAAGACCGCTTCTTATTGGTAACGGTTCAAATATGCTCTTTTCCGATGCCGGATACAGAGGGACTGTTGTAAAGCTTGGCGAAGCTTTTTCCGAAATTAAGCTTGAAGGAAATACTCTTGTTGCAGGGGCAGCTGCACTTCTTCCTGCAGTATCAAGATTTGCTGCGGAAAACGGTCTTTCCGGACTTGAATTTGCCTGCGGTATTCCTGCAAGCGTCGGCGGTGCCATGTATATGAACGCCGGAGCTTACGAACACAGTATTTCGGAGCTTCTTGAAGATAAGAAAGGCTTTGGATACAGAAAGAGCCCGTTTATGACAAGTGGGGAGATAGTAAGCAGCGCAAGGCTTGTTTTATCCCCCGATGATCCTGAAAGGATCAAAGAGAGAATGAGGGAATATACAAAGCAAAGAACAAGTAAGCAGCCGTTATCTTTCCCCTCAGCCGGAAGCTTCTTTAAAAGGCCGGAAGGCTATTTTGCCGGTAAACTGATTCAGGACGCAGGTCTTAAGGGATATTCCGTTGGCGGCGCGCAGATCAGCCCGCTTCATGCAGGCTTTGTGATCAATACGGGAAATGCCACGTGCAGTGATGTGCTTAATCTTATGCATCATGTTCAAAGTGTGGTTAAGGATAAATTCGGAGTGGATATGCAGCCGGAGGTAAGAATTATTGAAGAGTAAAATTTCTTATGACCTTCATACCCATACCACCTATTCTCACGGCAAAGGAAGCATTATGGATAATGCAAGGGTGGCTTATGAGGCAGGGCTTAAAACTCTGGGGATCACGGATCATGGTCCCGGACATATGAGCTATGGTCTTGATATAAACAGAATCGGTGATATGAGACGAGACATTGATGCAGCTCATAAGGAATTCCCGGAGCTTGAAATATTGCTTGGGGTCGAGGCTAATATTGCAAACTTTTCCGGGCGTATTGATATAAGCAAGGAAGATCAGTCCTTATTCGATTATATTATTGCAGGCTATCATTACGCATATTTGGGGGAGAAGCTTTTTCACGGACTCGGGCTTTGCGTATCCGGATGGCTGGATGATAAGAAGATACTAAAGGAAAACAAATATCAGATTGCGCAAAATACCGAGCTCATCATTTCGGCACTGGAAGAAAACAATATCAGGATACTGACTCATCCGGGCGATAAGATGCCCGTAAATATTGAGGCGATTGCAAGGACCTGCGAAAGAACCGGAACTCTTCTGGAAATCAATGATCATCACGATCACCTGACCACGGATGAAATAAAAAGGGTTAAAGGTTTTAATGTAAGCTTTATTTTAAGCTCTGATGCTCATGTCAGCAGCCGTGTTGGTAATGTTGACGGAGCCATTCAACGGGCAAGGCTTGCAGAGCTTGATTTAAAACGAATAGTTAATCTTAGGGACTAATGAAAGAAATGCAATTACAATTTTGCTTATAAAGGGGAGACTAATAAGATACTATTTGTATTTCAATTTTTTCAGCTAACTGAGTCATTTCCTCTTGTGACAGTTTTCCTGACAGATTTAATAATACTCCGCTTGCTTCGTCAGTCCAGATCAATTCGTTAGTTCCATCTCCACCAATAACATTGTAAAAATCTGCTGGCTGTCCGTTAACACTTGTGGAAATAAGCTGATTGTCCGGCGTAAAAATATTGATAATATCCCCACCGTATTGGCATATTAGAAGAATTGATTCGCCGGAATAATCTATAGAATATACTTTTGCATCTTCTGTTTCTGCGAGTAAATCAAAAAGCAGTTCATCTTCCATGATTGTAACAGAAATAGAATTAATGGATTCTTCGGTATTATTGATTTCAGAATTATCAAATGTAATTACACTATTTGTAATAGAAACAATCCAATTTAAAAACTTTGATCTCGCCTCTGCATTAACACAAAAGACCATACTGCCAAACAGCAAAATTATTAATATAAAAGATGCTGCAACTTGTGATAACTTTTTTATGGATGCTTTTTTGTGAATTGATTTAATTAAAACATCCATCTTTCGGTTAAATCGGTCTGAAAAGGTATGGGGAATGATCTCGTGATTGTACTCGTCCAACATGGCTTCGCGGACTAGAACACATGCAGACTTTAATTCCAGTTCATCCAATTCTATACCCCCCCCATCGTATTTTGGATATATATAATTTGATTGTGGGTTCATTTGTTTTCCTCCGTAATCAGTTGTTTGATTTTTTCGCGTGCTCTTAAAATTGTCTTCTGTACGGTGTTTCGGTTCATATTTAGCATTTGAGCAATTTCTTGCGTTGAAAATCCATTATCATAATGAAGAAGTAAGATATGCTTAGTTCGTTCAGGTAATTTTGCAATTGCGCCAGCAAGGAGGTTGTCTCCCGGAAACTGTGTGTTGTAGAAAAAATTTTCTTCGATATTTTCGTCAGCAAATCTTTTTCTATAACGTAGGTAATCTAGTGCCTTATTCTTGGTAATGATAATAATAAAGGATTTTGTGCGCGGGCTGTTTACAGCATCAATTCC
>JAZLHU010000016.1:0-10849 GCA_045616985.1 Anaerovoracaceae bacterium
ATCCCTGAATCGGCGAAGAACTTCTTCATTTTGGGAAACAAGGCACAGGCTTCGTCATAATCGGTAAGTCTGTTGAATTTCCGATACAGTTCCTTGAGTTCATAGGCTGTATGAAGGATTGGAAATGTGGTGAAGATGATGTCTCTCATGTCCCTGCGGTTAAGTTCTGTGCCGAACCTGTGATTGAACACCCTGGCATTGTCCAAATCGATATCGTCCTTTTCTAAAAGCCAGCTCCATTTTTTCAGGAGGTAATATCCGTTCGACTGGTAATCGCACCGTTTCATCAGGGATATTCTCAGACGTTCGAAATCCTTTACAAGATGTTCGATTACATGAAATGAATCAACTGCGACAATCGCGTTCGGAAAGTAAGCTTCAGCAAGGTCTCTATACGGTTCCCACATATCAATGGTAATATACTTCACTCTCAGGCGTTCTTCTCTGGGAATGTTCGAAAAATGACGCGCAAGGCTGTATTTTGCACGGGAATCAAGTATGTCGTATATGCATCTTTTTTCGTTGTCTACAAGAATGCAGAGGTAAGGCGATGTCTTTTTTGACAGCGCCCTGCTGTGGATCTCATCGATGCCCATACATTCGGGAAGAGGTCTTTTGGGGATGGTAATAAAGGAATCAAGATAATTGTTCAGCTGAGTATTGGAAACGTTAAGCTCCTTAGAAATCATGTCCAGGGTAAAGTTCAGATTTTTCAGTTTTGACATTACCTGCTGCAAAAGCAGCGTTGAAGAATTGAAACCGGGAAGGGAAAAGGGATTGTATTCAAACATTGTTCTGCCGCATGCCGTGCAGCGATAGCGGTTGGCATGATATTTAATGGAGCAGTCCCGATTTGAAAGAACCGGATGATTGATGATTTTTGTTTTGCGTCCATAGCCAATTGTTCTTCCATTGCAGTAAGGACAAGTGAAAGCTGTTCGTTTAAGTGAGATCTCGTAAACGACATCTTCGGTAGAAGTGTGAGTAATGAAAGAGTCAATGCTTTCGGGTGAAATATTGAACAAAGAAGTGATAAAATTAGTATCAGGATTCATAGGATCCTCCCTTCGTATATGAGTGATAGCTTCGACACTATCATCATAATACGAAGGGTATTTTTTTTACCAACACGATAATTTAGAGTTTACCAACACAGAACGGCAATGATCAAAAAATCGCCAACACGATTATTTAGAGCTCACCAACACCAACACGAAAATTTAGAGCGCCAGGAAAACTACGGACGGCAGGGCTGAAAGCTCTGCCGTCTTGGCGTCTTACTTCAAATTTGAAATGTCTATTAAACAAAAATGAAAATATATTGATTTTGTTTAATAGCAGTAATATAATGCAAATAGAGGTAATTACCATGAAACTTATTGAAAGAGAATCATATATAAAGACCTTAGCAGGAGTCTATGGCACGCCTGATATAAAGGTCATAACAGGTATTAGGCGAAGCGGGAAATCCAAGTTAATGGATGCATTCCATAAATACATACTTGATAATCATAAAGATGCGAACGTAATACACCTTAATCTTATCTTGCCAGAAAATGAGCATTTGCTGGAATATCATTCTTTATATGATTATGTTAATGAACACTATGTGTCAAAAAAAGATAACATACTATTAATTGATGAAGTACAAATGTGTAGTGGCTTTGAAAAAGCTATTATTGGATTTCATTCATCAGAAAAGTTCGATATTTATATTACTGGATCAAACGCTTTTCTTTTAAGTAGTGATTTGGCAACTCTTTTTACAGGGAGAACGTTTAGCATCGAAGTATATCCATTTTCTTTTGCTGAATTTTGCAAATATTATGATTATACAGAAATGCAAAGTGCGTTAGATAGATATATTCTGGAAGGCGGAATGTCCGGATCGTATTTATATAGCGAGGAAGCGCAAAAGGAGAAGTATTTAAAAGATGTATATAATACATTAATTCTTAGAGACATCGCGCAAAAGTTTAGAATTAGAAAACCAGTTTTAATTGAGAAGGTGTCCGATTTTTTAATGGATAATATTTCTAACATAACTTCTGCAAGAAATATTACTTCTGCAATTTCAACAAGTGAGACTCCGGCATCCAATGCTACGGTAACATCGTATTTAAAATACTTATGTAATGCTTACGCTTTTTATAAAGTAAGGAAATATGACATCAGGGGCAAAAAGTATTTATCATCCCATGATAAGTATTACTTAAGCGATCATTCTTTTAGGTATGCTTTGCTTGGAAAAAGAAACATGGATTACGGGCGTGTGCTTGAAAATATTGTTGCTTTGGAACTTCTTAGACGGGGCTACGATATTTATGCCGGAGCGCTGTATAAAAAAGAAATTGATTTTGTTGCAATAAGGCATAATGAAAAAATTTATATTCAGGTATCAGACAATATTACTGAAAGAGATGCTTTGAAGCGAGAAATAGATCCACTTGCGAGCATTAATGATTCTTATAAAAAAATTTTATTAGCTCGCACAAGAAACCCTGAGTATGATATTGAAGGAATAATAATAAAAGATATAGCAGAATGGCTTTTGGAAGCGAAATAAGATATTGTATGCCACGTATGCCAATTTATATGCCAATTGGAGCAAGACTTGCGTAGAGATATAAAGACTTTTGTAGTATACTGTTTTTATAAACTATTGCATTTAAAGACTTATGAAGGGTAATAAAGAAATGTGCGAAAATCGGACAGAGCTCCCGACAATGAAGCCCGTAGAGTAGAAAAGCCTTGTGGCACAAGGGGTTTAGGACTCGCTGTATGCCATTGTATGCCGATTGCTGCAAAGATTTGTGCAGAAAATAGCTTAAAAATGGGTAAGAGAAGCTCTGAATTGATATAACCGTAAACAAAAATCCATCTTCTGTCGGATCACTTATTAGCCCGACTGAATTGGTTGATACTTTTAATTGACACCGTGGATAAGCTCTGCCGGATATGCTGAGGACAATGTGAATGTTACCATGTAAGCCTTGTGTGGCGAAATTAATTTGTTGTATGAAAATAAAAATCAAAATAATTCTGTTATTACTGCTGATTTGCTCTGTCTGTCTGGGTGCGTTTACTGCATGCGGACAGAAGGAGGATATTTATTATTCATCGGCCGATGAACTTTCTGATAAAAGAATTTCCATCTGGCTCGGATTTACATACGAAACTTTTATTAAGGATTACTTCCCTAAGGCTGAGTTTTTCTACTTCGGGGATATCAACTTGATGTGCGAAGCATTGAAAACAAATAAGATTGATGCATTCGCCTACGAAGAGAGTTTTCAGAAATTTGCCGACAAAGAAGATCTGGGCCTGTCCCGTTTAAGGGATTTGGATTATCCGACTGAATACGGATTTATTTTTTCCGATACAGAAAAAGGGCACAGACTTTGCAATGAGATGAATGATTTCCTCGCATCTGCAAAAGAATCGGGCCTTCTTGCTTCATTGCAGGATGAATGGGTTTTTTCCGGTGAGACAAAGGCTCTTCCAAAAATCAATACCTGGGATACAAGTAATGGGGAAATAGTTTTGTCCACTCCTGCATCTCAGGTTCCGTTTCATTATTTGTACGAAGACGAATTAAGTGGTTATGAAGCCGCTTTGCTGTCGGAATTCTGCAAGGCATATCAATACCGGCTTGTTGTTAATATTGCTCAATGGGACGCAATGCTTGGAGATGTTCAATCAGGCAAGGCTGATATTGGTGCTGCTTGCATAGAGAACAGCGATATACACAAGGAAGCTTTTCTGATGTGCGATTCAACTTTCGACGGGAACTTCGTTTTATACGTAAAGACAAATCCTGCAAACGAGCCTAAATATACTATAGACGAACTGGAAGGAAAAATTGGGGCCTCTATTGTAGGTACTATTGACGAAGATGTTATTAATGCCAGGTTTGATAATTGTAATGTGGAAAGTTATCAGTCAATAAATGAAGTAATCTATGCAATAACCATAGGAAAGGCAGACTTTGGTGTTTCATCCATTGAAGTAATTGAAGATGCAATGCAGAAAACCGAAGGCTTGACATACATTGACGAACCTGCATTTATTCAGCAAATCGGGGCAATATTTAATAAGACTGATGAAAGATCTCAGAAGCTTCTGAAACAATTCAACATATATCTTGATGAAATCAGGAATAACGGGCAATTAGCTGCGCTGTCATCAAAATGGAGGCGTTCTCCCGTTGATGCGCCTTGCATGAAAAAAGAATTATCAGGCGAGATAATTAAAATTGCAATTAATCCTACAGAAATACCGTTCACCTTTGTAAGAGACGGAGAGTATGTGGGTTTGGAAATTGAAATAATTGAAGGCTTCTGTGAAAAATATAATTATTGCCCTGAATATTATGCAACTAATTTCAGCGGTCTTATTGCTTCGGTTGCTTCAAGTAAAACTGATTTTGCCGTTGCGAATGTATGCATAACGGAAGAACGTCAGGATGCTGTTGATTTCAGCGATAGCTACAATGAAGTTCCCTTGTACTTCATTCTTCAGAGTAAAGGCAGGAATACTGCATCATTTACTGAAAAGATTAAGACCAGCTTCAGCAGAACATTTATTGAGGAAGACAGATATAAATTGTTTATCCAGGGCATTTTAACTACACTTGAGATAACCATTGCGTCGGCTCTTATCGGAACGGCAATCGGATTTGTTATTTATCTGTTGTGCAGAAAGGGCAACAAAATACTAAGCGCCGTATTTGATGCTTTTGCAAGATTGATGGTCGGCTTGCCGATGACTGTAGTTTTGATGATTTTATATTATCTGATTTTCGGAACGAGCGAATTATCGGGAACGCTGATTGCAATTGTGGGCTTTTCAATCAGTATTGCTCTTGCTGTATATTCGGATTTGAAGGTTGCTGTCAGGTCCATTGATTACGGACAGACAGAGGGTGCATATGCCATAGGTTTAACCGATGCTCAGACCTTCTTTAAAATAATTCTTCCGCAGGCGCTGCAGGTATTTATGCCGTCATACAAAGGAAATATTATAGGCCTTATAAACGGTACGGCTGTGGTCGGATTTATTGCCGTTCAGGATTTGACCAGAATGTCCGACCTTGTCAGGGCCAGAACCTATGAAGCCTTTTTTCCTCTTATTGCAACTGCCCTGGTATACTTTGTTCTCGGTGCAATCCTTACTGCCATAGTCAGACGGATTCAATTTAATTTTGAACCCGAAAAACGCAGCAGGGAAAAGATACTTAAGAAGTTTGGTAAGTGATGATTGAAATACGTAATTTAAAAAAAGAATACGAAAACATTACTCCGATTAAGAACATCACCACAACAATAAACAAGGGGGATGTAATTTCCGTTATCGGTCCTTCAGGAACGGGAAAGTCAACGCTGCTTCGGATGATCAATATGCTGGAGAGGCCCACATCCGGACAAATTATTTTTAACGGAGAAGATATTACAAGCCCCGGTTATCCCCTTGACAGGCTCAGGCAAAGGGTTGGTATGGTATTTCAAAACTTTAACCTTTTTAATCATATGACGGTGATTGAAAATGTTTGCTTTGCACCTATGCTTATCAAAAAGACTGATCCTTCAGAAGCATACGAAAAAGGAATGGATCTGTTGAATATGGTAGGACTCAAAAGCTTTGCATTCAGCTACCCGGCCAGTCTTTCCGGAGGACAGAAGCAAAGGGCTGCTATAGCAAGAACTCTTGCCATGGATCCGGAAATCATTTTGTTTGATGAGCCTACTTCAGCACTGGATCCAACTATGGTAGGCGAAGTTGAGGCTGTTATTAAAAGCTTAAAGGATCAGAGATATACAATGATGCTGGTATCCCATGATATGAACTTCGCCGAGAAAATGGCAAACCGGGTTTTCTATCTGGATGAAGGTGTAATATACGAAGAGGGTTCTCCGGAACAGGTTTTCAAAAAGCCTCTGAAAGAGAAAACAAAAGTTTTTATAAAAAGGCTTAAGGATATAAATTGTCATATTGATTCCAAAGCGTACGATTTTCCGGCACTTCGTACCCAGCTTGATCAGTTTGCATACAAAAATGAGATCCCTTATGATGAGGCTAAAAAGAATATTGCCATTGCGGAAGAACTGATTTACGGCATACTTATGCCGAAATTTGTTGCAGACAAAAGCGCTGTTGACTTAAATCTGACATATTCGGCAATGCTTAAGGATACTGTGATTACAGCAACGTGGAATGAACTTGAAATTGATTTGAAGGCTCCTTCCGATAAAATATCAATGGATATAATCAATCTTTACGGAAAGAAAATTGATATCTATGATAATCAGATTAAAATACATGTATGTTCCGATACAGCATCTGTGTAATATATATGAAATACATACAAAGGAGGCGTTTATATGGCATCATCACTTACAAGAGAACGGGCACTTGAGCTTTTAAAGAAATACAATAAGGACCCGTTTCACATCAGACACGCACTTACCGTTGAGGGCGTAATGAGATGGTATGCAAATGAGCTTGGGTATGCAGACGAAGAAGAATTCTGGGGACAGGTCGGGCTGCTCCATGATATTGATTTTGAAATCTGGCCGGAAGAGCATTGCAGGAAAGCTCCGGAGCTTTTAAGGGAGGGCGGCGCAAGCGAAGAGATGATCCATGCGGTTTGCTCACACGGGTTCGGTCTTTGCTCGGATGTTGAGCCGCAGCATCAAATGGAAAAGCTTCTCTTTGCGGCAGACGAGCTTACGGGGATTATCTGGTCGTACGCTCTTATGCGTCCTGAAAAGTCCTGCGAAGGAATGGAGCTTAAGAGTCTTAAGAAAAAATTCAAGGATAAAAAGTTTGCGGCAGGCTGCAGCAGAGATGTGATTGCAGATGGTGCTGCAAGGCTCGGTTGGGAGCTTGATACCCTTCTTGAAAAAACGATTTCCGCAATGCAGTCCTGTGAAAAAACAGTTGAAGAAGCTTGCAAAAATGGAAGGCCGTCAATAATGACAAAAAAATATCATTAAATAGTTTTGCCGAGGCTTTTAAGGTCTCGGCTTTTTTTGTAGAAAAAATAACACTTCTATTGTGATTATTTCCAATGCTGCCGGGGCTTTGTTGATATATAATAGAAGTCAGAAAAAAATATCAGAAAGGAGACGTATAGTGAACTACATTAAGTATGTGTTGAAGGATAACGACGAGCTTGCATCCCTTCTTGCCGATAAGGACAAGCTGTTTGTCGTATCCTGTAACAAGTGCTTTAAGGAATTTGATACTATCGAAGAACCTGAACTCGGGCAGTTTGAAGCTTTTGCAAAAGAGCAGGGAAAGACCATAACAGGCACAAAGGCTGTTGATTTTCTTTGCAACCGGGTTCAGACAGAAAAGAAGCTTGCAGACATTATTCCCGAAGGAACAGAGAATGTTGTTGTTCTTGCATGCGGACTTGGTATTCAGACTGCAGCAGACGTGGAAAGCCTTCCGGTTGTTGCCGCAGCCGATTCCTTAAATTACATCGGCTATCACGGAATGGCCCTTACTAACAAAACATGCGATGCATGTAATCAGTGCTTTCTTAACATTACAGGAGGCATCTGCCCGATAGTTGACTGCACAAAGAGCCTTATTAACGGACAGTGCGGCGGCGCAAAGAACGGCAAATGCGAAATCGATCCGAAAAAGGACTGCGCCTGGGAAAAGATCAATACAAAACTCAAAGAGCAGGGCAGACTTGAAGAGTTCTTAAATCAGCCGATCCAGTTAAGAGACTATTCCGGGGTAAACTTTAAAAAGGTCAACGAGTATGTAAAGAGTGTTCGCGAGAACCGCTTTGCAGGCTACTACGGCGGAATTCATCCGGCAGAACGCAAGGAATTTACAGAAAAGCTTGCTTTGGTAAACTTCCCGGAGCCGGAAGAAGTAGTTATTCCGACCTCCATGCACGCAGGCGCACCGGCTGATCCGATCGTTAAGCCCGGCGACAGCGTTAAGGTAGGACAGAAGATTGCCGAAGCCTCCGCCTTCATAAGCTGCAATGTTCACTCCAGCGTAAGCGGAACTGTTGTTGCTGTTGAGCCGCGTCTCCATCCAAGCAAGGGACCGGGAGTTATGTCCATCGTTATCAAGTCTGACGGAAAGTTTACTCTTGATGAATCAGTGAGACCTGCCAAGAGTCTTGAAGAGCTTACGCCGGACGAAATCGTTGAGATCGTCAGGGAAAAGGGTATTGCCGGAATGGGCGGTGCAGCCTTCCCGACGTATGTAAAGCTTAAACCCGGCAAGAAAATCGATGCTGTTTTGATCAACGGCAGTGAGTGCGAGCCGCTGATTACGGCAGATCACAGAATGCTTCTTGAATATGCCGACGACGTTATCTTCGGTCTTAAGGCTATCATGAAGGCTGTTGACGCTCCAAAGGGTATCATCGTTATTGAGGATAACAAGGCTGATGCCATTGAGCTTCTTTCAAAGAAGCTTGAGGGCGTTGATAACATTGAGGTTCTTACTGCAAAGACAAAGTATCCTCAGGGCGCTGAAAAGATGCTTATCAAGCGTGCTCTCGGAAAGATGGTTCCAAGCGGCGGACTTCCTGCTGATGTCGGTGCTGTTGTCAGCAACGTAAGCTCGGCAAAGGCTGTTTCGGATGCCATCCAAAAAGGGATGCCTCTTATTCAAAGGGCAGTTACCGTTTCAGGCGAAAGAATGGCAAAGCCGGCAAACTTCATGGTCAGAATCGGTACAAGCATAGCAGACGTCATTAAATACTGCGGCGGTATCAAGGGTGATAACGCAACAGTTAAGATGGGCGGCGTTATGATGGGTGCGGTCCTTACTGACACCAACGTACCTGTAATAAAGGGCACCAACGGAATCATTGCGATCGATACAGATGTAAGCAAGGAGCTTGAGTGCATCAAGTGCGGAAGATGTGTTGACGTATGTCCGATGGAGCTTAAGCCGCTGTACTTTGCAAAGTACTCCGATGCAGGAAACGGCAGGGCACTTCTTGATGAACACATCAGGGATTGTATGGAATGCGGCTGCTGCCAGTATATTTGTTCCTCAAAGATTCCTCTTGTCAGCAAGATCAAGGCAGGAAAGAAAATAGTAATGGAGATGAAGTGATATGTTAATTACACAATTAAAAGCTGAAGAATCTCTTGCATCTCTTTTAAACGGCAAAATATTTATTATTAACTGCCACGGATGCAAGGAAGTATACTTCCCCGAAGATGCCGCAAAGGAATTTCAAAGCGGGCTCATTTCCGAAGGTAAGGTAACAGGAAGCATCACAACAGATTATATCTGCAATCCCGAAGAGCTTGCTCTTCGTCTGGAAGGTCATAAGGCCGAAATAGAGGCTGCCGATATGGTGCTTGTATTCTCCTGCGGCGTAGGAGTTCAGACAGTTGCCGAATATCTCGGAAACAAGAGAGTATACGCAGCGTGCGATACTCTGCATCTGCCCGGCTCCCAGGGTGTTACACCTTTGGAAATGGAATGCGGACATTGCGGAGAATGTTATCTTAATATGACGGGCGGCATTTGCCCTGTAGCTGCTTGCTCTAAGGGTCTTTTAAACGGTCAGTGCGGCGGCGCAAAGAACGGCAGGTGCGAGGTTTGCCCTGATATGGAATGCGGTTGGGAAAGAATCCAGCAGCGTCTCACAAAGCTTAACAAGCTGGATAACCTTCGCGGAAAAACCAACCTTCGCAATTACTCAACGTTTTTGGAAACAAAAGAATGTAAAGAATCGTAGTCTTTTTTAGAGGTGAAAATATAATGAAAATTTCCGAAGAATTTAAAAACGGTAAATTTGTTGTTACCGCAGAAGTAGGTCCACCGAAGGGCATTCATCTTGAAGAAACAGTTGAAGAAGCAAAGAAATATCTCAGCGGACTTACGGCAGTAAATATTACAGATTGTCAGTCCTCCGTAATGCGTCTCGGATCACTTGCAACATGTAAGGTGTTAAAGGATGCAGGGCTTAATCCTATCTATCAGCTTACATGCCGCGACAGAAACCGTATTGCGCTGCAATCGGATCTTCTTTCTGCCGCAATGTTCGGTATTGATAATGTACTCAGCCTTACGGGCGACTACACAACACTTGGCGACAACCCGCAGGCAAAGCCTGTATTCGATCTTGACTCCGTATCCCTGCTCCATACAATGGTAACACTTGAAGGCGGACACGATCTTGCAGGAAACGAACTTGTTGGTGAGGCACCTTCATTTTGCAAGGGCGCGGTAGTTTCTCCCTGCTCCGATTCCGTTGATGCACAGCTTGCAAAGATGGAAAGAAAGGTTGCGGCAGGCGCTCAGTTTTTCCAGACACAGGCAGTATTCGATTCCGAAAAGTACATCGAATTCTACGAAAAGGCAAAGAAGTTCGGTGTTCCGATCCAGCTTGGTATCATCATTCCGAAGAATGCGGGTATGGTAAAATTCCTCAATGCCAACATTGCAGGTATCTCCGTTCCCCAGTCCATGATTGACGAGCTTGCTGCTGACAAGGAAAGAGCAAAGGCAGGTATCACAGGCGTTGAAATCGCCGCAAGGATCATCAAGGAATGCAAGCCGTATTGCCAGGGTGTGCACATCATGTCAATGGGCTGGGAATCCAAGATCCCGGGACTTCTTGAACAGGCAGGCATAAACTGAATCAAACATAATACAGAATTGCTTAAATTGCCGTTTTGACTCCGGGTCGAAACGGCAATTTCTTATTATGCCGCAATCGCCAAGAACCGGCTTCCCCAAATGTCTTCATGGCAATGACAATCAACCCTGCTTTTATGCAAAGCGCATCAGGCCGTAGCAGCTTGCAGGATGCTGTTTAATTTTATCTGCAGGCTTGCTTCCCATTGCCCTGAAG
>JAZLHU010000017.1:0-11836 GCA_045616985.1 Anaerovoracaceae bacterium
TTCACTTGTTTCAGTTGGTTCTGCGATTGCCGGCTCTGTGGTTGTTTCTTCCGGCTCTGTGATTGCGCCTTCACTTGTTTCAGTTGGTTCTGTGATTGCGCTTTCGCTTGTTTCAGTTGGTTCTGCGATTGCCGGCTCTGTGGTTTCTTCCGGTTCTGTGATTGCGCCTTCGCTTGTTTCAGTTGGTTCTGTAATTGCCGGCTCTGTGATTGCGCTTTCGCTTGTTTCAGTTGGTTCTGTGATTGCCGGCTCTGTTGTTTCTTCTGTATCTAAAGGATCCACCGGAGCTTCCTGCGGCGTTTCCGTGGTTTCGTTATTATTTTCGTCCTCCGCAGGCAAAGCCTCTGCGTCTTCTGGTTTGTCCGCAGCTGTCTGTTCCTGTGGCTCTTCTGCCTCTTCTGCAGGCAAAGCCTCTTCCGGATTTTCTGAAGGGATCTCTTCCTCCAGATTTTCAGCCGGGATTACTTCTTCTATTTCTACTAACGGGTCCTGGATGATTGCATCCAGCGCATATATCAGCTCCTGTGATGATGTGAATATCATGATCAGGCACATCAGCAGGGCAAAGCTGCGCGTTAAGATGCGTTTCAGTATATAAATAATATTCTTCATGATTGCCTCATTAAAATACTGAATTTAACGTATATTTCATATTTCGGCGCTGCCGGGGATTTTTATCACCGGGCTATCCTTGACGTCATTTTGAGGGTTTTGCTATTTAACCGGAGAAGAGCTTTTCAGATGCGGGCAGGCGGATCGCCCGCCCGCATCCTTTTGCCGTTTTCGCTTCCTTATACACCGTAAAGGCTTAATAAAACGATGGATAAGGCGCTTCAACTAAACCGTGTCAGTTGTTATTAAATTTGCGTTATAGATCAACTGACGGCTGATTAGTTAAGTCTTGCCGCCCTGTCATCGTATACCATTACGTGGATACCGTCTTCGTCAAGCTCAACCTGGCTTGCAGTGATACCGGCATTGAGTGTGAGCATCGCGTTCTGATAGAAGTTGTCAACTGATCCCGGCATATGGATTGCAAAGTAAGCTGTTCCGATGCTTATAGCCGGAACTGTCTGAATTACACTGTTAACCCTTCTTGGGCTTCCATCTCTCTCATAAACAGTGATCGGGTCGTCACTTACCTTACTTTCGGGTACGCAGTATCCGGAAGCAGCGCTTGCAAGTCTGTCAGCTACCTTTGGAAGCTCCTGCTGCTCTGCATAAAGCTTGTTGTATGCCAATAAAACAGCTGCGTGTGTAGCTACTGCCGCATCACGCGCTTCTGTAACTGCAGCAAGTGTTGTTCCTATCGCACCGTTAGACACTGCAAGTGTATACTCGGCAATCTTTTGATTCATTATGAGTGCCGCATCGCTTACCTTTGTTGCAGCGTCCGAAACCTTCTCGTCTAAGGTCATCTTATATGCTGCATCGTTGCAGTGGATAATCTGAGATATTGTACCGATGTAGTTTGCATTTGCGCCATCTTTTTCAAGCTTCATAGCTTCGCCGTGAAGGCCAGCAGCTGCTGCACTTGTGTACTGTACTTCTGTCATTGAATATACCTCGAGAACATCTTCAAGGTGACCGCCGAGGTCAACACCTTCAACTCCTGCCATTGTTGTGGAATATACCCTGTCTGTTCCGTCAGGATTCTTTGCAAGCTGCTTTTCAGTGAGCTTTTTGTTAAGGTACTTATATTCTTCAGTCGCTTTGGACTCATTAGAAGAATATTTAGCATCTAATGCCTCAAGACCTGTTTTTGAATTTCCCGGATCAATTGAGAAGCCTGCTGCATAGGCAATAGCAAGCTCGCCGCTGTTCATTACGTGCATCTTTACAGGATAAGTAGCACCAGGTTCAACATTTGAAACGTTCATAACCGGAACTTCCTTGTCTGTTACCTTGCAGTAAAAATCTTTTACGTCATTAAACACAGAACTTTCGGCAACAATATCAGCAAACGCAGAAACTGCTCCATCCGAAACCCTAATACTTAGGCCTACAGCAGCTGGAGAAGTTTCAGTACTTGCAACCTTAAGGCCCAAGTTATTGAAGGCAAGGGCAGCCTGTGAGGTGGAACCGTTAAAATTAAAATTTTCACCGTAATAGTCCTGTGCGAATGCATTGAGGATTTCTTCAACTGTTGCTACTACGTCAACAGTGAGCATACCTGCATAAACCTTGTTTCCTTTTACTGTTGCCGTATCCGTAAACCATGCGTATGTACCTGTTACGAGCATCGCAATGGTAATCAGAAGAGCGAACAGACTGATTAAGCCTTTTTTGTTTTTAGTCATGCTATTCATTCTTTTTCTCCTTTCGCATTAACTTTTTTTGCTTTTGTTAAATAGCTACTTAACAAAACAGACACCAAAACCCTATCCTTCTTTTTGCATACGAAAAAAGAATCTATGCAAGAATAGAAATAGGGCTTGGGCATATTTTGCTGATATTATTTTACATCTGCAACACATATATTGTCAATCTTTGACGGATAAAATTTTCTACTACAATATATATATTTATTAGCAGGCTGTAGTAAAACAAAAAGCGCCCGCTTCGGGCGCCGACCAGTTTATATATTATTATCTTTTACATTCCAAGCCCTTGCTTACAACTTGTACTCAAGGCAGAGATTGGAGTAAGTTAAAAATCAACTTTATATATTTTTTGTACATACTCTCCGATAATATTATTAATGGCGCCATCGGCATTTAATGAAGCAAGAGCTGTATTGATTTTGTTATAAAACTCCTGATCGTTTTTCCGAATGGCTATGGCATAATCTTCTCTGCTGTAATTCTGCTCAAGGACTTTTAAATCCTCATGCTCCGATGCATATCTGTCTGCAAGAAATTCATCAAGAATCCCACAATCACATTCTTCGCTTTCTACCGCTTCTATCAGCTCATCTGCGGTTTCATAAGCCCTGACTGTGCCAAAGCCCGCATCCTCTATACCCCATATTGCATAAATATTGCCGGAGGACCCCGATACCGTTCCGACTGCCACGTCGTTTGCCGTAAACAGACTGCTAATCGATTGAATTCTGCTTTCGCTTTTAGTGATAATGCTTTGGACGTTACTGATATAGATGTCTGTAAAATTCACCTTTTGAGACAAGCTGTCCGAAGACACCAAAGCGGCGATAGCTATATCATATTCACCTGATTCCACGCCGCTGAGAACCAAATCGTACGGGACGGCGCTTATCGTATATTCCATATCGAGGCTTTTTGCCAGAGCTTTTCCGAGATCAACATCAATACCGCACAGCTCGTTATTTTCGTAATACCCATACGGCATGAAGGTAGAAGAGCATGCGATTTTAAGAACTTCTTTCTTCTTTCCGCAGGCGGAAAAAGAAAAAATCATTATTAAAACTAAAACAGCCGAGATTATTTTTTTCATTTTACATATCTATTTAATGCTTGTAAATCTTATATCCACCATCTGCATTTGGTTCGTATTCACATTGAACAGCTGATGCGCCAATTGCCAAATCTAATCTGGCATATTCATATTCATTTCCAGTTTCTTCTGGTAGATATAATATAAACTGCAGGTATCCAACATTAGATACTTTTCCATACACAACGCCAGGGTCTGGCTCTTCCGGATCTTCTGATGAACCTTCCGGCGAGGTCTCTTGCTTACTTTCAAAAACAGTAAGCTCTACCGGATTAATATATTCAAAACCACCCGAGCTGGTTTTTACAGCAAACTCCGGCAACAAATAATCTTCTGCTATACTAACCTGACCATTCATGATTGCACCAATAGTACCGACAAGGTTTTCTTCTGTTATAAAATCTTTTATGTTTTCATCGGTTACTATCGCGCCACTGCTGATTGCATAAACCTCTAAAACCTCTTCAAGATATCTGCCGGTCCAGTCATCAGTGTCCTTATACTGCTCCATATAGTCATCTAAGGAATAATACTCTTTTCCCTCTTCTTCGGAATTAACATCTGAATGATTTCTATATAGTGCACCGCCGCCTTCTATCTGGTTTCTTACAAGCGTGCGTTTTAAAACCTTGTATGCTGCATATCCGGGGTCTGCAGATGTATCTGCGCTTCCTGCGGAAGGTTCAACTCCCGGCTCATTTCCGAATGCGCCGTCCGATACCTTTCTGTTGAGATTTTCAAGTCCTGTTAAGGACTCCTCTATGTCAAAGCCTGCCGTATATGCAGCAGCTAACTCTCCGCGGTTTACCACGGCCATACCGGTGACAACGTACGCCTCACCGGGCGCCATATTTTCTATGTGGATTATCTGAACGTTCTTGTCATCGACAATGTAGTAAGGCGTATGAACGATATCCGCATCATCTGCAGGCTCAACTGCGCCGTCGGTCAGAGTTTTGTAATCATAAACCTCGTCGAACACCGTGGTGTATGCTTCGCCTTCCTCTCCGTCAGGTTCTGCACCCGGCACTGAAATCTTGCTTGTTAAATGGCTCGGCATACTGTTATACCGATCTACAAAGCTTTGATCTACGGCAAGATTGATAGTCATTACACCGGTGTTTACGGTACTGCCCTTCGATACTGCCACATCCGAAAACCATGCATAAGTTGCAAATACAAGCATAGCCATGGCAATAATGGACATGCCAAGACTTCCTATCAGAGATCTTTTCGGATTAAATGTGATCCGCGGACTATTTAGTTGTCTCCTTTTCATCCTATTGTATCTGCTCATAGTTATGATTATTCTATAATATATTTACATTCAATACAAGAAAAATTGAATAAAAACGGGGATTTTTTCAAAAAAAAATCCCCGATCAGACAAAAAGGACCTCGGGAGGATGCCCCGAGGTCCTTATTTTTTAAGCATATATGAGGAGCTTGCCAGCGATGAAATGCCTGCCGGACATATCTCTCTGCACGCCATGCAGCCGGAGCAGCAGGCTGCAAAATGCTCCGCAAAGGCCTTTTTCAGCTCGTTTCTGCGATTTTTGCTTACGGAAGACAAAACATACGCTTCATTCAGCATGACCGCTCCAAAGTGTTTTTTTCCGCCTTCTGCGTAGTTCGGGCACACCTCAAGGCACAGTCCGCACTTTAAGCATTTTGATGCAAGATACCGGTAATCGAATTCCGAGGGATCCGCATCGCAGACCTCAGCCGAAAATATTCCGGCAGTCTTCTGATGCTCGTAAATACTGCTTCTGTCCACCTTCAGATCGCAGATGACGGGAAACTTTCTTAAAGGCTCTATTACAAGAGTCCTTTCTTTTTCCGGATCTATAAACGTATCGCAGGCAAGGGCGGGAACGCCGTTGATAACCATGGCGCATGCGCCGCAGAGCTTTTGCATACAGGAGCAATCCCATGCAATTTTTTCGTCCCCGCCGGGCAGCTTATCGTTGATAAAATCTATTACGGATGCCGCGCTGAGCTTTTCCGTTAAGGAACATTCGAACTCCTGCCAGTAGGGGGCGGAGGCTTTATTCTTTTGTCTTTTGATTTTTACCTGCATCGGATGCCTCCTTCGGGAGAAGAAAAGGTAATTGCGATCCTTCCGTCCTTGTATTCCGCAAAGGACTCGCCCTGCCTCAGATCCTTTCTTTCAGCCAGAGACATTTCGCAGGCCTTTTTCAGAATACCCAGCGTCTTTGCCTTATCGGCGGCAGATAATATCCTGTCGGAATCAAGGCTTCGGACTGCCGCCCCCGGTCCTGCTTCCTCTCTTTGCGATATCACGTCGGCAGCCAGCCTTCCTCCGTATATTCCCGCAAGAAGAGAATTGCCGCCAAGCCTGTTTTTGCCGTGATATTTTGATGCACATTCGCCTGCCGCAAATAAATTCCTTATGCTTGTCTCGTGATTGCCGTCAACATAAAGACCGCCCATAAAAAAATGCGGCGCAGGGCTTACGGGAATACTCTCCTTTGACGGGTCAAGCTTCAGATAGGTTCTGCAAATATCACAGACCTCGGAAAGCTTTTTATTCAATACGTCTCTGTCCAGAAAGCTTATGTCAAGATAAACCTGCGCGGGAGCCTTCCTCATGTATTCGCAAACAACGTCTCTTTGCATAAGATTTCCCTCAGGGCCGAACGCGTCCTCCATAAAGTAAACTCTTTTTTCGCCGTCGGGATAATAGAGCCTTCCGCCCTCGCCTCTTGCCGCTTCAGAAATCATTATCTTCTTTCCCTGAGCATCTATGCAGGTGGGATGATATTGAACAAATTCAAGATTTCTCATTCTTGCGCCCTGCACAAACATCCTTGCAGCCGCATAGGCATCGTTTAATCTGCTTCCCGTTGTTTTGCCCGAAAGTCCGTTGAGTCCGCCTGTACAGGCAACGGTATAATCGGAATATATTTCCTTTGCGGACCTGTCTGCTTCGTCAGTAAAAACCGCCCCGAGGCAGATCCCATTCCTTATGATCAGCTCCGTAAAATAAAGACCGACTATTCTTTCGACCTTGCCCGCTATCTCATATTCTCTGCATTTCTGAATAAGAGCAGTCATGATATGCTTGCCCGTTGAAGCGCCCGAAAAGCAGGTCCTGTTTTCGCTTTGTCCGCCAAAGGCTCTCCGGGAAAGCGTACCGTCCTCGTTTCTTGTAAAAAGCGTTCCCATAAGGCAAAGCCATTCGATGATCTTCGGAGCGGCCCTGCACATGGCAAGAACATCATCCTTGTTTTCCAGACATCCGCCCGATTTATACGTATCTTCAAAATGCTTTTCAAAGGAATCGCTTCTGCCGAGCGCCGCATTGATGCCGCCCGATGCCATGACAGACTGTGATTGCTCCGACGGACGCGGAGATACCAGAATTGCATGCATACCCTTTTCCGCCGCTTCTATTGCGCAGGAGAGCCCGGCTATGCCGGATCCGATTATAAGAACGTTCTTCATAAAACCCTCCTACAGCTTCGGCCAAAGGACAAGCACGTAAGTGACAGCACAGCAGCCCAGCGCAAAGAATGCGGTGCATAAAACATAAGTAATCAAATCGACCCTCTTTTCCGCTTCCTTTGTACGGAAATCCCCGAAGGTAATGCAGGCTCTGCTTACGGATACGGCGATATGCGCAAACAAGGCAGCATAAAAAGCATAGGTGGTCAAAAGCTTGTACCGGAAGGTTTCCATGCTTATCGGCAGACCCGAAGACATAAAGTGCATATTGCCGTCGTGGATAAAAAACAAAACAAGAGTAAGTATTGCGCTTGCTCTTTGGATAATTACTCTTGCATTGAGTTTGGGATATTTTAATGCAGCGCCCCTGTCCTGCCTTAAAAGCTTTATAAGACTGAGCAGCACGTGCAGGAGCATAAGCCCTGTCAGGAGCTTTGCGCATACCACCGTAAAAAGCGGAAAATACTGATATGTCAGATACATATACGTTGTTGAAGCAAAATGCACCAGCAGTACCAGCGCCGCAAGTCCCGCAAGCCTTGCATTCCATTGCCGAAGTTTCATTCTCTGTCCTCTTATATCATCTTTTCGGGATTCAAGATCCCGTCAATTTCCTTCTCATCCAAAAGCCCTTCGGAGAGGACGACATCTCTTATTGTGCGCCCCCGGGCAACAGCTTCTTTCGCAACCCGGACAGCCTTGTCGTAGCCTATATACGGACAGAGTGCCGTAACGGTGACAGTGCTTTCCAGCAATATTTCCCGACAGTTTTCATCGTTTGCCGTAATTCCGTTTACGCAGCGCTCCGTGAACGTCCTGACCGAATTTATCATAATCTTTAAGGAATCCAGCAGCGCACATGAAATTGCAGGAAGAAAGGCATTCAGCTCCAACTGACCCGACTCCGCAGCCAGAGTAATAGTCTGGTCGTTTCCGATGACCCTGAAGGCCATCTGATTTATTATCTCGGGAATAACGGGATTGACCTTGCCCGGCATGATAGAGGAGCCGCTTTGAACCGCCGGAAGATTTATTTCCGCAAAACCGCTTCGCGGGCCCGATGACATAAGCCTGAGGTCGTTGGCGATTTTGGACAAAGCACTGCCGCAAGCCTTAAGCGCCCCGGAAACGGTGATATAACAATCAACGTTCTGGGTGCTGTCGATAAGATTTTCAGATTGAACAAAATCTATTCCCGAAAGCTCCGAAATTTTCGGAACGATATTCTTAATGTAATATTCGCCGGCATTCACACCGGTGCCGATGGCTGTGCCGCCCATGTTAAGCTCTCCAAGGCTTCCCTTTACGGCGCTGATAAGCTCAAGATTCCTTCTTGCTGCATCAGCATAAGCAAAGAATTCCTGCCCCAATGAAATGGGGACCGCATCCTGCATCTGCGTTCTTCCGACCTTAATAATATCCATAAACTGTGTTGACTTATCAAGAAAGCTTATGAAAAGCTTTTTAAGCTCTCCTTCAAGCTCCATGCAAAGCCTGTAGGATGCAAGCTTTATTGCGGACGGAATAACATCGTTGGTCGACTGCGAAAGATTTACATGGTCGTTTGGATGAACGATTCCGTAATCGCCCTTTCTTCCGCCGAGAATTTCAATGGCTCTGTTTGCAATGACCTCGTTGATGTTCATATTGACGGAGGTTCCTGCACCGCCCTGAAACGGATCCACGATCACTGAATCCGAAAGAGCCTTGCTCCTCGGGTCGGAGGCAGGGCCCATCAATTCGTCACAAGCCAAAACTACGGCATCCTTTATTTTCTCCGGCAGCTTTCCCCCGGCAGCATTAACCAAAGCCGCAGCCTTTTTGATAAGGGCAACGCTTTGAATCAATTCCGGGCTGACCCTCTGCCCCGAAATATCAAAATTTTCTTTGGATCTGAGAGCATTTATTCCGTAATATGCCTCGACCGGAAGCTCTCTTGTCCCTATCGAATCTCTTTCTGTTCTTACTGTCATTTTTTTAGCTGAGCTGGTGCGTTTCGGATACGTCGACCTGTTCTTTTTTCTGCAGACGGTCCCGGTCCACCTTGGCATAAACCTGCGCCAGAGCCGCTATAAGCTGGCGGGCGCACTGCTCGTTCATCACTATCGTTTCAAGCTCGCTGCTTACCCTCTTGTCCTTATCGGGCTTATTCTGAAGAAAAGTAATGAAACACTCATTTCCAAGCGCATTGATGGTAAAACCGTTTGTATAAGTCATTTTCGGACCTCCTGCTGTTATATGCTTACAGTCTTCCCGCGGCTTTTCCGCAGGCTCGACTATTATAAAAAATTATACCACAAAACAAAGCGGAAGGAAAATTTGTTAGCACTCTTATTTAATGAGTGCTAAAATTCACGTTTTCGTCACATTTCCATAACAAAATCAACATATAACAGCATTATTCTTTAGTTGTTCAAAGGGAACAGAGATATAAAAAGATCAAAATTATCGGAGGTATTAGAGATGTTCGAATTAAAACCATTTGAAAGAAAAACAAACCAGCTCACGGTCTTCGACCCGTTCAAAGAAATGGAGGAGCTTGAAAGAACTTTTTTCGGAAACAGCTTCTTTGCTCCGAGGGCAAAAGCATTCGCAGACCTGCGTACTGATATCCAGGACAAGGGCGACAGCTTCCTTCTTGAAGCAGACCTTCCCGGATTCAAAAAGGAAGATATTGCGCTTGAGCTTGACGGCGACTGCCTGAGCATCAGCGCAGAGCGTCACAGCGAGCACGAGGAAAAGGACAAGCAGGGCAATTACCTTCGCTGTGAACGCAGCTACGGCAGCTTCAGAAGAAGCTTCGACGTAAGCGGTATCAACACCGACGAGATCAGGGCGGAATACAAAGACGGCGTGCTGAGCCTTACTCTTCCGAAAAAGGAAACAGCCGCTCCGGCTTCAAGAAGACTTGAAATCAACTGAAGCTGACATATAAATCTTTTCTGCCGAAGAACGAATAAAAATCCCTCGGAGCCTTCAATGTCATTAAGTTAAGATATTTAATGATGAATCAAAATTACCTGAATTGAGTGTTTTGTACTGAATTCAGGTAATTTTTTACATGTTTGCAGGTTTATTAAGTTTTCAGGCATGCAAAAACTACCGTAAACCATCAGCTTACGGATGGAAATCAGCAACAGTTTATGCTACCCTATGCAACATATTCATCCATGCAGGCTTCATATGAATCTAAGAAGTCTTTTAACTCTTGTCTGATGCCTGACTTAGTTTACATCTTTTGTAGGTGTAGGGGAGTTTGTGTTCATTGATTTTTCTAAGCTTTTCTCATATTATCTAACCTTATCTATTCCCAAGTGGTTTTAGGCAGTTTTAACTAGTTTAACCCGGATTTTTCGGAAAAACGTTGAAAAATGCTCCCCCGTTTTTGGCGTGGTTGGAAAATTTTGATCCAAATTCGGCAAATTCTAGTTTTGCCGAATTTCAGTGAAAATTCGCTCAAAAAGTGAAAATTCAGTGAATTTTGGATTAATGGACCGATATAGGGCATTTTTTTAAGATTACATAGTTCGATTCGTGACATTTTTTGAAGATGGAACAGTCCGATTTGCGGCATTTTTTAATAATTAATAGTCCAATATGCGGCAAAAATTATTGACTAATGCCCAGAAAGTGTTGTAAAATCAAGGAAATAAAGGAGTATAGCATGTTAAAACGAAAAGCGTATGATTTTCTATTAGATTGGAAAGAACATAAAGATAAAGAATGTCTGCTTATAAAAGGCGCCAGACAGGTTGGTAAAACATACCTTGTTGAAAGATTTGGCGAGGCCGAATATAAGTCATTTATTGAATTGAACTTTTTTGAAGATCCTCAATTAAAAGAGATTTTTGAAGGCTCGTTAAATTCAGAAGAAATTTTCAAAAAGATTAGTTATACAAAACCTGATAAAAAATTAGTTCCGGGCAATACTTTAATTTTCTTGGATGAAATTCAAAGATGTTCAAAAGCAAGGACTGCATTAAAGTTTTTAGCACAGGATGATAGATTCGATGTAATTGCATCAGGATCTCTTCTTGGACTGCATTATGGAACAGATGCAGATCAGGAAGTCGAAGAAGTAGAATCGATTCCAGTTGGATACGAGACTCAGTATGTGATGCACTCTTTAGATTTTGAAGAATTCTTCTGGGCAAATAATTACGAAAATGATGTTATAGAAGATTTAAAATTCTATTTCGATTCAGGCGCAAGAGTTCCAGATGTGTTGAATGACAGATTCGAACAACTATTTAGAGAATATATCGTTGTCGGAGGCATGCCGGAAGTAGTCGCTGCATATATTGCGTCAAAAGATTTTGCAGTTGTCAAAAAGAAACAAAACAAAATACTTGCATCTTACGATGATGATATTACACAACATGCTAAACAGGTGAATCAGGCTAAAATACGTCAATGTTATAAAAGCTTGCCTATGCAGCTAGCTAAAGAGAATAAACGTTTTTCTTATGCACAGGTTGAAAAGGGCGCAGGTGCAAAAAAGTATGGTGATAGTATTACATGGCTTTGTGATGCAAATGTTGTAAACCCTTGCTATAACGTTCATGAACCATATGCGCCGTTAATAGCAAATGCTGAATCAACGGAATTTAAATTGTACATAAACGACACAGGGCTTCTTATGGCAACACTTGGCGATTTAGCGAAAAAAGATATCTTGAATAATAAAATGCTTGGAAACGCCAAAGGCGGAATATATGAAAACGTTGTGGCTGAGACTTTAGTTAAAAAAGGTTATCCACTGCATTATTACAAGCCTTCAGGTAATTCACAAGAAATAGAATTCGTTGTTGAAACAAGCTGGGGCGTTGTTCCTATTGAAGTAAAAGCAGGTAATACAGCAACGTTATCCCTCAACGAATATATTAGAAAATTTAATCCCGAAGTTGCTTATAAATTAATAAATGGAAATGTTGGATTTGACGGAGAAAAACAT
>JAZLHU010000018.1:0-5891 GCA_045616985.1 Anaerovoracaceae bacterium
GCTCATTTCCAGGACAATGAAAATATTGCTCGAAATGGGCTGTTTGCTGTACTCATCAAAATTTCAAAAATGTTTGATGCCGAAAAATCTTTCAAATTAAATGTTTTTAAACTGCTCTGATGATAAAAGTTTCTTGAACTCGCCTATTGAATGTGTTATATTATGATTTTAGAAGGGATACGTGAGGTGATCCCCAAAGGGTTGGTTCACGGAATTTTGATTCTGTTGTATCAGACAACTAAATCAAGCCGATTGATTATCCTCCGGTGTTCTCTGCCGGAGGTCATTATGTATATTCGGGTAGTATCAATACTGCTGTGTCCGAGGATATCTGCAAGTTTTGCGATATCCTTTTCTATTTTGTAAAAACACCTTGCAAAGAGTTTCCTAAGGTTGTGTGGGAAAACCTTTGTTGCTGCAACACCTGCAGCCTCACAAAGTCTCTTCATCAAGGACCAGATGACGCTTCTGTCCATCGCTTCGCCTTTAGTATTCCTGAAAATAATACCATCGTTGATATCTTCAGATTTCGCATAATCGAGCAGCTTTTTCCTGAGTTTTCCGGAGATTAGTATTACTCGTGCTTTTCCCTTAAGCCTGATATGAACCTCTCCTACATCAACAGCTTCTAATGTAAAAAATTTAAGTTCTGATACCCTTATTCCTGTTCCGCAAATAGTTTCCATTATCATATGGAGCTTTTTGTTTCCTTCTGCCGCTGTCAGTAGCTTCATATACTCAGCCCGGGTTAGTTCTTTTTCTTCTGAAAGATACATCTGCTTTTGTATCTTCATGTTCTTAACCCGGCAGTCTCTTGCGTTCAAATAATCAAGCAGGCTGTTAATACCCGCAAGAATAGCGTTTATCGAACGATCAGAATATCCGTCTTCAATAAGCTTGTTTTTGTATTCAAGTACTGCTTCTTTTGACAAAGCTTTTCCAGACAAGAATCCAAAGAAGTCTCTGACACTCCTCAGATATTTTTCTCTGGTAGCAAGGCTTTTTTCGTCCTCTACTAAATGCTTCTCGTACTCCGTAATAACTGATTCCGTGATAATAATGTCCATTTTCATATCCTCCTTATTATATCCGTTCGTGATCTTCTCAATTTATTCATCACTCAAAGAAGGGTACATAGCAAGACGAGTTTTATGCAAACAAAAACCACCACATTTCTGTGATGGTAATAAATAATTGTTTTGACATCTAATCCACTAACCAACATACCCTTTTAGGTTGGGTGTGCTGAACTGGTGTCAGGTCAAAACATCTAATCCACTAACTCAATTTTTCAAGGCCTGTTTATGACCTCTCTCGTGCCTTGTAGATATGTTCCCTCGTACTCTTTTGCCACTTCCGACGAGGAGAACTCTTTCCGGTCGAACCTTGCAAAAGTGCCGTAAATAAGCACTTTTCAGCCACTTATTGCTTTACCCTTGACATCAATACTACCGTCTCCACATGAACCGTATGCGGAAACATATCAACAGGTGTTGCTTCAACGAACTGAAAGCCAAGCTCTGTCAGTATTTTTATATCTCTTGCAAGCGTTGAAGGGTCGCAGGAAACATAAACAAGTTTTTTTGGCGCTATCTGTGCTGCTGTTTCAAGAAGAGATCTTTTGCATCCTGCCCTGGGAGGATCAAGAACCACTATATCCGCCTTTACGCCCTGAAGCTTCCCGGGGACAACCTCTTCTGCCTTTCCGCAGATAAATACAGCATTAACATTTCCGTTGATAACTGCATTCCTGTTAGCTTGAATCACTGCATCCTTTACGGATTCAACGCCAATTACTTTAGAACATTTATCACTGCAGAAAAGTCCGATAGTACCTGCTCCGCAATATAAATCCAACAAGAACGAACCTTCATCCACATATTGCTTTACCAGGCTGTAAAGCTTTTCACATTGAAGCAGATTTACCTGATAAAAGCTTGCGGCATCTACCTCGATTTTCAGATTAGCTATGGAATCATTTATAAGATTTTGACCCCTGAACAACAACGGGTAACCGCTGCGCTGAATTGTATAGGAAAGAACATCGCCCTCTCTGTTGGTGCGTATAACGAGTTCTTCTGCATTCTTAACAGGATTCTCTCTGAATTCTTTTAAGATTTCCAAAGCCCTCTTTGACTGGATAGGGCAATCTGTGCAACCAACATTGCAATACGGCAAATCTTCATTGACCTTGAACTCGCCCTTGTTTCTGTAGTTGTATGGATTTTCCATGCCGACTATGGGATTAAGCTTTGGAGCTTCAAGCTTTGCAAGTCTTGTAAGGCAAGCTCTTACTCTTTTTTCTTTCCATGCAAGCTGCTTTTCATAAGGCAATCTTAAAAGAGGAGCTCCTCCGCAAACAGGATTATTATCGCCGATAATCCTTGCCCGGAAGAATCTCCCCTTATCTTTTACAATTTCCACATCAACAATATCTCCGGGAAGAGCATTTTTCACAAATGCTATCTTCCCGTCAATTTTGCCTATACCTTCACCATTTTCACTTATATCAAATATTTCGATCCGCATCACTGCTGATTGTATACTCTTCCGCTTCTCTTTCTTTCAAGCTCGCCGAGGATCTTCTTTCTGAGCCTGATGTCAACCGGTGTAATCTCAACAAGCTCATCATCGTTAATCCATTCAAGTGCCTCTTCCAGAGAAAAAATCCTTGGTGGTGTAAGAAGAACCTTATCATCCGTTCCTGCCGCACGCATGTTGGATACATGCTTTGCCTTGCATGGGTTAACTATCATATCTTCATTTCTGGAGTTCTGTCCGACAATCATTCCTTCGTAAACATGAACCCCTGGAGCCACAAACATTTGAGCACGTTCCTGAATGTTGTTAAGAGCGTATGGCGTTGTTGTTCCTTCCTCCTGTGCAATAATGGCACCGGCAGCTCTTTGAGCAATTTCTCCCTTGTAGTCTTCGTATCCGATAAAACGCCGAACTATGATGCCTTCGCCTCTGGTTTCATTAATAAACTGAGAACGATATCCCATAAGTCCACGTGTTGGGGCTGTGTAAACAAGTCTTGATCTTCCGTTTTTTCCGTCCATGGACACCATGGTGCCCCTTCTTAAATTAAGGTCGGAAATAATAGTTCCGGAATACTCATCAGGTACTTCGATAACAAGTTCTTCAACAGGCTCTTGCTTTTGCCCCTTATCACCCTTTTTGAAAATTACTTCAGGCTTTGATACTGCAAGCTCAAATCCTTCACGTCTCATATTTTCGATAAGGATTGAAAGATGAAGCTCGCCTCTTCCTGATACTTTAAAGTTATCCGTGGAATCCGTTTCTTCAACAAGAAGCCCGACATTGGTTTCAAGCTCTTTTTCAAGTCTTTCTCTGATATGCCTTGATGTCACATACTTCCCTTCTTTTCCTGCAAACGGACTTTTGTTTACAATAAAGTTCATGGAAAGCGTCGGTTCTTCGATAGCAATCGCCGGAAGCCCTTCAATGTGGTCCTCCGAGCAAATCGTATCTCCGATGGTTACATCGGCAATACCTGCAAGAACACAGATGTCTCCGGAATGGACCTCGTCTGCTGCAACTCTTTTCATTCCTCTGTAAATATAGCACTGGCTGACCTTCTTCATTACATAGGATCCGTCGGGCTTTGTTACTGCAACCTGCTGACCTGTTCTTACAACGCCCTTATCGATTCTTCCGATAGCAAGGCGGCCCACATAATCGTCGTAGCCAAGTGTTGAAACCTGCATCTGAAGAGGTTCGCTGTCAAGATCAGGATATGCTCCGCACTGCTCTATGATGGTTTCAAAAAGCGGTGTGATATCAAGTCCGCCAAGCCCTGCCGCGCTCTTTTTGATCTTGTTTCCGTCAATCCCTTCAACGGCAAGTCCTTCAACGCCGGCAGGATCTCTTACTACTATACCCTGTCTTGCAATTCCGTAAAGGATGGGAAAATCAAGCTGCTTGTCGCTTGCTTCAAGATCCATAAAGAGTTCGTATACTTCATCAACTACTTCCGAGATCCTTGCATCCTTCTTATCGATCTTATTGATAAGCAATATCGGATTTAAGTTCTGCTCAAGTGCCTTTGAAAGGACAAACCTTGTCTGAGGCATCGGCCCTTCGGAGCTGTCTACAAGAAGAATGACCGTATCAACCGTTTTTATGATACGTTCTACCTCTGATGAAAAATCTGCGTGGCCCGGAGTATCAACGATGTTGATTTTGTAATCTCCATGCATTACCGAGCAGTTTTTTGAATAGATGGTTATGCCCCTTTCTCTTTCTATGTCATCAGAGTCCATAACACAATCTGCCATTGCTTCGTTTTCCCTGAATACACCTGACTGTGCAAGGAAGGCATCGACCAGAGTTGATTTTCCTGCATCAACGTGAGCTATAACCGCAATGTTAATGATCTTATCTTTTGCCATATTTAAACCTCTTTGGAATTGAAATCAAAAATAACTTGGATATTTTATCATAAACTGTGATAAAATAAAATATATGTTGAGAACTATATTTTTCTTGATCGTTGTGGCAGTATGCTTGATCTTAAGTCTTCCGCTTATGCTGATAAGCAGTTTGACAAGAGATAAAAACGAATTCGGTCCCATGCCGGGAATCACAAAGTGGATAGCAGATACAATCGTTCCCTTTGTTTCTGAGCTTGGAGGCTGCAATGTCACTATAAGGGGCAAAGAAAACCTTCCTGACGGGCCTGTTCTTTTGGCAGGAAACCATCAGGGCGATTTTGACGTTCTTTTAATTCTTTTTGCATTTGGTGAAATCCCTGTTATAGTTGCGAAAAAGGAAGCAAAAAAGGTTCCTATCGCAGCTGCATGGATGAAGATGATTCACTGCATTTTTATGGACAGAAAGGATATGCGCCAGAGTCTTATGTGCATAAAAAAGACCGGAGAGTATCTCGAACACGGTTTCAAGGTACTTGTTTTCCCCGAAGGAACAAGATCCAGAAGCCGTGAAATGGGAGAATTCAAGTCGGGTGCATTTAAAGCTGCCGTCAAAACAAAAACACCGATTGTTCCGTTTGTTATCGACGGCACATACAAGGTTTTTGAAAAGCAGCGTTTCCTTAAAAAAGCAGATGTTACGCTCAGTATATTAAGACCTATACAAGTAAGCGGTGATGAAAAAACTCAGGAGCTTTCGGATATCACAAGGACTATGATCCAAAACGAATTGGACAGGATCGGAATCAACCGGACATGAACAGGCTTTTCGGACATTTAAGCACAATAATTAAACATAAGCATTATGTAAGGCAGGCTTGCTTTAAGATGGGATTATACAAGCAGGGCCTGACCCATGATTTAAGCAAGTTTTCTCCTACGGAATTCTGGGCGGGAGTAAAGTATTTTGACGGAACTCACTCTCCTACTCAGGATGAACGAAGAGACCTTGGCTATTCCGCCGCATGGCTCCACCATCAGGGAAGAAACAAACATCATTTTGAATACTGGATTGATTACACAGGTAAAAGCAGAGGCGAAAAAGCCCCTGTTCCGATGCCTCTAAAATATGTTGCGGAAATGGTTGCAGACAGATATGCCGCCTGCCGGACCTATTACAAAGAAGCATATACAAAAGCGGATTCCCTTAACTATTTTCTGAGAAGCAAGCCGCAAATCGCCATGCACGAGGATACAAAAGCTTTGCTTGAAAAAATCCTTATAATCATGGCAAACGAAAGCGAAGATGCCGCCTTTTTATATGTGAAAAAGCTATTAAAAAATGACGCTTAAAGCCAATGTCATTAAGTTAAGATGACGAAATGAAATACCTTCACTCCAAAAGGAGTGGGGGTATTTTTTTAACGAAAAATTTGATATTTTTTTTAAATTTGTGTTGACAACCAACCAGATTTGTGCGGCCGCTTTTACAGGAAA
>JAZLHU010000019.1:0-55176 GCA_045616985.1 Anaerovoracaceae bacterium
GCGTTAAAATCACTTCAAAATAAGGGTTATATTGAGCGACAGGGTTCAAAGCGCGATGGTAGTTGGATGGTAAAGAAATAATTCGATGGAGCAGCAATTATGAAAGAAACAAGATATAAAGCGGATCCCAAGCAGCCTTACGGTTTGCATGACTGTAAAATTGACTGTATGGAGATTGCTGATGGTAATTTAACATTGGTTTTCAAAGACAAAATTACAAGACTTAGAAGACCGGGCGTATCAGGACTTGATGTGCACGGTAAAATTGTTGTTGAAAAAATTGATCCTGAATTCTGCGATGTTATCATTCAGGGTAAAGGCGGAAGCAGAGGCGGTTTCCGTGGCGAAAGACTTACAATATTTGAATTTACGGAAAAGTATAAAGGCTATAATTTTGAAGTTATCAATGAGTATTACGGCTGGCAGAGGCTTCAATATACCGGCTGGCTATGGATGTCAAATGTTCATCCAAAGGAAATGACATTAAGCCTTGGGTACTTTAAGGGTGATGTAGTATATGTTACTGAAGAATAAGAAATCTCAGTTTGCCGCCGAAAACAAGAAAAACCCGTCCCGGAAATGACTCCAGGGCGGGTTGCTTTATACCTTGAATGGCTGAAAATCCCTTGATTTTCAAGGGCTTTTACAAAGAAAAAAGGTAGTAGACTTTCTATCAAAATCTGCTGCCTTATTTGGATTAGAAATCATATATTGATAGAAAAACTGTTAATGGAAGATTTCAAGGGCAGTGGAAGTAAAGTGCGATTTTCTTCCATAGGTTTACTGTATCACTTCAAAAGTCGAAAAATACTACTATGCTTCTCCATTCGAACCTTTATAAAGCGTGCCACCTTTCCCAATGTTCGCAAGTGCCCTGACATGGGCAGAATTGATTAAACGGAAATTTCCCCATTCTATTCTTGTTCGAGCACTTGGATTTTTCTAAACTGTCCACAACATGTACATGGCCTTGACGAGAGGATTTCTTTCTATTGCCACACCAATATTCGCAATTTCCACACACCTTAAATGCGGGATTAAAATCTACGCCATGTCCATTTCCATCAATGAAATTCTTTACCGCATGGGAAGCAGCTCCTTTTTTTATTGGGCCGTCGGCTTTTCTTTGAATAGTTTGATCCCATTCAAAATCTTCATTATCGCTATGTGTTTTCCTTTTCAGGGCAACAAACACAACAACTATAATTGCTAAAATGCAAAAAAACCTAAACAATAAGCCAATCATTTTTTGATACCCTCCAACGCGTTTGCAAATGCTGCTTTCCCCGATACTCCCCCCGTAAGTTTTCCTGGGATATTCCAATATCGGGATCCAGGGTGATAGGTATAAAATATAAAATCCTCATGAGCATATTTCCCGTTCCCGTACTGCGGACTATACGCTTCTGATGCTGCCGCCGAAACAAATATCACACGCTGTGGGTTTAGGGTTTCGATTACTGAATCAACTACACCAACTGAATGTTCGACGCACTCGGTCCAAATGCCAAGTGCTTTGGGGTGCCTGCCTGTACTACTGCTCTCACCCGTTGCCTTTAACAATGCATCCCAATATGATTTTCCAAAATATAGCGACGGTTGCTGAAAGAAGTTCATAAATGCGAAATGTTGAAATATTTCAGACGCTTGTGCTGCACTTACATTTGGCAACCCGAGCACAACTTCAGCGAATACCCTTGCAGTATTCGTAAAAATACCATGCGCCTGTGTTCTATATCCGTTCACATAGCGCTGGACAACATTGCGTGTATGATACATATATTGCTGCTCATTTACAGATAACTTTTGCTTCCCCTCCCACCAGCCTTGCATATCTTCCAGCGGAGTAAGTGACGGATTATAGTATTGATCCAAATAATGGCTTTCTCCAATTAGCAATATTCTATATTTCTCGAAATGTTCGCCGATATAGGGCATATACTCCGGATGAACTATGTAGAATGGAATCTTTTTTAAAGCGCACACATAAGCCATTGGGTACTTTCTCCAAGTATCAGTATAATTATTAAAAAAGGCAACAAACTTTCTATCAAAATCTGCTGCCTTATTTGGTGAAGGCGGTGAGAGTCGAACTCACGTCCGAAAGCATTTCCGCAAGACTTTCTCCGAGCGCATTCGGTAGTTTAAGTTTCGGATGATTAAAGGCCTGCCGACACGACTTATATCATCCTATCCCGTAAGCCCTTTCTTATACCGGGAACTTTAAGAAAGGTTTCCTGCATAGTCAACGCCGGTTGCTGATCCTGCAGGTGAAATCAGGCCGACGCGCGCGTGGGAACTTTTGCCCACTACTGCAGACTAAGCTGCGATTGCGTTTGTTCTAAAGTTGTTATCGTTTCTTTTTAACGGACCCTTTTTAACGCTGACCGAGTCAACAGCGGCTCGCTTATCCGGCTTCCACACCCCCGTCGAAACCTTTACGCCCCCATATAACACTCTAATGAGTTTTATATTTCCTTTCCATATCACGCTGCTCATCGCGTTTTGCAATGTCCTCGCGCTTATCATAGAGCTTTTTACCACGGGCCACGGCAAGCTCAAGCTTTGCCGTTCCCTTTTCATTCAAGTAAACCTGTGCAGGAATAAGTGTTACGCCTTTTTGCATAACAAGGCTGTCCAGTTTTCTTATCTCTTTTTTGTGAAGGAGAAGCTTCTTGGGCCGAAGCGGCTCTTGATTGTATCTGTTGCCTTCTCTGTAGGGGCTGATGTGCATATTAAAAACATACACCTCTCCTTTTTCTATTTTTGCAAATGAGTCACGGAAAGATACCCCGCCGCTTCTGATTGATTTTATTTCAGTTCCCGTGAGCACGATGCCGCACTCATATATTTCATCAAAGAAATAATCGTGGCGCGCTTTTTTGTTGTTTTCAATTATCTTGCGCTGTCCCATTTTTTATTTATTATATACTCCACCGAAATCAGAAAGAGGCAGCAGTCTGAATACTACTTTACCCTTTACATCGTTCATGGAAACGCAGCCTATGCGGCCGTCTCTGCTGTCTGCGGAATTCTGACGGTTATCGCCCATGCAGAAAAGACTGTATTCAGGAACGGTAATCTCCGACATATCGCCCAGCGTATATCCGTCTTTAGTGTAGTTTTCTTCCAGAGCTTCCCCGTTGAGATATACAATACCTCCCGAAATGCTTATCGTATCTCCCGGAATACCTATGATCCTTTTTACAAGCAGCTTGTTTTGTCCGTTCTGCAAAAGAAGATTACTTTTAAATACAATAATATCTCCTCTTTGCGGTTCTCCAAACCACGTGTATGCCTTCCTGCTTACAAATACATAGTCGTCATTATGAAGCGTATTTTCCATGGAATGTTCACGCACAATGGTGGGCATTATAAATTGCAGAACAAGCGCCGCAACAACAATTGCAATCAATATATCCTTCACCCACTCTTTTAGTTCTTCCGCTGCTGAAGGGTTTTTCTCTGTTTTTTCTTCATTTTCAGAAGCTTCTATAATTTCAGCCGCAGCTTCCTCTTTTGCATCTTCGGTAATTTTTTCAACCTGATCATTATATTCTTCGTTCATTACAAATCCTTTACTGCAATATTACTTTTTTAAACAACTCCTCCTGCATGGATAACCAAGCAAGGGGAAGCGGTGCTGTTATTTTTTTTCCGTCAATTATTATCTTTCCGGCATGAAGAGCCTGGGTTGTCCTTCCAAGCGACCATTCATCGTAAACGGAGTTTACTTCTTTTCCGCCATATTTTGTATCTCCTGCAAGAGGATGATGTATGCTTGCAAGGTGAGCCCTTATCTGATGACTTCTCCCCGTGATAAGCTCTATTTCAACCAGGGAATAATCATCGGTAGAGTAAATCGGGTCTACTTTGGTTTCTATATACTTTCCTCTTTCATCATCCTCCGGAAGTATCTTTGCCTTGTTCCTTTCCGCATCTTTTAAAAGCTTTCCCTTAAGATGAAGCGGTTCATCAAGCTTTCCGTGCACAATGGTGTAATAGAACTTTCTTATGCTTTCGGATTTTTCTTCCCGAAACTTTGCCGATAAGGTTCGAAGAGCCTCTGCGCTCTTACCGAAAACAACCAGTCCGGTTGTATTTCTGTCCAGCCTGTGAACAGGACTCGGAACAAAGCTTTTTTCAAGCCTCGGATCGTATTCCCCTGCTTCTATAAGATAGTCCACAACCTGATTTGCCAGAGTATCCTTTTTTTCCGTCTTGTCGCCGTGGACCAAAAGCCCGAAGGGTTTAGATACAACTATCATATCATCATCTTCATAGCAAACGGTAAACTGTTTTTTGGCTTTATGATGCCTTCCCTTCTTTTCAGTCCATACATCAAGGTCAGCATCAGAAACATAGAAAGTAATAACATCACCCTCAGACAGCCCGCTGTCTTCTCTGACTCTTTTTCCGTTGAGCTTAAGATCTTTCCTTATGACCTTGTACACCGCAGACAACGGTGCATTGCATAGGTATTTTTTAAGAAACCTGTCCAGCCGCTGGCCGGCATCATTAGCTCCAATCGATATCTCTCTCATAACATGTTATTATACCACATATCAGCAGGGAAAAACCACTTGCAAATATTCTTGAGACCGTCTGCGGTAGCCGGTACTTAGCGATTGGCGAACAGAAGAAGAAAAACCTCAGTTTGAGCTTGCTCAATAACTGAGGTTTTTGAATTCGTATGTGAAGACAGAGCTTAGTACCGCTGCGTTAAGCCGCAGCCAGGCGAGAGCCGTGGTCGAGAGAATATTTGCAAGTGGTTTTCCATTACAGTGTATTGGATGCATTCAGCACATCTTTAATCTTGTGCCGGACCATGCCTTTGATTGCTTCCCTTGCAGGTCCGAGATAAAGTCTCGGATCGAAATCAGACGGATGTTCAACCATGTATTTTCTGATTTCGGCTGTCATTGCAAGTCTTAAGTCTGTATCAATATTGACCTTGCAAACACCATGCTTAACAGCTTCCAAAATCATGTCCTCGGGAACGCCCTGAGCCCCCGGAATTTCCCCTCCGAACTTGTTGCACTTATCAACAAATTCGGGAATTACCGTTGATGCTCCGTGGAGTACAAGAGGAATATCGGGGATAAGCGAATGTATCTTCTTTAGTCTTTCAAAATCAAGATAAGGAGTTCCCTTAAATTTATATGCACCATGGGATGTTCCGATGGCAACTGCCAGAGAATCAACGCCTGTCTTTTCAACAAATTCCGCTGCCTCTTCGGGAACCGTAAAGCTTGCCTCTGCCGCGGACACCTTAACAGCATCTTCAACACCTGAAAGCTTTCCGAGCTCCGCCTCAACTACCACGCCGTGATCGTGAGCATATTCAACGACCTGCTTTGTAAGGGCAATATTATCTTTGAAAGGAAATTTTGATCCGTCGATCATTACGGAAGTAAATCCGTCATCAACGCACTTTTTGCAAATATCAAAGTCTGCGCCATGATCCAAGTGAAGGCAAATATCAAGTCCTGTTTCTTCAATAGCAGCCTTGACAAGGTGAACAAGATAAATAGGATTTGCATATTTTCTTGCACCCGCAGATACCTGCAAAATAACAGGAGCCTTTTCAGCCTGCGCTCCGGCAACAATACCCTGGATAATTTCCATATTGTTTACATTGAATGCCCCGATTGCATAATCACTGTTAAGCGCTTTTGCAAACATTTCTTTTGATGTAACAAGTGCCATAAATGCCTCCTTACTCAGTTAAAATCTTTACTATTTCCTCCAAACTCATGCTGCTGTCAAGCTCAAAAACACCAAGCTGAAGATTGGCATCACGCTTCATTTCGTTTGCCTTTTTTCCCAAAGCATCCTGTTCGCCGATGATCCCGTTTTTCTTTAAAGCGGATTCAACAGCAGCCCAATTTGTAATTTTATTCTCTTTTGATACTACAAGTGTATATTTTTTTACCTGAGGCTGCGGCTGTGGCTGCGGTTCAACTGCGGGCGGCGTCTCGGGCTGAGGAGTTACAGCCCCTTGCGTTGTTTCCGGCTCGTCATCGGGAATTACCATAGGGTCTACCTCTTCCTTTTGCAGATCTATATCGGTAAAATCAATATCGATTTCCTGCTGTTTTTCCCCATGGGCTTCCGCGTACTTCGGATATGCCATTACAACGTTTACACGCCAATAAATAACCCCCGCCGCAACAGCTACAATAAGCAGTGCAACGAAAACATCGTTGTAATCGTAAATTATATCTTTTAATTTCTTCATAGTGCTTTGATTATATCATTTTTGCTGTTTATGTGCAATTGAACCCTTAACGCCAAACCCTACCTTTAGGTAATACGACATAACAAGTATCAGGCACAGTACCCATCCTATAGGATAAGCAAATGCAACAGGAGTAAGGTTGTCCGGGAACATTCCGGTTACCGTAAACAGATAGATCTGTCTGAAAACTACGTAGGAAAATAAGGTGAAAATCATCGGCATCTTGCTGTTTCCGGCTCCGCGAAGAGCAGAAAGCGTAACCATTGAAGGGCATGCGAGTATCATAAACGGGGTAATTCTGTAAATGAAGTAAACGCCGTATTCAATAATGCTTTCCGAGCTTGTAAAGAAATTGGAAACGGGTCTTGCAAACACAAGAATAACGGCAACAATCACAAGGGTCACTCCCATGCAAAGATATGTTGCCTGACGAAGACCTTTCTTTGCTCTTTCCTCATCGCCTGCGCCGAGGTTTTGTCCGACAAAGGTCTGAACCGCAATACTCATGCTCTGAAGCGGCAGCATTGCAAACTGGTCAACCTTAAAGTAGCAGGTCCAGCCGCCCATTACAGCACCGCCAAAGCCGTTGATATATCCCTGAACGAATATGTTGGAAAAGGACGTGACCATCTGCTGGAGCGCAGTAGGAAGACCAAGAAGGAATACCTGTTTTCCCAAAATGGTATCATATTTCAAATCGATTAAATTGATTCTTACATCGGACTTTGTTGTAAACATCGTGACAAGACACAGAATTGCCGCAACACCCTGAGCGATTATCGTTGCCCATGCAACTCCCGCAACGCCCATGTTAAACTTTATAACAAAAAGAAGGTCTAAGCCTATATTGATTATGCATGCCGCTACTAAATAAATAAAAGGTCTTGTTGAATCGCCTACGGCTCTTAATATTGCCGCTGCCATATTGTAGATTATCTGGAATGACAGGAAGGCAAATATTATCTTAAGATAGGTCATCTGCTCGTCATAAATGCCTGCGGGCGATTTGGCTATCTTAAGCATAAGCGGAAGGCTGAAATAGCCGGCAATGGAGAGTACAACGGAAAATGCAATGGTAATAACAAGCATTGTATGAACGCTCTTTTTAACATTTTCCTTATCCTTTGCACCGAAGAACTGCGATACTATTACCGCACCTCCGTTGGCAAAGCCCGTAAAAAGGAAAATATACAAATTGAGGATAGGAGCAACGGTTCCGACCGCAGAAAATGCATTATCTCCTACAAAGTTTCCTACAACCCAGGTGTCAACCATATTGTAGAATTGCTGAAAGAGATTTCCCACAAGCAGCGGGAGAGTAAAGTTTACAAGGAGCTTTACTATGCTTCCCTCGGTCATGCGAACTTCTGATTTTGTTTTTCCGAATATTGACATAACAATACCTTTGATATATAATCTGTGCGGCGAACACGGCAAGAGGTTTTATGCTGCGTTCGTTTTTTATTTTATTGATTCTTTTATATGCAAGCTGCCGGGATATTAAGACAATGGAAATACCCGATCACTGTTTTGTTCTTATACTGATTTTATCACAAGAGACACATCCGGTTGTGTTTTTTTCGGTATTTTTTTTGTACGGATCTATAATTGCAATATGCACACTGTTAAAGAAAAATATCCCAATGGGGTTTGGAGATATTAAGGTGTTTGCCGCAATCGGGTTTGTGTACGGATTTGAGTACTTATCCTGCCTGTTTTGCTTTTCTTCGGTAATATGCGGCGCATATTGTCTTATAAGACTGATATTTTCAAAAAACAAAGCAGCCTTTTTAAAAGGAAACATTCCGTACATGCCGTTTATATTATGCGGCTTTATTTTAACGGAAATCCTTTCTTTGTAATGAAAGCCGAAAGCGGCAGGCCCAGGGCATAAACAGGAACAAGCTCCTCCGCAGATATAAGCAGCATACAAATAAAAGGACTTGAAAAGCCGTATATATGATGCAGCATTAAGCCTACTATTACGCCGTTTGAGAACACATTGATAAGAGGCGCGATATATTTCCTGCTTCTGAGCTTATACATTCCGAAACATCCGATCAGACTTGCAAGGCTTCCAAGTACAACATCCCAAACACCGCCTCCGCCAAGAAGATTTGCCAGAAGGCATCCGATGGTGATGCCGGGAACAGCGGCAGGGGTAAACAAAGAGAAAACACACAAAGCCTCGGAAAATCTTATCTGAAAAACCCCAAAAGAAATCGGGGCAAGGATCAGGGTAAGCGCTGCGTATACAGCAGCTATTATTGCAGCATTTGCTATAAATGATGAATTGTTTTTCTTTGGCATATCATCACCTATATAAATGCGATGTATCCTGAAGCTGTAACTGCAGCAAAATACACAATAACTATTACAGCCGATACGGTATCGGAAGATTTGAGCTTCATCTCATTCATTCTGGTTCTGCCCTCGCCTCCGTGATAGCATCTTGCTTCCATTGCCATTGCAAGATCTCCGGCAATCCGAAAGGCAGAGACAAACAAAGGCACAAGCAGCGGAATCAAAGCCTTGGCCTTTTGTTTTATTCCTCCGTTTTCAAAATCGGCCCCTCTTGCCTGCTGAGCCTTCATGATCTTATCGGTCTCATCAAGAAGCGTTGGGATAAATCTTAATGCAATGGTCATCATCATTGCAATTTCATGTGCCGGTACGCCGATTTTTGAAAGCGGCTTCATAAGCCTTTCAAGACCATCCGTAAGTGCAATAGGCTTGGTTGTAAGTGTAAGAAGCGAAGATCCGAAAATAAGAAGAACAAGTCTTACTGCCATAAAAAAGGCCCTTTGAATTCCCTCTATTGTAAGACTGAGCTTCCAAACGGAGAAAACAACCTCTCCGGGCGTGCAGAATGCATTTACAACAGCAGTCAGAATAATCAATAATACAATGGATTTAAGTCCCCTGGTCATAAAATTAAACGGAACTTTTGAAATGATTATTACTGCAGCAATAAAAATAATCGGAAGTACAAAAACAATTATGGACTTAACCAAAAATAAGGACACCAGATAAAGGAGTGCGGAAATAATCTTCACTCTCGGGTCCAGGCTGTGAACCGCCGATTCGGCCGGATAGTATTGACCTAAGGTTATGTCTCTTATTGCCATTACGTTAAATAATCAAGTATCACTGATGCCGTTTCGTCAAAGCTTATGGCATCACATGAAACATCCATTCCCTTTTCTTTTAAGCTGTGCAGGAATTCCGTGCATGACGGAAGGCCGAGGCCCATTTCCTTTAATTCCTTTTCTCTTGAAAACACTTCCTTCGGAGAAGCATCCATAACAAGCCTGCCCTTATCAATTACAAGAACGTGCGAAGCAAGCTTTGCCACATCATCCATATTGTGAGAAACGATGATCGTTGTCATCTGATATTCCCGTCTTATTCTTGAAATCATTTCAAGAATTTCATTATGACCCTTAGGATCAAGACCGGCGGCAGGCTCATCCAATATTAAAACCTCCGGTCTCATTGCAAGAACGCCGGCAATGGCAACTCTTCTCTTTTCGCCGCCCGAAAGATTAAACGGACTCTGATTTCCCTTTTCCTCTGCATCAATACCAACAAGCTTAAGGGCGTATCCGGCTCTTTTTATGCACTCTTCTTCTGATAATCCGAGGTTTTTAGGTCCGAAGCAAACATCCTTTAACACGCTTTCTTCAAAAAGCTGGTATTCGGGATATTGGAACACGATGCCAACCTTTTTAAAATCCGCAATAACCTCTCCGCTGCCCGGCTTTAAAAGCCCTGCAAGAAGCTGCACAAGTGTAGTTTTACCCGAACCGGTATGCCCGATGATCGCAGCAAAATCTCCGTGCGGCACAACAAAAGAGACGTCCGATACAGCCTTGGCTGCAAAAGGCATTCCTTCAGAATATGTATAGCTTATGTTTTTTACTTCAATTTGCATAAATAATCAGCTAAAGCCTCATCGGTTATTATTTCTTCAGGTATATCAATTCCGTTCTGCCTCAGGCATTTTGCAAGCTTTGCGGCAAACGGAAGCTCAAGCGAAATATCCGCAAGCTTTTCTGCATTGCTTCCGCTGAAAATCCTTTCAGGTACATCATCAAGAAAAACACTTCCTTTGTGCAATGCTATGATACGATCTGCCTTTGCGGCCTCTTCCATAAAGTGCGTAATTAAAATAACTGTTGTACCCTTTTTATGAATATCCTCAATAATACTCATAATTTCAGCTCTTCCCGACGGATCAAGCATAGCAGTTGATTCATCAAAAACAAGACACTCGGGATCCATAGCAAGCACCCCTGCTATGGCAATTCTTTGCTTTTGTCCTCCTGAGAGAAGATGCGGACCCTTTTTTCTGTACTCCGTCATGGAAACCCTTTCCAATGCTTCATCTACCCTTTTTCGTATTTCCGAAGGTTCAACCCCGATGTTTTCCGGACCGAAAGCCACATCATCTTCAACCACAGACGATACAAGCTGGTTATCCGGGTTTTGAAAAACCATACCGACCTTTCGCCTGATATTGATGGGATCTTCTTTCGATGTATCCATACCGTCAACAATAACGCTGCCGCTTTCGGGAAGCAAAAGCGCATTAAACTGCTTGGCCAGAGTGGATTTACCCGAACCGTTGCTTCCGACAATTGCAACAAAAGAACCACGCGCTATTTCCAAAGAGATGCTGTGCAAAACCTCTTTTTTACAGACAGAACCTGATTCATCTTCGCTTTCGTAAGCAAATGTCAGATTATTTATTTGTATAATTGCATCTTTTGCCATTACAAAAAAAATGAGGGGCGGGCCCAAAGCCTGCCCCTGATTCATACTCTAATTCATCGCCGGTATACCGTTCACAACAGCACCGGTTTCCATGCCTATTGACAGGTACGCAGAAATATTATATGTTTTTGAGCAAATTATGTCAATGAAAAAGGAGCCCGAAAGCTCCTTTTTTATCATTAAACCATGAGTAATCAGCCTTGACGGAATGAAACGCCGACACCGCTTTCCGGGTGGTTCCAGCTCTTAACGATTTTGTCATGCGACAAAACTCTGCAGGTTCCGCACTCAAGACATCCGAGATGGCTGAATGAGAAGTTTCCGTCGATATATTTATAGCATCCTGCCGGACAGGCAAGGACAAGCTTTTGGATCTCTTCTATATCCTTGCACTGAAGATCTACATCAATATGTGAGTTATGATCGTCTGTGTTAAAGAGATTAACAGCAAGCTTATCATCAATAGACATCTTTTTCATATTAAAGTACCTCCATTGCTTTTCCCAAGAATCCGATAAGATCCTGTGCTGTTGTATGTTCGCAAACCGCATTTGCTGCCGTCATGGCAATTGACTTCGGTCTTCCGCCGTCAACAACAAACATAGAAGCAAGAACTTCATCGGCAATTTCAGGAACATCGTTAAAGATCGCATGTTCAGCAAGAAGTTCAGGGAATCCTGCAGCCTTCTTCATGTCTGCAAATACGAAGCTGTTTTCAAGATATTTTTCGTAAATCGAAAGTGTTTCAGCATCGAATCTTCCTGCAGCCTTTGCATGCTTAACTGCTTCTGCAGCAAGTCTTCCTGATTCAACAGCAAAATCCATACCGCGAACTGTGTAGCCCTGGTTGATAACAAATGCTGCCGCATCGCCTGCAACCAGCACTCCGTCTCTGTAAAGCTCGGGAATCATACGGAAGCCTTCTTCTGTTACAAGATGACCGGAATATTCAATCATCTCGCCGCCCTCGATAAGAGGAGCTACTGCAGGATGAGCCTTGAATCTTTCAACCATCTCCGTTACGGGAACTTCGGATCTTCCGATGTCGGAAAGTGTTGCAACGATACCGATGGAAACGCTGTCCTTATTTGTATAAACAAATCCGCCGCCGAGATTTCCGTCTGTAGGGTCGCCGCAAACCATCATGGCTGCGCCTTCACCTGATACAAGGCCAAATCTCTTGTTGATTTCTTCTTCCGAAAGCTTGATAACTTCCTTTGCGCCTACTGCGACCTGACCGGGAAGAATTTCCTTCTTCATTCCAAGCTGCCGGGCAAGAAGTGAATTAACACCATCAGCAAGAATCACAACATCGGCATCATATTGTTCTTCGCCGCACTTAATGCCCGTAACCTTTCCGTCTGTTACAACACATTCATCAACTCTGAATCCCGTAGCTATCATGGCACCTGCTTCTTCAGCCTTGCCTGCAAGCCACTGATCGAATTTGCTGCGAAGCACCGTATAGGAAGCGCAGTTTGCAGCACCGAGCTTTGGACTTTGGTATCCGATCGTTACTGCGCCGTCTTTTGTTTGCAGAGAGATTGTTTCCTTAACAACCTTTCTTTCAACAGGAGCCTCATTTGCGAAGCCCGGAATTATCTTTTCAAGGCTGTGGCCGTAAAGACGACCGCCTGTCATGTTCTTAGCACCACAGTAATCACCGCGTTCGATTACCATTGTTTCGTAACCGTCCTTGGCAAGTACGTATGCTGCGGTAAGACCAGCAAGGCCGCCACCAACTATGATGACGTCAAACTTTTCTTCGCTCATATCATTTTTCCTCCAAGTTTTTAACTAACTGTTTGAGAAGATCTTTTGCATCTGCGTTCGGAAGTATATCCAAAAGCCGATGTATCTTTTGCGAATAATCCTTGATTGCAGCCCGTGTGTATTCAACACCGCCAAGCAAAGCAACCAATTCTTCCGCACTGCTTATTTCTTTTTCACTGAGAGAGATTTTTGCATTTTTCTGCATCATGCTGCGGAGCTTTCCCTGAGCATCATTTTTAAGTGCCGCCAGAACAGGCATGGTATATATTCCTTCGGCAAAGTCCTTGTGAGCCTCTTTACCAAGATGATATTTATCTGCGGTAAAGTCCAAAAGGTCATCACGAAGCTGGAACATACAGCCAAGATATTCACCAAGCTCTGCAAGGGTCTGCGCATTCTTTTTGTTTGCTCCCGCTTCGCTTGCTCCTATAAGACAAGCTGTCTTAAAGAGCGCTGCGGTTTTCCCTTTGATATTTTCAAGATACTGAGCAATGCTTGTATCCTCCTTGTATCTGCAAAGTGCCTGCCCTATTTCTCCTTCGCACATGCTTTCAATTGCACAAGACAAGAGCTTTGACGATTCGTTCAGCTTTTCTGCAGCTTCGTAATAATTGATGCGGGCCATAAGAAAATCTCCTGCATATACAGCAGCGTCTTTGCCATACTTGCTCTGAATGGAAGGTCTGCCCCTCCGAAAATCGGATTCATCAACTATGTCGTCGTGGATAAGCGATGCAAGGTGAGTAAGCTCAACCATAGCTGCAAGCATATGGAGCTTGTCTTTCTTTTCGCTATACTTGGCACCGAACTGACTGCACAAAAGCAGCAGTCTTGCTCTGATCATTTTGCCGTCCGTGTCAATGGCATCGTCTAATACTTTACCAACCCTTGAATCGGCAAAATCATGTTGTGCAATTTTGTGCATGCATTGCTTAACGTCTGCAATAGCTTTGTCCTGTGTTTTCAAAGCTTAAAGTAATCCTCTCTTCTTTGCGATGATTTCTGCTGTATGAAGAACCTGAACGTTCATTCCGCGTGCATCTGCACCGCCGGAAATCTGCATCTTGCAGCCCGGGCAGTCAACGGCAACTGTGTCAGCGCCTGTTGCTGCAATGTGCTGCATCTTTCTTTCAAGAATCGGTGCAGATATTTCAGGATATTCTACGGAATATGTTCCGCCGAATCCGCAGCAGTTATCGCATTCTTCCATCTCAACAATTTCAACACCATTAGTGCGAGCCAGGAGCTCTCTCTGTTCCTTATATACGCCAAGGCTTCTCTTGAGGTGGCAGGAATCATGATATGTTATCTTCATTGGTGTATCATCGCCGGCATCAATGCATCCGCCAAGCTGATAGAACAATTTAGCAAAGTCTAATGTCTTTTCGGCAAGAACCTTTGCTTTCTTGTTCATTTCAGATCCTTCATCGAAGAATGTCGGATAGAGGTGGAGCTGATGTGTGCATGATGGGCATGCAGATACTACATAATCATAGTCTTCTGCGTGCATTGCTTCGATATTCATCTCGGCTGTAATCTTTGCGTTCACAACGTCGCCCGATGTTGTTGCAGGACAGCCGCAGCAGGACTGACCCATTGGAAAATCTACATAGTAGCCGATGGAGTTGAGGTCCTTAACAACAGCAAGAGCCATATCTGTATAAACAAAATCCAAGAGGCATCCGCCAAACATTGCGATCCTTCCCTTCGGATTTTCTACTTTCTGTTCAATAGTCGGGAAAATATCTCTGAACGGAACCTTGGCAATGATCGGGAGTGATCTTCCCTTGGACATTCCGGAAAGGAACATCGGAAGATGTCTCATTGCAGGTGCATCACCTACGATTGCTCCCTGTGCTACGGATGCTATTCTGAGCATGGAGTGGAAGAGCTTTCTGTCGGATACTGCATCAAGTGCAAACTTCTTGATTGCATTTGGATTTTCAGCCTGCTTATGCTCTCTGAGCTTCATAATCATTTCGGGAATCTGAAGTCCGCCGCCGCAAACCTCTTTACATCTTCCGCACTGCAGACAGAGACCCTGAATTTCATCAGCTCTTTCTGCATCAATGAGGAAGTGTGTAAGCAGTGTTCCGATACCGCCTGTATAAACGTTGGAACCGAATACATGTCCGCCTACAAGTGCAAATGCAGGGCAAACGTCAAGGCAGGCACCGCATCTGATACAATTGAAGATCTGGGAGAAGAACTCATCTTTAAGGATCTCTCTTCTGCCGGGGTCATCCAGGATAAGGCAGTAGAAATCCTTCTTTTCTTTAGTGTCTGCTTCCTTGTCTGTAACAACTTCGCAGGCGCCTGTGTAAAGAGAAAGATATGTTGTGATCCTCTGTCCTGTTCCGTTGCGCGGGAGAGCCTTGAAAACCCAACGGGCATCTGTCATGCTTTTCAAAATCTTTTCAATACCGAAGATATAGAGGTGATTCTTAGGAAGTGTACCAACCATACGGCCGTTACCTTCGTTTGTCATTGTAAACACCGTGCCTGTTTCAGCAATGGCAACATTTGCACCGCTTACGCCCATTTCTGCTGTTACGAATTTCTGGCGCATTTCTTTTCTTGCGGTCTTGACCTCTTCTGAAATAACAGGGGCATTGTATTCCTGTGTGTAATCTGTAAACAGATCTGCAACCTGCTCCTTGTTAAGGTGAAGCGCGGGCATAACCATGTGAACCGGAGTATTGCCCTCAAGAGCAATGATAAATTCACCAAGGTCTGTTTCCTGAACAAGAACGCCGTCCTCTGTAAGAACCTTGTTGAAGTGGATCTCTTCGGATGCCATGGACTTTGACTTAACAATGGTCTTGACACCTTTTTCCTTAACAAGATTTCTTACCCACTGTGTTGCATCTGCTTTGGATTTTGCAACATAAACGTGCCCGCCGTGAGCTTCGCAGTTCTTAACAAAAAGCTCAAGAAGTTCATCTGTATGCTGCGATGCATAGTGCTTTACTTCCTTAACTTTTTCTCTTGTTGCTTCGAAGTCAACGCCTGCATAAGCATTCAACCTCTTTGCAGGATAGGTTGCACAGAAAGTACCGAGTGTTCTGCTTAATGTTGTATTCTTAAGAGCAGAATCTATCTCTTGTCTTAATTCTTCATTAGCCATTTTTCATTCCTCCTTCTTATGCATCCTCTAAAACTATAGCGGACAGTCTGAGCGGCCCGTGAACACCTACTGTACTTACACACTCGATGTCTGCCGTACGGCTCGGACCTGTGATGAAGCCTACGAAGTTTGGCATATCTGTCCATGTGGAGAGAATGTCGAACATTGCATCGTAGTCATCAACGATTGCAGAAGCCTTTACAATACCGAAATAATCTTCGGACATTGTCGCAACTATTCTTGCATCAACCTCATCTCCAACCTGCAGCATGGATCCGAGGTCTGCAATTCCGTATGCAGCTTCTGAAATTCCACCCTGTGCGGTTTCAGCGTGAAGTCTGATATGATCGGTAAATACCTCTACGCCTGCAGCCTTCAGGGCATCAACTACACCACATTCCTTAAGAAGTGGTGTCTCGGCAACACAAACGCTCTTTAAGCCTTGTGCCATGAAGAGATCGGCAAGTGTTTTGCCAAGCTCCTTTTTGTTTGTCAGAACGCCTGTGCCGTTTACTCCGGCAAGATTTTTATTAAAGCGTTCGAACACTTCTTTTGCATTACTCATGGGTACACTCCTTTCAAAAAAATATACCTATACTTATACATTGTGATTTTACCATAAAAAAGCACGCTATCGGTAGTAAAATATGCCGATAGCGTGTTTATTTTTTATCACGTGCGCTGATTTTGGTAAATACTGTTAGATCACGTGCTTTTCCTTAAGCTCATTGAACTCAGCCTCGGAGATTCCGAGCCAATCCATATAGATCTCCTTGTTGCAGTGGTCGTATCTGCCCGGGTTTATGGGATAGATATCGCCTGTTTCAAGTCTGATAGGAAGCGTCGGCATGAATGAGCCTTCAAGCCTTTTGCCGTTTCTGTCCTTGCAGTATTCATCATCCATCGGCTGCCATCTCAAGATACCCCTGCTCTTGCCCTTGGCTTTTCCTCTGAGCATGTCTCCGGGGCCCAGTACTGCACCCGCAGGAATCTGATTATCAATGGCAAGCATGGTCATAAGATGTCTCTTCTGGAACCTGATCGTCCAGCTTGAAATTTCGAAGTCGAGCGCATGTCTGTTCTCGTATCTGAGCTGTGGAGTTGCGTACCTCGGATCATTAAGAAGGTCTTCTCTTCCCATCAGTTTACAAAGCTTTTCAAAGTCTTTGCTTTCAGGATCCGGCGAGCAGCAAATTGCCATATAATTTCCCGTAACATCGTTTCCCTGGCATGGGTAAATGTTCCAGGGAGCCGTCTTTAGAATTCCTCTGTAGGAGTTGCCCGGACGTCTAACCTGTCCGTCCATCGCATAGAATTCAGCAAAGGACTGCCTGCTTTCGGATACTACTGCATTCTGCATCGGGCATTCAACAAAGCATCCCTTTCCCGTAACCTTCTTCCTGAGGATCGCCGCAGCGATAAGGTAGCTTGCCATAATGGCAGCACCGGAGTCGCCTACGTTAATTCCGCAAAGAAGCGGATCGTTATCTTCAAGTCCCGAAAGGAAGGTGCCGCCACCCGAGCAGCATGCTACAGGATCGTATGTAATGCACTTTTCAAAACGTGTATTCTTTGCAAAGCCCTTTACGGAAGCATATACGATTTCCGGATTACGCTTTTTAACCTCCTCGTATGAAAAGCCCATTCTTTCCCATGCTCCCGGAGCAAAGTTTTCAAGAAATACATCGGCTTTTTCAAGAAGCTTCCACATGATTTCCTTGCCCTCTTCGGTCTTGGTATCAAGCGTTATGGACTTCTTGTTGTTTTGCCTGATGCAGTGTCCTACAAATCTGTGATCCGGATGATCTGCAGGTCGTTCGATATGAATTACATTTGCACCAAGCATAGCAAAGGTCTGTCCTGCTACAGGACCTGCTTCTGCAAGCGTAGCCTCAACAATAGTAAGGCCTTCGTATAAATCAACCAATTTATCAATCATCTTCAAGCCCTCCTATTTTTCATCACCGAAAAGTTCTTTAAATACTTCTTCGTTGGCATCGCCCGGTCTTCCCGGACCTTTTACCTCTACAGGCTCAACGCCATGGAAAATTCCTGCACATCCCGGCAAATTCATTTCGCCAAGCTCTTTATCCTTAATTGTCTGAACAAAGCCGATGTTCTTAAGATCATCTGAATTTACCACGTCGTATGTTGTGCAGACTGCTGCACATACAAGCCTTCTCTGTCCGAGCAGATATTCCATAAGGTCGTTCTTTTCGTATTTAAGCGCCCATTCCTGGATAATATCAAGAAGCTCCTGCTTGTTCTTAAGACGATGTTCAAAGGTATCAAAACGCTCGTCCTGCAAAAGCTCCGGCTGCTCCATAGCCTCAAACAGGCTTGCTACCATAGGTTCGCCAAGACAGCCGATCATAGCCCAGTCTTCGGGGCCTTCGCCTTTTGTTCTGAACAGACTCATGGGAACCATGTCCGGAAGTGTCGGGAAGTTGTTTCCTACTCTTGTTACGATGCCGTCGAGTGTATATTTTTCATATGCGGATCTTGCATGAGCAATAATGGCATCCTGCATACAAACCTCCATATACTGACCCTTTCCGCTTTCTTCTCTTTGATAAAGAGCGGCAAGTATACCTGTTGCAGCATAACCGCAGGTTGAAAGGTCGGAAAGCTGCGGACCGGGCTCTACCGGAATGCCGCCTACATAACCGGTAAGATATGTCGCACCGCCCATGGCATCAACAGTTGTCGGATTCCAGGCAGCTTTTTCCCATGGAGATCCCTTTGTATACGGCTTGATTGAGCAATATACAATCCTTGGATTTACTTCTTTTACTGCTTCGTAACAGCAACCAAGGGATTCCATAAATCCAAATGGCCTGTTTTCTACAAGAACATCTGCCTTTGAAAGCATCTTGAAGAGAAGCTTCTTCCCTTCATCAGTGTTGTAATCGATTGTGACACATCTCTTATTGAGATTGTCTGCAACGAAATAACACTGTTCGCCCTTTGTCATTTCCTTTGCGCTCGGAAGGTCAACTCTTATTACGTTCATACCAACCAGACCAAGGTACTCTGAACAAATCGGACCCGCCTCACTTGTAGTGAAGTCAATTACGGTGAAACCGTTAAGACCCATGTCATTCATTGTTCGTTCTCCTTTTTATATCTACAACTTTTTATGAAAACAAAATTAAATAAAAATATTTACCGCACCGATGATTGCCCCCAGCAGTGCGCCGAGCCAAACTATCATCTTAAGCTCCTTATCCACTATGGCCAACGCCAGAGTTTCAACCTCGGCCGCGCTCATTTCATTCATTTTTGATGTTATCTGGGTAACTATATCTATACTTTCAACTATCGGCCGTACATGGTTTGCTATAAAACCGAGATAAACCTGTTTAATGGTCCTTTTAAGCTCGTGATCCGAAGCAATAAGATCCTTGCTGATCTTTCCTATGGTTTGCTGCTTCATGCTTTCCAATTCGGATTTTAAGCCCATGGAAATCATGCTCTGCATACTTTTATCATCCTTAAAAACACCCTGCATCTTTTGCTTTATAAGCTGCTCAATATTATCCGCAGTACGCATCGATACAGTGGTTCCAAGATCTGCAAGCTTTTTATCGGACCTTAATTCCGTTACGATCTCGCCTGCAACCTTGTCTGCAAATTCGTCCGATTTAAAAACCGATTCAAGATCATCCCAATTAAAGAATTTATCAAATACGGCTTTCCCGAGAGCTTCCGCAAACTGCGCCTTTCTTCTCGGAATAATGCCCGGCGTAAAAGGAAGCTGGCGCCCGAAGAGATACTTAGGCTCCAACGGTCTGAACAGCATCTTTATTGCTATGTAGTTTGTTATATAGCCTATCACAGCGCCGAGGAGCGGACCTGCTATATAATGCAGAATTTCTTTCATTTACTGATTTAAAAGTCTGATGAGCTTTGCCTTAACTCTTTGAATGGTATTATCAATTTGCTTTGGGGTTTTGGACATTTCCAGGGCAATTTCTTTATAGCCCTTGCCTTGCATAAGCTTTAATAAAACCTCATGCTCTGATATGCTGAATACTTTATCCTTATTGCTTTTTACGCTGTCCCAAAAATCCTTGTAGATAGCTGCATCCTCGGGGTTCGAAAGAGGGCCTGCACACTTGTTCTCCGGAATTTCAAGTGCTGCATTAAGCGGCGAGTTTTTCTTTCTTCCGGCACCCTGAATTGCATTTATGATTTGTCTTTCTATACAAAGAGAAGCATAGGTTTTAAATGAAGCGCCCTTTTCCTTATCAAAAGTGTTGTACGCTTTTACAAGTCCTATCATTCCCTCCTGGATGATATCGTCCTTATCGCCGCCTATAATAAAAAACAGATCGGACTTTGCGCGCACGATGTCTTTATATTCTTCAAGAATTGTTTCAAGACTCTTTTCCAAATTAACCTCTTTGAGAAGCTGCTTCATAAAGAATAATTGCAGCCGCATTGGATGCATTAAGAGAATTTACATGACCCTTCATAGGCATGGATACTATGTAATCAGACTTTTCTCTGAGAAGTCTGGACACACCTGAGCCTTCTCCGCCGATTATTATTGCCATAGGCCCTTTAAGGTCTGCATCCTTGTAGTTTTTTCCGTCCATATCAACGGCAGCGATCCAAAGACCTTTTTCCTTAAGCTCGTCTACAGTCTGAGCAAGATTGCCAACCTTTGCAACAGGAACATATTCAATAGCACCTGCAGATGACTTTGCGACAGTTTCCGTAAGGCTTACGCTTCTTCTTGCAGGAATTATTACTCCGTGAGCTCCTGCTCCGTCACATGAACGAAGAACAGCACCAAGATTATGCGGATCTTCCAGTCCGTCAAGTATTACTACCAGAGGAGCTTCGCCCCTTTCCTTTGCAGAAGCAAGAATGTCATCTACATCAACATATGTGTGTGCCGCAGCATAAGCGGCAACTCCCTGATGCGGTCTTCCGGGAGCCAGTCTGTCCAATACAATTTTATCAACGAACTGAATCTGAAGTCCCTGCTGCTTTGCAATGCTTATCAAAGCCTTTGCGCTGCCATGCACATCCTTCTGAAACAAAATCTTATCAATTTCCCTTCCGGCCTTGATTGCTTCACTTACAGGATTTCTCCCTATCAGAAGGTTTTGATTTTGTTTAAAACTCTCTTTTTTCATTTTATCAACACCAAAAGCCGCAGCTTTCATCTGAAAAGCTGTTTTCCCGCAGTTATACCATACCTCTTACTGCCTGACCGTGCCATGAATATAAAGAACTCACAACAATTCGTCAGGATTTGTGTATTTTAACTTAAGCGCCTTTGCCACATTTTCGTTTGTGCACTTACCCTTATAGATATTAAGACCATTCTTAAGCCCGGCATCATCCTGCACTGCTTTTTTCAGTCCTTTGTTTGCAATATCAAGAGCATACTTTATCGTGGCATTTGCAAGAGCCACCGTGGATGTATATGGTACCGCACCCGGCATATTGCCAACGCAATAATGAACTATGCCGTCCTTAATAAATACAGGGTCGTCGTGAGTCGTTGTATGCGACGTTTCGCAGCAGCCGCCCTGGTCGATGGCAATATCAACAATTACGCTGCCTCTTTTCATCAGTTTTAAGTATTCCTTTTTGATGAGGTGCGGTGTTGCACCACCCGGAATAAGAACTGAGCCTATAACAAGGTCAGCCTTTGCGAGGGCTCTTTTTATATTTTCCTCTGTGCTGTACAGGGTGGTAACGGATGCGCCGAAAATATCTTCTATGTAAGCAAGTCTGTTGGCACTGATATCAAGAAGTATTACATTAGCATCAATACCAACTGCGGCCTTGGCTGCATACGTTCCTGCGGTGCCTCCGCCGAGAATAACTATGGTTCCTCTTTCAACTCCCGGAACACCGCCGAGCAGTATTCCTCTTCCGCCAAAGGATCTTTCAATATATTTTGCGCCCTCCTGAATTGAAAGACGACCTGCAATCTGAGACATCGGTCTTAAGCATGGAAGATTCCCCTGACTGTCCTTTATTGTTTCAAAAGCAACAGACTGTACCCTTTTTTCCATAAGCAGCTTCGCAAAGTCAGGATTTGATGCAAGATGCAAATAAGTATAAAGGATCTGACCCTCATGCACTAAGCCGTATTCTTCCGGCTCAAGCTCCTTTACCTTTACTATCATATCTGCAATATCAAAAACCTCTTTTGCCGTCTTTTTGATTTTTGCACCGACTGCCTTGTAATCTGTATCCGAAAATCCAGCCGCCTTTCCGGCATCCTTTTCAATATAAACATTGTGTCCTGCAGCGATAAGCGCACTCACTCCATCCGGGGTAAGGCCGACGCGAAATTCGTTGTTCTTAAGTTCTCTGGTGCAGCCGATATACATATTACGCCTCCTGAAATATCATTTATAAGTTTCTGTTTTTATTACTTCAATTGATTTGATTACAATTTCCCACATTCGGTTTTTGTCCGAAAGATACAAAAAACCGATCAGCGCCTCAAATGCCGTTGCCCATTTGTATGTTACGGCATCGGCGTTTTTTGCTTTGCTTGCAGTTCTGTGGTTTCTGGCACGTTTAACAAGTGCCAGCTCTTTTTCAGTAAGGATATTTTCATCCATCAAGGAATGTATAGCCTTAGCCTGCGCAAAGGCGTTTACATATTTAACTCCTTCTTTGTGAAGCCTGTCCGGCCTGCTGGCATTTGCAAGGCTTGCTATTGTCCTTTCACGGACAAACAGCTCCCAGACACTGTCGCCGAGATAAGCCAGAGACAAAACATTCATTTTTTCAGGCTCTGTCTGCATTGTTTAATAAATCCCTTAAATATCCTGATTTAACTGCGGATGATTTGGACGCCTTGCGGGGTATCTTTGAGAGTGATGCCTCTTGCTGCAAGCTCGTCTCTGATTCTGTCGGCCTCCGCCCAGTTTTTGGCTGCTCTTGCGGCCGCTCTTTGCCCGATAAGCTGCTGGATGTCATCGTCAATTGCCTCTTTCTCTTCTTTTCTTAAAATGCCAAGGACATCTGTAAGTTCATCCAGAAGTCCAAAGGCCGCCTTTGCAAATGCGGCAGTTGTATCCTGCTTAATGTCCCTGTTGATATCCGTAACAAGTTCGAATACCGCCGTGATCGCATCTGCGGTATTAAGGTCGTCATCCATGCAGGCAATAAACTTTTCTTTATGCTTTTGATAGGATGCAAGCTTTTCGTTTTCTTCAGAAGACATCTCTCCTGCGGCGCCGTTAGCCATAACGTGCCTGAGAGTGGCCTTGCATGTTCTCATTCTCTCAAGCCCGCCCTTTGCGGAATCCATAAGGTCACGGCTGAAGTTAATCGGGCCTCTGTACTGAGCTGAGAGAAGGAAGTATCTTAACGTTTCTCCGTCGTACTCTTTTAAGATGTCTCTTACAAGAAAGAAATTGTTTGCGGACTTACTCATCTTTTCACCGTCGATATTGATAAATCCGTTGTGCATCCAGTAGTTGGAAAAGGTCTTTCCCGAAAGCCCTTCGGACTGAGCAATCTCGTTTTCGTGATGCGGGAACTGAAGATCTTCTCCGCCGCAATGAAGGTCGATGGTTTCCCCAAGGAATTTCCTGTTCATTGCAGAGCATTCAATATGCCAGCCCGGTCTTCCCATTCCCCACGGGGATTCCCACGCGATCTCGGAGTCTTCTTTTCTTGCCTTCCAAAGAGCAAAATCAAGAGGATCTTCTTTTATGTCGCCGACTTCGATCCTTGCACCGGCCTTTAAATCGTCAATGTTCTTTCCCGAAAGCTTTCCGTATCCGGGGAAGCTTCTTGTTCTGTAGTAAACATCACCCTGAGCCTCATAAGCCATTCCCTTGTCAATAAGACCCTGCACAAAGGCAATGATCTCGGGCATGGTTTCCGTAACTCTCGGATGAACATCCGCAGGCTTGATGTTAAGCTCTTTAACATCTTCAAAATATGCCTTGATGTACTTATCGCCAACCTCAAAGGCAGTTATCCCCTCTTCCTTTGCGCGCTTGATTATCTTGTCGTCAACATCGGTAAAGTTCTGAACAAACCTGACCTTCTGGCCTCTGTATTCCAGATACCTTCTCATGGTATCGAATACAACGAAAGGTCTTGCATTGCCGATGTGGATATAGTTGTATACTGTAGGACCGCATACGTACATCTTAAGCTCCTTCGGGTCCATTGGAATCAGTTCTTCTTTTTTTCTTGTGAGTGTGTTATATATCTTCATTTTTCGTTTCCTCGGTTTTACGGATTATCCTCTGCGTTCTGCATTCACAAGTTCAATTGCCATTGCAACAGCCTCATCTGCAGTAATTTCAAGCTTATCTCCTCCGCGGCGAAGCATGTATTCAACAACGCCTTCCCCTGCGCGCTTGCCGACATTGATTCTGATCGGAAAGCCCAAAAGCTCTGCATCCTTAAACTTAACGCCCGGACGCTCGTCTCTGTCATCAACAACAACCTCAACACCGGCAGCCTCAAGTCTTGCCTCTATTTCATCAACAAGCTTACACTGAACTTCATCATCCGGCTTGATAAGCTCGATAATTACATGATAAGGAGCAACGCTCATAGGCCAAACGATACCGTTATCATCGTGATGCTGTTCTACGATAGCGGCAAGAGTTCTTGTAACGCCTATGCCGTAGCAGCCCATAACAACAGTCTTCTTTTGCTGATTTTCGTCAAGGTAGGTAAGCCCCATTGGTTCTGAATACTTTGTACCAAGCTTAAATACCTGACCGACCTCAATGCCTCTTGCAGCCCTAACGGGATTTCCGCAGCACGGGCACGGATCTCCTTCCCGGAGAAGCTTAATATCCGTAACGACATCTGCCTTATAGTCTCTTCCGTAATTAACGTTCTTAAAATGGAAATCCTTTTCACATGCGCCCGCAACCATATTGCCGGCATCGACAAGCTCAGTATCAACGATTATTTTGCAGTTCTTAAGTCCGATCGGACCTGTAAATCCGCCAACGCATCCTGTTTCGGCTCCCATTGCCGCTTCGTCGGCAAAATCAACTGCATATTCAGGAACATTAAGGGCATTAACAAGCTTAATCATGTTGAGCTGTCTGTCGCCTCTTAAAAATGCTGCAACATATTTTGGTTTTTCCTTTGCATCCTCCTGCACAACAAGAAGAACAGCCTTTATGGATTTTTCCTGAGGAACACCTAAAAGCTTGCAAACAGCTTCAATAGTTTTTGTCCCCGGAGTGTTTACCTTTTCAAGAGGAAGCTCTGCTTCTGTTTTTGCGATGTCATCCTTAAAATCAGCACGCTCTGATGTAGCCGCCATATCGCAGGAATCACAGTAAAGAATCTCTTCTTCACCGACTTCGCAAAGGGCACAGAACTCATGAGATCTGTTCCCGCCGATCGCACCGGAATCCGCCTCCACCGCTCTGTATGTAAGACCGCATCTGTCGAATACCCTTGAATATGCATCGTACATATCGTTATAGGATTTTGAAAGACCCTCCTCATCTCTGTCAAATGAGTAGTCATCCTTCATAATAAATTCTCTGCTTCTGATAAGTCCGAAGCGCGGTCTGGCCTCGTCTCTGTACTTTGTCTGAATCTGATAAAGGTTTACGGGAAGCTGTCTGTATGATGTAATATTCTGACGAACGATGTCTGTGAACACTTCCTCGTGTGTCGGTCCAAGGCAGAAATCCCTTCCGTTTCTGTCCTTTACTCTCCACATCTCGGGACCGTAAGCTGCCCAGCGCCCGGATTCTTCCCATAGCTCTGCAGGCTGAAGTGCGCTCATTCCGATTTCCTGAGCACCCTTTGCATCCATTTCTTCACGAACAATCTGCTCAACTTTTCTGAGCGATCTCTTGCCGAGCGGCATAAAGCCGTACACACCGGATACAAGCTTTCTGATGTATCCTCCCCTAAGAAGCAGGATGTGGGATGCAATCTCGGCTTCTGCCGGATTGTCTCTTAATGTGTACCAATACATTTTTGATGCGCGCATAATCTATCCTCTCAATGTTGCAACAGCATAAGCGGTCATCGCATCACCGCTTCCGGTAATTCCAAGACCTTCTTCTGTTGTTGCCTTAATACTTAACTGATTTATTTCTATTTCCAAAGCCTCTGCGGTATTTTTCTTCATCTCCTCAATATAAGGTGAAAGCCTGGGGACCTGAGCTGCTATGGCAGCATCAATATTCACGATTTCATATCCGCTTTGCCTTATTAATTCCAAAACCTTTCTTAAAAGCATCCTTGCGGGCATATCCTCCGTTTCCTTTGCATCGTCGGGGAAATAGTACCCTATATCCCTAAGTCCTGCAGCACCCAAAAGCGCATCTGCGATCGCATGTGAGCAAACATCTGCATCGGAGTGTCCGAGAAGACCCTTTTCATATTCAAGTCTTGTGCATCCGAGCCATAATTCTCTTCCGCTTATAAGCTTATGAACATCGTAACCCGTTCCCGTTCTTATTACACCCGGCATATCTTCCTCTGTTGTAATCTTGATATTGTCGCAGCTGCCCTCCACAATCTTTACAGAAACACCCATACGATCCAAAAGACCTGCATCATCGGTTCCCGCAAAATTATCGAGCCTTGCTTTTTCGTAAGCTTTTCGCAGTATTTCCGTTCTGAACCCCTGCGGAGTCTGAACGCAATACAAACTGCTGCGGTCTAAGGTTTCATTCTTTGTTCTGATTGTATCCTTTGGACTTACGCACGGAACAACACCGTCAGAATCCTTTAGACCTTCAATTACTCTTTTAATGACATCTTCACTCACAAAGCACCTTGCCGCATCGTGGATCAAAACAAAGTCCCCGCTTACAGATTCGAGTGCATTGCTGACAGACTCGCCTCTGGTGATTCCGCCCGCAACCACAGTGATGCCGTCAAAGCCCTTTAACAAATCCTTTGTATATTCAATGTCGTTTTCGGAAACGGCGATGATAATTTGTCCACATTCCTCTAACGCATAAAAAGCCTTAACCGTCCTTTCAAGAACTGTAAGGTTTTCAATCTTTCGGTATTGCTTTTTTACACTGCTGCCCATTCGGCTGCCCGAACCGGCGGCAGCAATAATTACTGAAATCATGATTTTGCAAATATCATTCTGCCTGCGGAAGTTTGCAGCACACTTGAAACCGTTACGCGAATAGTCTGTCCGATAAACCTGCGGCCACCCTCAACAACTATCATCGTACCGTCATCAAGATATGCAACAGCCTGATCGTTTTCTTTTCCTTCCTTTACGAGAAATACAGACATGCCCTCTCCGGGAAGAACCACGGGTTTTAATGCACTTGCAAGCTCGTTGATATTAAGTACGCCTATTCCCTGGACCGTTGCGACCTTGTTTAAGTTATAATCGTTGGTCACAACCATTCCCTTGATAATCTCCGCAAGCTTTATCAGCTTAACGTCAACCTCCGGTATATCATCAAGAGATTTTTCCGAAGCAGTATTGTAAATATCAACACCGTAATCAGTTTGGATCTTATTCAGGATATCAAGACCCCTTCTCCCCCTTGCGCGCTTAAGATTATCTGCGCTGTCTGCAATATGACGCAGCTCTACAAGGACAAAGTCCGGGATAACTATATCTCCCTGAATAAACCCCGTTTTTAAAATATCTACCACACGTCCGTCGATAATAACGCTGGTATCCAGAATTTTGGGGCTGAGCCCCTGGGATTTACCTCTTCTTTTTGCTGATTTTTCAGGGGAACTCACTCGGGTAGAAAGGATCGTTTTTACGTCAACGCCGGCCCTTCTTCCCAAGGAAATACCAATGTAGCCTAATGCAATATAAAGTATAACCGATAAAATTGTGTTTATATATGCTGTCTGTAATACCTTAATCCCATTAATAATCTGCGAGATCAGGAAGGCAACAAATAAACCGGCAACCAAACCGATTGTACCGGTTGCAATTTCGTAGCTTGGAATATTTTCAATATCCGATACAACTTTTTTTGCAACCTTTTCCCCACGGCTGATGAACATCGAGAATAAATTATAAAAAATGATTCCGAATAAAGCAGTGACAAGCGGGACAAAAATAGGATAGGCAAACTCACCTAAAAGCTCCTTCGCTCCCGGGATGTCATCAATAATAATTGTTGATGCTCCATAGCCAAACAGCATTCCGAGTAAGGCAAATATACCGCGGAATACCTTTTGTAGCATATAACCTCCTTATTTAGTTTTATTTTTCTCTATATAAAATGACGAAAGCGATTTAGGGAATTAAATCGCTTCTTCAATCATATGCATTACCTCATCCTCGGATTTTCCAAGTACCATGGCCATTTCGGATGCCAGAATAATTTTTGCATTTGAGAGCATTTTCTTTTCACCTGTGGAAAGCTTCTTGGTACTGTCCACCCTTGCGAGATCTCTTATTACCGCCGCAACCGTATCAAGGTTTCCCGTCTTTAAGCGCTCTATATTATCTCTGTTTCTTCTGTTCCAGTTATCATCCATGGGTTCGGATTCAGCCCCTAAGGACTTAAAAACAGAATCCAAAGCACTCTTTTTCACAATAGGTCTGAGCCCAACATTCTCACAACCAACAACAGGAACCATGACATCCATGTTCCCGTGATCTATGTGTACTATATAATAGGACCTTGTTTCCCCTAATATTTGTCTTTCTTCTATTGTCTTTATAAGGCCCGCACCATGCATAGGATAGGATACCTTATCTCCGATTGAGAACATTTACATACACTCTCCCAAACCTATTATAGCCCGAAAGAGCTTGAAAATCAAGCAATTGGAAGTTTAAACCAGAAACAGCTTCCGTTCCCGACGGAAGATTCGACCCCGTATTCGGCGTTGTGTTTTTTTAGTATTTCAGCAGCAATGGAAAGACCAAGACCCGTGCTTCCGTTTGCGGATCTTTGGCCCGTAGTGCTGGCTCTTTCGTATCTGTCCCAAATCTTATCCAGATCTTCCGGCGATATTCCAACGCCTCTGTCCTTTACTTCACAGGTGATAAACCCATCAGACACAGCAAACGACAGGCTGATTTCCTTAACATCCCCGCTGTATCTTACGGCATTGGACAAAAGGTTCGCAATGACCTGTTTTATTCTTCTTTCGTCTCCGCGAACAATAATATTTTCCGGAACGGAATGCAATGAGAATGCGTATCCTTCCTGCTCAAGTACCATATACGTTGAATAAACGCTTTCAGCCGCTTTTTGAATATCAAATTCCTTATTCTCAAACTCAATAACATTGGATTGCATCTTTGATAAAGTAAGGACATCATTTACCAGGTCTGAAAGCCTGTCTGTTTCATCTATAATGACCCCAAGGTGTTCATCTCTTTTTTGCGGAATGTCTCCTGAAAGATCTTTTATCATTTCCGCATACGATTTTATCATTGTAAGCGGAGTTCTTAAATCGTGGCTTACATTTGCCATAAGGTCTCTTTGCAGAGAATCAGCCTTTTTAAGCTCTGCTGCCGTTTCGGTAAGAGTATCGGCAAGCTCGTCTATTTCTTTAAAATCATGACCGCCCTCAAAAGTAACATCATAATTTCCCTTAGCCAGAGCTTTTGCATTTTCACCCATACCGACAATAGGCTTTGCAAGTCTTTGAGAAAGCCATCTGGCAAAGAAGGCCGACAGGATCAAAGCGACGATAGTTACGATAAAAAGCTGCGATCTGATAATGCTTACCGCAGGTCCTATAGGAGTTAAGGATGCAATTGCATAAACAATTATAGGAGGCTTTCTTGATGCCCGCACAAGCTTGGCATGCACAAGTGTCGTTTCAGCATTTCTGACACCGGTTGAAAATGATATTTCACTTTCTCCCGCTTCCAGCATTTTCAGCTTAGCATCGGAAATGAGGCTGCGGCTGTTTGCAAAGATGCGTCCGCCCGGAGTCTGATCAGTAGATGAAATAACAAAGCTTCCGTCCTGAGCCTCAATATAGAACATTACATCTGCTTCCTGAGACAAAAGACCCAAAGCATTACAAAACTCATCGTATGTAAGCAGTTCGCTTCCGGTGTACAAAGCCTCTATAGCCTGAGTGGAGGCAGCAACCTTTTTTTCCATTGAATACTCGTAGTATTTGCTGAGGAATACCGACTGCATAAGCCAAAGCACACCCATCAAAAGCACTGCAAACATAATAAAAGACCCGGTCAAACGGTATCTGAGCGGTTTAACGGGTCTTTTCTTTATTAGTCTTTCAAAAAAATCAGTCTTCAAATTTGTAACCGATACCACGGACTGTGGTTATCTTATCCCGGTAGTTTCCTAAACGGCCTCTTAGATTTTTGATATGCGTATCAATAGTTCTGTCATCACCGAAGAAATCGTATCCCCAGATGTCGGACAGCATTCTGTCTCTTGAAATGGCAATATTCCTGTTAGTCATAAGATATGCAAGTATTTCGTATTCCTTTAATGTGACATCGACCTTTTCTCCGTCAACAATCACTGTTCTTGCCTGAGTGTCTACAATCAATCCATCGCACTTAAGAACGGTATCCTTTTCAACATTTTGAGAAGCTTTGTTTCTTCTTGATATTACCGCAGTACATCTTGCGATAAGCTCTTTCGGGGAGAACGGTTTAACAACATAATCATCTATACCGAGCTCAAAACCGAAAAGCTTATCGTATTCCTCGCCTCGTGCCGAAAGCATAATGATCGGTGTATCTTTAAGCTTTTTGATTTCCTTGCATGCAGAAAAACCATCAAGCTTCGGCATCATTATGTCCATTATAATTAAATCATAATCATGCCCCAATGCCTTGGATACAGCCTCCATTCCATCGGATGCTTCGTCTGTCTCATACTTATTGAACACGGCATATTCGCGAATTACCTCACGAATCTTTGCTTCATCATCCACTATCAATATCTTCGCCATAGTAATATATCCTCTTTGTTTATTACTCTATTACTTTGTTTCAATTATATATTAGCTACAGTTTTTGTGAAATCTGTGAAGCCTGTGTGATAGCTTGAACAAGAGTCTTTACCCCTATAAGCTTTATGCCTTCCGGCTCAAAGCTGAGCTTGTCCAGATTTCTTTGCGGAAGAATTATTGTCTTAAAGCCCATGCGAGATGCCTCTTTTACAAGCTTATCGCAATTTTGCACAGGTCTTAAATCTCCGGTCAGACCTATTTCACCTATTACAAGGCAGTCGACCGGGATCTTATACCCCTTTTCGTCAGACCATATTGCAAGGGCAACAGCAAGGTCTATGGATACTCCCTCCGGCTTCATTCCGCCGACAACATTAACATATACATCTCTGTTAATTAAAGTGATGTGGCATTTGCGCTCCAGAACGGCAACGATCATGCCAAGACGCTGACTGTCAACACCTACGCTGTTTCTTCTGGCAAAGCCCATATTACAAGGAGCCGTTAAAGCCTGTATCTCCAACAAAACAGGACGAGTGCCTTCGTAAACCGCTGCGGCAACAGCGCCTTCCGCACTGTCTTCAAGCCCTTCAAGAAAAATCTTTGAAAGGTTCTCTATCCCTTTGAGGCCTTCCTCTCTCATTTCAAAAGCGCCGATTTCCGATGTAGTTCCGAATCTGTTTTTAACGGCCCGAAGAATTCTTAAATCCTGACTTCTCTCTCCGTTAAACTGAAGCACTGCATCGACCATGTGCTCTACGATTTTCGGCCCTGCAAGCTCTCCGGATTTTGTTACATGGGCAACTATAAATACCGGGATGTTTTGACCCTTTCCTATGTTCATCAATATATTGCCGCAGGTTCTGACCTGAGACACCGAGCCCGGCGCAGAATCGATATCATCGGAATACATTGTCTGAATAGAGTCTATCACCAAAAAGGCAGGCTTCATTTCCTCTTCTGCAGCCAGTATTACATCTATATTTGTTTCTGAAAGAAGGAAAAGATTTGATAAATCCCCTTCGCAAACCCTGTCTGCTCTCAGCTTGATCTGTTCTTCGGACTCTTCGCCGGAAACGTACAAAACAGGGCCGCAGCTTTGAGAAATCTTTGCGGCAGCCTGAATGATTATTGTGGACTTTCCTATTCCCGGTTCGCCCGAAACAAGGCACAAAGAGCCTTTTACAAGGCCTCCGCCAAGAACCCTGTTAAGCTCGGGTATCCCCGTATCCAAACGGTCTGAAGCAGCAGAGCTTACATCTGGAATTGCCGTTGGCTTTGGAGCGGCTGAAAGGTTCTTGATTCCCTTTTTTCTGACATCTTCGGTGTCGTCAACAATCTTTTCCTCAACAAAAGAATTCCATGCTCCGCAAGGGCATTTTCCAAGCCACTTTGTACTTTCAAATCCGCACTCCCGGCAGACAAAAACGGTTTTAGACTTCTTAGCCATAGCAGGTCCTCTCACAAACAATTTTTACCAGATAATTATAACATGGCAAGGGCATTTATTCAAAATAATCGTCAGCAAATATACAAAAAAGGAGCCCCTCTGATGAGAAGCTCCTTTTAGCATTTGCTTTAAAGCTATCAGGTAAAATTACCTTCCGGCAAGAGCAACAATGCTGAGCGGATCTGTTCCTGCGAGCATAAGTCCGCCGAGAACGATAATTGTAATTACGCAGTAGATAAGGCAAGGAAGAACATTTGTCTTGATGATCTTACCTTCGTTTCCTGCCGTACCTGTTGTAGCGCAAGCGGATACAACGTTGTTAACGCAGATCATGTTACCGGCAGCACCACCGATAGACTGCAGAGCTACCATGATGATCGGTGAGAGACCAACTTCCAGTGCTGTTGTGTACTGGAGTGAGCTGAACAGTGTATTGGATACTGTGTTGGAACCGGACATGTAAGCACCGAGAACACCGATGATCGGGCAGATGATTACGTATGCCTGCTTGAAGAGGTTAGCAAGTGCCTGTGCGATAGAGAGAAGCATTGATGTTGAAATAGCAGCATCAGCGCCGCCTGTGTAACGGTAAATCTCTGTAAGTGCGCAGCCGAAGATGATGGCAATGAATGCACCAACGATCTGCTTGCATGTATCTGTAAATGCGGACTTGATCTTTTCGCCCGGCATCTTATGAATAGCAAATGTTACTAAGCAGATGAGAACGAACGGGATAAGTCCCGGGCACCAGCCCCACTGCCATGAGAAGTTTGCACCTTCAACGCCAAGGATGTTTGCAATGCTGATTGTGAATGCAGAACCCTTAAGCCAGTTGCAGTATGTAGCGAACTTGGAAGCACCGATTCTTGTGATTACAAGAACAGCCGCGATGAGAATGTACGGAACCCATGCAAGTCCAAGGCTCATGCCGTTATCAACGTCAGCAGCAACCTTTACTGTGGACTTCCAGGAGGTATCCCACTTATCCTGAGATTCGAAATCCCATGGTTCGCCCTTCGGGCACATGATTCCCTTCTTTGCCATGAACAGAACAACAAACAGAGTGATGATTGCACCAAGAAGGGATGCAATGTCAGGTCCGATCGTCCATGCAATGAGGAGATAGAAAATATCAAAGATTACGGAAACGGAAAGGCAGAACGGAAGAGCTGCGAAAGCATCCTTTCCGGACTTGTTCTTTCCGAAGAGCTTGCACATTACGAATACACCGATGAATACGATGAAAAGGCAAGCCGTTGCGTGACCTAATGATGTCCACTTTGCAAGTTCAGCAGCAACTTCCGGCTGTGTAATTTCTTCAAGTCCCTTGATTTCCTTTACACCGGAAAGAATTGTGCTTGCAGCCGTATTTGTAGGTGTACCTACAGCACCGAAGGATACAGGTACGGAGTTGTAGATAAGAGCTACGATAGCAGCGCAGAGCGGCGGGAAGCCTACAGAGATAAGAAGCGGAGCAGCAAGTGCAGCCGGTGTTCCGAATCCTGCAGCACCTTCGATGAATGCACCGAAGATGAATCCGATGATTACAACCTGTACTCGACGGTCCGGGTTGATGCTCTTAAACATGGACTGAATTGTGGATACAGCACCTGACTGCTTAAGAGTGTTCATAACGAGAATAGCACCAAATACGATTACCAGTGTTCCGATGGAACCGAGGGCACCGGAGATGGAGCGAGCTGCAACCTGTACAAATGGCTGCTTCCAAACGAGCAATGCTACGATGCATGTAAGAAGCCAAGTGATAGGAAGAGCTTTCTTTGCTCCCATGTTGAATGCGATCATAAGTACGATGCAGACAATCAGAGGGAGAGCAGCAATAATTGCGTTCATAAAAAACCTCCAAAAATAAATATAACTTATTATTCCGCCCCGGCCGCATTTATGCAGCCGGGGAAATTAAAACCTGATTAGTAGCAAACCTTACCCGGATTAAGGATTTCGTTCGGGTCGAATGCAAGCTTTACTCTGTGCATAAGATCGATGAATTCCTGACCTTCTTCTCTCTTGAGGTACGGAACCTTGGCAAAGCCGATTCCGTGTTCGCCGGAAATAGCTCCGCCCATCTGCTTGGCGCCGTCATAAAGATCATAGAATACAAGCTTAGCTGTTTCCATGAATTTATCTTCCGGCATATCATCCTTGCAGAGGTAGATATGAAGGTTACCGTCACCGGCATGGCCGAAGCACGGAAGTCTCATTCCGAACTTTTCGGATGTAGCCGTGATGAGCTTAAGGAAGTCTGCGATATGCGATCTTGGAACTACTACGTCACATTCGTCCATCATTGATGTGGAAGCCTGGATAGCTTCGAGGAATGCAGAGCGTGTTCCCCATGTAGCCTTATGACGATCAGGGCTGTCAACGAGAACTATCTTATTTTCTACCGCACCGTTTTCGCAACAGTATTCGATAACCTTTTCGATTTCGCCGAGAACGAGATCTTCATCAGAGCCGTCATATGTAAGAAGCAGGTATGCAGGGAAGCTGCTGTCAGGGAAGCCTTTTTCAAGATACTTCTGAGCATTGTCGATGCATTCCTTGGAGCAATACTCCATTGCCGTAGGTGCTGTTTCAAATGTTACAAGCTTTGGTACCATTTCCATTGCCGTGTCTATATCGTTGAATGGTACAAGCAGAGAAATCGTAACCTTAGGAAGCGGAAGAACCTTTACAATAATTTCCGTAACTACTGCAAGTGTTCCTTCGGAACCGACAATGAGATCCTTGAAGGAATAACCGGAGGAGTTCTTAACCATCTTTCCGCCGAAGTTCATAACCTGTCCATCAGGAAGAACGCACGTTACTCCGCGAACGGACTCTCTCGTGCATCCGTACTTAACAGCTCTCATACCGCCGGCATTCGTTACAACGTTTCCGCCGACTGTAGACGTTTTGCTGCCCGGGTCCGGACAATAGAGGTAACCATTCTGTTCTGCGTATGCAACGCAGTCCTGATATAAAAGACCGGGCTGAACGGTCATCGTAAGGTTATCCTTGTCGAGCTCAAGAACCTTATTCATGAGTGTCGTGTCGATCATAACGCAATCCATAAGAGGCATAGCGCCACCTACGAGCCCCGTACCTGCAGCTCTGACAACAACAGGAATAAGGTTATCATTGCAATACTTCATGATCTTGGATACTTCTTCTGTAGAGAGAACACGCAGAACGGCATCGGGGAATTTTTCCTCAACGCCTACGCAGTCGATCTCATCGTGACTGTAATCAGGATTGATCTGATCTCCCACGAGAACTCTCTTCGGGTCAAGGACACTCTTGAAGAACTCAAGGTCCTTTTCGTCCATTTTCTTGTAAGCCATTTTTTCCTCCTAAAATATATACGTATATATAATATCGATACAACTTTATTGTAATGATTTTGTAACAAATAATCAATAAAAGTTATTTTTTTATCAAGTTTTGACAATAAAACAACAAAAGCCCCGCTTCTTTTCCGAAGCGGGGCTGAAGATTTACAATTTTTTCTATTTATCTGCTTCCTGTTCAGCCTTGTAAGCTGCAATCACCTTTTCGGCAATCATCCCCGGAAGCTCTGCATAGTGGTCGAACTGCATCGTGAAGGCTCCTCTTGCCTGTGTCATGGCACGAAGGGAAATGGCGTAGTCGAATACTTCTCCCTGAGGAACCTCTGCATGAAGTGTCTGTCCGCCGCCGATAACAGGATCCATACCGAGAACGATACCGCGCCTGTTCGGAAGATCTCCCATAACAGCTCCGACGTAATCATCGGGAACGGTGATGTCAAGCTTCATAACAGGCTCAAGAAGTACAGGCTTTGCTTCGGGAATACCCTTGTTGAAAGCAAGTCTTGCGGCCGCCTTGAAGGAGGCTTCATCGGAATCAACAGGGTGATATGAACCATAGTAAAGCTCCGCTCTGATGTTCTGGCACTTGCATCCTGCAAGAGGTCCTTTTTCCATGCATTCTCTGAGTCCTTTTTCAACTGCGGGAATGAAGTTTCTCGGAACTGCTCCGCCGACAACGGAATCAACAAATTCAAACTCCTCTTCGGATCTGGAGAACTTGATGTAAACATCACCATACTGACCGGAACCGCCGTTCTGCTTTTTATGCTTACCCTGAACATCGGAATTGCCCTTGATCGTTTCTCTGTATGCAACCTTCTGCGGTAGAGCAACAACTTCTACGCCGCTCTTCTCCTTGAGCTTAGCCATGATAATGTTAGCCTGAATATCTCCCTGCGTTCCGAGAAGTGACTGGCGTGTTTCGTTATTTCTTTCATATACGAAGGATGGGTCTTCATCGCGAAGCTTTCTGATACCTGATGATACCTTATCTTCGTCTGCCTTGGACTTCGGTTCAATAGCCGTATAAAGTGTAGGCTGCGGGAAGAGTATACCTTCAAGCTTAAGCTGCGCTGATTTCTCGCAGAGTGTATCTCCCGTTGCTGTTGCAGCAAGCTTTCCTAAAGCAACTATATCACCAAATGAAGCCTTCGGGCACTCAGATGTTGACTTGCCGCGGATAAAGCTGACTGCGCCAAGCTTTTCAGCCTTGTCCTGGTTTACGTTATAAAGCTCAATACCGGCGTTAACAGATCCTCTTACAACCTTTGCAAGAGAGATCTTACCGAACTGATCGGAAATTGTCTTGAATACGAAAAGCACTGTCTGACCGTCACCGCACTTGACAGGATCACCATCAACTACCTTGTATTCGTGTGTTTCCGCAAGTGGTACATATTTAATAAATGAATCAAGAACTTCCTTTACGCCGTCGCCCTTGATTGCCGAGCAAACAAGAACAGGTGTAATACCGCAGGACGCGATGCCGCCCATAAGTCCTCTGTTAAATTCCTCTTCTGTAAATTCCTCACCGCCGAAGAATTTTTCCATAAGCTCTTCGTCGTTTTCTGCAATTGCTTCGTTAAGAGCATCCCTGTCGGTAAGAGCAACTACGGACGTACCGAACTTTGCCTTAAGATCCGCAATAACCTGATCCACGTTCACGTTGTCCTTATCCGTCTTGTTAAGAACAAAAAATCTCGGGACATTGAACTGTTTACAGGAAGCCCATGCCTTTTCCGTACCAACCTGGATACCGGAGGAAGCATCTACAAATATTGCAGCCGCTTCAACTGCTTTTAAAGCGGAGTTGACTTCACCAACGAAATCGAAGAAGCCCGGGGTATCAATAAAGTTCAGCTTTACCTTGTTGTACTCAACAGGTACCAGTGTTGCGGAAATGGAGTATCCTTTTTCAATCTCCATTTTGTCAAAGTCGGATACTGTGTTTCCGTCTTCGACCTTTCCGAGTCTGTTGATTGCTCCGGTTGCAAGAAGTGCTGCTTCAAGGAAAGTTGTCTTACCTGTGCTGCCGTGTCCTACAAGAGCGATATTTCTGATCGTTTCGCTTGTATAGCCTTTCATAAAGTGAAATCCTCCTATGTCTTGATCTCTGTCGATTTTTAACCAGCTCTATAAGTATATCATAAGCTTTGACCTATTAAAATGCTGATTTTTCATTAAAAATCAGCGGTTCTCGGAGTTCTCGGGAACGGAAGAACGTCTCTTATGTTGTCCACGCCTGTCAGATACATAATCATTCTTTCAAATCCGAGACCGAACCCGGCATGCTTTACACCGCCGTATTTTCTAAGCTCAAGGTACCACCAGTAATTTGCCTCATCCATGCCGAGCCTGTTGATCTTTTCCTTAAGCACATCATAACGTTCCTCCCTTTGAGACCCGCCTACGATTTCGCCGATTCCCGGAACCAGAAGGTCGCAGGCCGCAACCGTTTTTCCGTCTTCGTTTTCTCTCATGTAGAAAGCCTTTATTGCCGACGGATAGTTGATGAGAAATACGGGCTTTTTGTAAACATCCTCCGTGATATATCTTTCGTGTTCGGACTGAAGATCCATGCCCCAGCCCGTAACCTTGTATTCAAATTTTTTGCCGTTTGCCTGCGCGTCTTCAAGAATTTCAATAGCTTTTGTGTACTCAAGACGGACAAAGTCGCTGCTTACTACATTGTGAAGTCTTGCAAGGATGTCCTTATCGACAAAGCTGTTGAAGAATTCCATTTCCGCAGGGCAGCTTTCAAGAACATAATTGATGATGTATTTAACCATCTCTTCAATAAGGTCCATATCGTCCTGAAGATCCGCAAATGCAATTTCGGGCTCTATCATCCAGAACTCGGAAGCATGTCTTGTTGTGTTGGAGTTTTCTGCCCTGAATGTCGGGCCGAACGTATATGTATTCTTGAATGCAAGAGCAAAAATTTCCGCTTCAAGCTGTCCCGATACGGTAAGACTTGCTGATTTACCAAAGAAATCCCTATCGAAATCCACAGTGCCTTCCTTTGTCTTCGGAACATTATCAAGATTAAGAGTAGTTACCCTGAACATCTCACCTGCACCCTCTGCATCGGAGCATGTGATAAGCGGAGGATGTGCATAGATAAAGCCCTTCTCCTGGAAGAACTTATGGATCGCATATGCCGCAACAGAACGAACCCTGAAAACTGCGGAAAACTTGTTTGTTCTCGGACGCAGATGCTGCTGAGTTCTTAAAAACTCCATGGTGTGGCGCTTGTTCTGGATAGGATAATCAACATCGGAAGGAGCCTCGACCTTGATTTCCTTTGCCTTGATCTCAAACGGCTGCTTTGCCTCGGGAGTAAGAACCAGAGTTCCCTTTACGCTTAAAGCTGTTGCAAGGGGAAGCTTTGATACTTCTTCAAAGTTTGAAACAGCCTCTTCTTCGTATACAATCTGAACGGACTTAAAATATGTTCCGTCATTAAGGTCAATAAAACCAAATTTGTTGGATCCTCTGTTGTTTCTGATCCAGCCTTCCACTTCTATTTCTCCTGCGTACTTTGCAGGGTCTTTAAATACTTCTCTTAAATCAATAATCATTTTAATCAACCTCTACTGATTTTATTATGTCATACAGTATAGAATAGCACACTTTCCTTGAAAAACCAACAAAAAAATGCCCTCCCGCTCAGGCAGAAGGACATTTTTGTCAGATTTTTCTACTTTCTCGGAGTGCCGCAATTTGTGCAGAATTTCCCGCCGTGATTTTCTGCTCCGCATTCTCCGCAGAACCACTTATCATCAGCAGAAGCATTCTGCTGTCCTGCCATCTGATAAAGACCCTGAACATTGATATTTCCGGCATTCTGAGCCATTCCCATTCCCATGAAAGCGCCTACTGCTCCGTTTTGATTGTTTGCAGCATCAACCATAGCCTGACCGGTCTGACCAACCATGTAGGCAGCAGCCTTTGCAGGATCGGTAAATGCAGCGTTTCTCTGCATGCCCTTAAGCATCTTTTCATCTTCTTCGTCTGCAACGATAGAGGATACGCCGCAGGATACGATTTCAATACCGCGAAGATCCTTCCACTTTGCAGAAAGCTCTGCGTTCATTGCATCGGCAAGTTCTGTTGCATGTGCAGGAAGAGAACTGTATCTGATTCCCTGTTCGGATATTCTTGCAAATGCAGGCATAAGAGCTGTCATAAATTCAGACTTCATCTGATTGTCAAGCTCTTCTCTGCTGTACGTGCCTGCAATATTTCCGCAAATATTCGTATAGAAAAGCACCGGGTTGGAAAGCCTGAAGCTGTATTCTCCGAAGCACTTAACTGATACGTCAATATCAATTCCGGCTCTCTCATCAACAACCCTGAACGGAATAGGATTTGCCGTTCCGTACTTGTTTCCTACGATTTCCTTTGTGTTGAAATAATATACTCTCTGATCTTTTGGTGCTTCACCGCCAAAGGTGAAACGCTTTCCGATATTAGCAAATACTTCCTTGATGTTATCCATCAGCTTGCCGCCGTCGAAAAGGGATGGTTCTGTTGAAGCATCATAAGTAAATTCGCCCGGCTCTGCGCAGAAGTCAACAACCTTGCCCTGCTCAACAATCATCATGCACTGACCGTCTGCAACTGCAATAACAGATCCGTTTGTAATGATGTTGTCATCTCCTTTGGTGTTGGAGGATCTGGAAGAAACCTTCTTTTTTCCCTTTGCTGCCAGAATGTCTGCAGGAAGAGCATCACAGTAAAAGTACTCCTTCCATTGATCTGCCAAAACGCCGCCTGTACCGCCTAAAGCTGCTTTAATAAGTCCCATAATTATCTCCTTTCGTATAATAACGAACAATTAAGCATATATGTGAAAAATAAATAATAAACTAAAAATGTCTTCCGCCGCCACCGGAATGCATATGCCCTCCGCTGCTCATGTGTGATGAATGGAAGGAAGAGCCTCCGCTGTGAAGACCTCCGCCGCCCGAATGATTATTGTCTTGCGGCTGAGCCTTCGGCACTCTGTGTATGCTCATTGTAAGGAAGATATTTTCGGCTCTTGTAAGCTTAAATCCTCCCGGAATATCATAGGCATCTGCTCTGCTTGCATTTGCAACCGTGTGCATGCTGGCAAGCGCCTTTTTCCTCCCGACAAGACCGGCCATCAAACCTATAACAAGAGCAAAACCTAAAGTTACCGGGAATACCTCTTTTATGCCGGAAACTATGTCCCCCTTAACAGGCTGTTCTTTATACTCACGGTATCCGCCCTCTCCGTCGTATACCTTACGATCCTCTTCGGAATGCAGACTTCCTTTTTCGTAGAGTTCATCAACATAGTCTGCATGCACCATAATTGCCCGGGCGAAATCTCCCTCAAGCATGTACGGTTCCATAGCGTCATCTATTATATTAATGGAATCGTTATCGAAATAGTCCATCGACTTTCCGCATGCCGATGTATACCAGGACCTGACATCCGGATCAAAACAAATATATAAAATGCTTCCGCTGAAGTCATCAGAAGATCCATAGCCGTTTTCATCATAAAAATCTTCCGCACCGGCTTCTATGTCTTTTCCCCGAGCATCAACATCCGTATAGACGACGAAGTCCATGCCGTATTTTTCAAATATCTGTTTGACCAGATCTTCCAGTATTTCTTCTTCTGCCGCAGTTAATACATCTGCATTATCCACGACCCTCGGAATGTCCGGATTATTCAGTTCAGCCGCAAAAACTCCTATAGTGCAGCAAAGAACCAGCAATATGCTCAAGGCTACCGATAAAATCTTTTTCATAAGTAACCTCCTAAAAGCATCGACAATAAACTAAGGCCAACAAATGATATCGCCGCTGCTATGCCAAAGTTTGCAAAGAATTTTTTATTGATCTTCTTTTTGCATACCGGAAGCTCTCCCACAACCTTGCCCGTCTGACCATTTATTGCATATCTGTATGCCTTCCCTTCGTATTCACAATTCAATACATAGACAGGAAGAAGAGCATACTTTACATCAGCCTTGTTGAGCTTAAGCGAATTTGATCTTTGTGTAACGGAAAGAAATCCTCCGGTCGTACCATTCATGGCATCAAGTGTTGACTGAATGGTTCTTTTGTTTGCCCTTGGAAGTTCTGCGTCAGGATCGGAATCAAATCTGTCTGCCACATAACCTGAAAGATAAGCTTCCTCAAAAGGAATCATCCCGGAATAATCGTACGGCTCAATGGAATCCATAAGGTCATTATCCATTCTTACACTGGCATCAACAGGGACATTTTCAAATGTCATGGTTCCTTCACGCTGCAAAAGATAAAACGATGTCTCGGTTATGGTTTCCTTTGGTGTATTGATTACATTTGATCTTGTGGCATTGTAATTTACTCTGCCGCCAACCTCACAGTTAAATAACCAAAACGGAACATAAATTCCGGTTGCTTTTCCGACAACATTGTCGTTAATAAAATTATCCGGCAAATACTTTTTGTTTCCGAAGAAAGCATTAATTTTTTCCGGAAGCTCCTTTTTTGTAAAAGCAAAAGGAATAACGTAGTTGGGTTTAAGTCCCCCGCTTACCCTTTCTGTAATAACCACGTTATTGTTACAGTAAGGACAGGTAACTGATGCCGTGTTTTCGTCAGTTTCGAGTTCTGCACCGCAGGACTGACACTTATACACAAGCGTACCCGTCATTTCCTCACGATTAAGAGTTCTTTTATAGTCTCCCCAATCAAACTCCGTTGTCTGAGCACCATTATCCTGAGCATCAATCAGCTTGTCAGCAGTAAAGTCTTTTCCGCAATTGCCGCATTTAACCTTACCGCTGTCTGCATCGAACGCAAGCGGTGCTCCGCACGCAGGACATTTGTACTCGGTTATCAGTCCCATTTATACCTCCTTTTCTCTATACCGCAAGTTTTAAAGAAATTTCGTTTGTATATATATCCTCTTCCGTCTGTTTATATGTGATATCCAAGGCGGAATTTGCGATAATCGTTTTGGAAAAACCGTTAGCTGTTTCAAGCAGATTTTCATTCCTTCCGTTGTACTTAAAGGAAAGCCTTGTCTCTCCGTTTTCATCGGAATGCTCTATAAGCAATTCCGCTTTTAAGTCTATTCCAAGAACCGGCAAAATAACCTGCATCAGCATTTCTTCCGTAATAACCTGCATACGATAGTTTTGCTTTGCTGAAAGAATAATTCTCTTTCCGTAATCTTCAAGCTCGGAAACCAAAGATGGAAAATCAAAGCCTGCAGATACTTCTTTTCGCAAAACCTTCAGTCTTTGCATAAACTGCCGCGTTTTTTCTTTTCTCGGATGATCAAATACTTCCAAAGGACTTCCTTCTTCGTAAATAACTCCTTCATCCATAAAGAAAATTCTTGTTGCTATTTCTTTTGCAAAGTCCATGTCGTGAGTAACTATCATCATAGTCATTCCACTTTTGGCAAGAGTCCTTATTACAGACTTAACTTCTCCTACCATCGTAGGATCAAGCGCACTTGTAGGTTCATCAAAAAGAATAACTTCCGGATCCATAGCCAAAGCCCTTGCAATTGCAACTCTCTGCTGCTGCCCGCCGGAAAGTTCATTTGGATAAGAAAGCGTCCTGTCGGAAAGTCCGACCTGTTTTAAAAGTAACTGAGCCTTTTCGTAGGCAGCCTGAGGAGTAAGTCCCAAAATATTCATTGGTCCATACATAATATTTTCAGCAACATTAAGATGTGCAAAAAGGTTAAAGTTCTGAAAAACCATACCAACCTTTCGTCTAAGCAAGGCTTTATTGCATTTTGGACTTAAAATGTTTTCTCCGTCAATAATGATTTCCCCGCTGCTTGCATCTTCCAGACAATTTATCATACGAAGAAAGGTGGACTTTCCGGTTCCGGATGGCCCTATAACGGCTACTATATCTCCATTTTCTATTACAGCATTAACATCTTCAAGAGGTGTTACCGATTCATATATTTTTTTAAGATGTTTAATCTCAATCATGAATTTCAACCCCCTTAATATGTCTGTTTTCAAGCTGCGGTTCGAATTCTTTCGATACAGCCTCAAACAGTCTCGCAATCACATACGAGGCGATAAAGTATATTATTGCCGTTGAAATAAGCGGAAAGAAAGCGCTGTATGTACGGCTTCTTATAATATCGCTCATCTTTGTAAGGTCAGTTACAGCAATATATCCCGCAATGGATGTAGACTTAAGAAGCGAAATAAACGCGCTCCTGTATCCGGGAAGAATTACCCTTGCTGCCTGCGGAAGAACTATCCCCTTAAAGGTTTGCGATTTTGTAAGGCCAATTGCAAGACCTGCTTCGGTCTGTCCTATACCGACAGAATTTATTCCGCCTTTGTAAAGCTCCCCGGTTTCAGATCCGAGTATAAGAGCAAATCCGATTATAGCCACTACAACTTCACTTATATGTGCCTTGGCAAATACAACATAACAAAGAACCATCAGTATTACTACCGTAGGTATTCCCTGCATTATTTTTATGTACCAATCTCCGAGTTTATTGCAGCATTTTTTCTTGGATGAAATAAGCACGTATATTACAACGCCTAATGCCGAGCCGAGAATAAATGCACAAATTGTAATCAGAAAAGTTGTGCCGATACCGCTTGTGATGAGCTTCCAACGAGCCTCTTCAATAAAGGTCTTGTTAAATTCATCTATTACCGATTCAATAAAACCTTTTTTAACGGCATTAGCCTTCGGCAGGATAAAGACCTGAGGACTGAAAAAATAACCCTCAGAGAAAAAGATAGACTCTGCACGTTCCTCAGTATAGGCTATTCCGCCGCCGCCCATGTCGTAAACTGAAGTTGCAAGGCCAACAAGAAGCGAAGAAACCGGAGCGATATCCATCTCGAGTTTATATCCGTATTCTTCACAAAAACCCACCATAAGGTCCATATCAGCCCCTCTGTATTTGTTTTCATATATAAAACAGAAAGGATCGAGCGTGCTTGCGGCACAGAACCTGATTGTACCGTTTGTATTATCATTCAGCATCTCATAATCGGGAGTGCTTCGCTTATCGGTTTCATTGCCAAACCATATGGCACGAAGTTCCTCAAACCGGCCGCTATCTTGTAATTTATGCAAATATGCGTTGAACTGATTCTTCAGTTCTTCTCCGTGCGCATCTTTGCTGAAAGTCATTCCCACAAAATCCACAGCAAGCTGCTGAGGGTCATATGTGACATTCGGATTCTCGGCCATAAGCGTTATTGCAGATTTATACGGCATGATATATGCGTCTATTTTTCCCTGCAAAAGGGCAACGGACATATCCGCAAAGTTTTCGTAATATGCAGGAACTGCACCCTCTATCTTTGCAGAAAGATATTTTTCCTGAACAGTCCCGCTGGTTACACCGATACGCCTTCCGTTGTACCTCGAAAAATCCTCACCCATATCGCAAGGCTCGGGAGGATTATCCTCTCCTATAAGCCTTTCGCCTTGGGAATCTTGACATCCGCAAAGTACAAATTGGCATAACAGCATAATTACCAATAATAAAATTATTGTTCTCTTTTTACCCACGCTCTTGCCCCAACTATTTAGCTGCGTTTTCCTGCTCCAGCGCAAGCTTTAAGGCTGTTGCAAGCTGGTCTCCGCAGCTTGTGTTTTTGTATCCGCAGGTATTTCCCGCAAGAAGACTGCTTATCTCGGCAGCATCTTTTCCCTCGACCAATTTTCCTATGGCCTTAAGGTTTCCGTTGCAGCCTCCGAGAAAAGATACGTTGCTTACCTTTCCGTCTTCAAGATCAAAATCTATAAGCTGAGAGCATACTCCGCTTGTTTTGTATTGATAATGTTTTTTCATTTGATTTTCTCCTTTTAGTTAAATCGCAAAGTTTCCGTTTACAAATACGGGCACTTCTTTTCCGTCATGCGTAATTCCAACGATAGAAAGATCTGCTGTGCCTATCATGAAATCCTCATGTGTAATGGAATAATTTACGCCTCTTTTCTTAAGCTCGTCATCGCTCATGTTTTCAGATCCCTTAATGCAAGGATAGGCTTCGCCGAATGCAAGATGACATGAAGCATTTTCGTCAAACAATGTATTCAGGAAAAGTATTCCCGAATTTGAAATCGGAGAATCATAAGGAACCAGAGCAAGTTCTCCGAAATAGCATGCGCCTTCGTCAACCGCAATAGCCTTTCTTAATATTTCCTCGCCTTGTTCGGCGTGAAGGTCAACAATCTTTCCGTCCTTTACGATGAAATAAAATCCGTCAATAATATTGCCGTTGATGCAAAGCGGTTTTGAAGCAACAATCTTTCCGTTGATGCTGTTTTTCTTAGGAAGTGTAAAGATTTCTTCCGTAGGTATATTTGCAGAAAACTTTACGCCCTTTGCAGAGGTTTCTTCTCCTCCTGCCCAGTAATGGTCTTCAGGAAGCTCTGCGGTAAAATCCGTTCCCAGAGAATTCTTGTACTTTAAGTATTTAAAATTATACTCGTTGAGTTTCTTTAAATTTGTCTGAAGCTCATCGGTATGCTTTGTCCAGGCCTCAAGTGCACCCTCTTTGTCGGCACGGCTTGCAATCAATATTTCAGACCAAAGCTTTTCGACAGCCTCATCCTTTGAAAGATCCGGAAATACTGCCATAGCCCACTTATCGGTTGGTACGGATACAACATTCCATTGATAATCGTTTCTTGTCATGTGCTTATAGTAAACATCCAGGGCTTCGCCTCTGGTTTTTTGCCAGCGATCTATGCGCTCGGAATCAACGCCCTTTAGGTTTTCAGGATCTTCTGCGTAAATTGAAATAACGGCGCATCCTTCTTCTCCCAATGTATTTTTTTGCAAGCTGTCCCATTCGTTCATCTTGTCAAAGACGCTGTCTTCTGCATACATAAAACGCATACGGGTAAGAGCATCATCGCTCCAGCTCATAACAACTTCTCTGCATCCGTTTTTATATGCTGCCTCTGCACAGGCACGGGCAAAGTCTGCACATTCAACGGGACTGTTGATAAGAAGCCTTTGACCCTTTTGAATATTTACTCCCTTTTTTACTATCAGTTCTGCATATTGTTTTTTTAAATTATCTAAATTCATATTCACATTCTCCATAAATCATTAACTCACAGCGCAATCCAATAGCGCTGAACAATTTCTCCTTCGTCTTCAATCTCGTTTTCCAAAATCCCTCCGTTCCTTATGATGGACTTTGCTGATCCTGTATTGCTTTTATCACAGCAAATAAGAACCTTATCAATGCCAAGCTTTCTGCACTCGTCAAGCGCCAAGGCAATCATTGCCGTTGCATAGCCTTTTCGCCTTTCGGAAGGTCTGATTCCGTCACCGATATGCCCGCCTGATTTTAAGAGGCCTTCATTCAGATAGTGGCGAATGTTTACCGCACCCACAAAAATATTTCTGTCCAGGTCCAGACAAAAGAGCGTTGTATCGGGAACTCTGCCCTCCGGCGTTTCCTCTTTTATTTCCAGATTTTCAAGGTAGTAATCAAAATCATGGTAATCGTTTCTGAATATCATCCACGGAGAGGAATTGGTGTGGTTCTTTTCTATATCAGCCTTCCATTCCTCCAGCATATCAAAAAGCTGCGTTTTATATTCAGGTATAAGCTTAACAAGTTTAATATTCATTCTGATTCCCTGCTATAATTCAAGCCTCATGGAGACAAGCTCCTGATAGTTTCCGTCTTTTTTTCTGAATCCCATGGGATTTCTTCCGAACTCACCGAATCCGCAGGATCTGTAAAGATTAAGTGCAGACTCATTTTCGGCAACGGCATCAAGCTCAAGCTGAAGATAGCCTGCCCTCTTTCCAAGCTCTATACAGGCAAGGGTAAGCGCTCTTCCTATGCCGAGTCCCCAATATGCCTTTTCAATTGCAATACCAAAGCTTGCGCGGTGAAGCACCTTTATATGCTCGCCAATGGGATTTATCCCTGCACAGCCGACAAGCTTTCCGTCCGTAAAGGCGCAAAGCTCTGCCGACCTTTCGCTGTCCAAATGCTTTTTTAAAAATTCTTTTTCCCCTTCAACTGTATATTTTGATTCTTCCAGATAAGAAAACAGAAACTCAGTTTCTTCGTGTGTCAGTTTAGAATTGCGAAGCACTTCCGAAGCATCTGAAACCTCAGCATTGCGAATCAAACACATAGCCCCGTTTTTTAGTTGTATAGTCTTTTCAAATCTCATAATGACCACCCCCATCCTTTAACACTTTATTATACATTATCATAAAGACAAATAACACAAAAAAAATCCCGTTTTGCTTATACAAAACGGGATTTTCAATGTTTTCCTTATCTTACGAATGCTTTAATCGCCTCAGAGACAAATGCCGCACAGCCCTTTCCTCCGACAGCATCTATATTATCCGTCATTTCGCCGCCCGCTGCATACAGCCGTCCAAGACCCTGCAGAATCTGATTGGTGCAGTTGTAATAGTTTTCAGAGATAAAGTCCTGCAGTTTTTTTACCTTGGTTTGCACCTTTTCGTCGGCAGGACTCAAGTTTTTTATTTCTCCAAACTCCGCAAAGATCTGCATCAAATCCTTTGCCAGAGAGTTTTCATCTTCGCCGCTCCTGCTTTTGCTTTTTTCTTCAAACTCTTTGTATGCAGAGCTTCCTCCCCACTGCTCCTTAGCCTGCCTTGCGTACTCATCAATCTTTTTTGTATCAAATACTTCAAAACCCATTTTACTTACTCCTTTCGTTTTCATGGCCTTTGCAAATCCTATCAGATCATCAAAATGATCTCTCTTCATTTTAAGGATCTCAATCTGCTGTATTAATGCCCTGTCCTTGTCAAAATCGGGAGATGTAATGATTTTCCTGATTTCTTTAAGAGGAAACTCCAGCTCTCGATACAGTAAAATCTGCTGCAGCGTTTTAAGGCTTTCATCATCGTACAGCCTGTAGCCTGCATCGCTTCGGCCGCTTGCTTTCAGAAGCCCGATATTGTCGTAATACTGAAGAGTGCGTATACTCACTCCGGTCAGTTTACTCATTTCATTTACTGTCATCATAATGTCTTCCCCCCCCCCAAAAAAAAAAGGACAACTACAGTCTAAACTATTACGCTGCGTCAAGGTCAAGGCATTTCATCATGCCGGATATTCTGCATTATACATTTCAGAAAATGTGCGCGAGCAAACTGAGCTTGCATTTTTTATTTGTGTCTAAAACTGAGTGTTATTTCCGTTTTCGGCACATTTAACAAGGTCTTTTTGTGTCCAAACTGTTTTTACTCTTAAAAATAGTCACAAATGGCTGCTCTTTCTTCATAAAACAGGGTTAAAAGTGACGCTTTTTGAAAATGTGTCTTTTTGATTATTTTTGTCTTTTTTCGCCACAATGTACGCCCTCGGCAACGCCGCTTGCCTTAAACGAATTACACTGTTCAAAAAAATCATTCAATAAAGCTTTTTATTTTTTTTGTTGATTACCGCTATTGTCTTAAACTTTTGTTTTTTTGCCGCAAGGTAAGAGCTGCCGTCTGCGGCGTAAGCATTTTCCGTTTTGAGCTTGTTGTATGAATTCCATCTCTCCAATGAAAGACTTCCGTCTTCCATTGCTCTTTTTACCGCACAGCCCGGTTCACTTTCATGACGGCAATTGGAAAACTTGCATTGAAGGATCAATTCTTCGATATCGGCAAAGGTTGTTTCAATGCCGCCGTCAGCGTCCCACATTCCAAGCTCACGCATACCGGGAGTGTCTATAAGAAAGGCTCCGCCCGGAAGCCTCAGAAGCTCTCTGTGAGTTGTGGTGTGTCTTCCTTTATCATCATTCCGAAGACCGTTTGTTGTCAAAACAGCTTCACCGAGAAGCTTGTTGATAAGCGTTGATTTTCCCACGCCGGATGAGCCGAGAAATGCAATGGTTTTTCCGGGCTTTATGTACTTAAGCACTGCCTCGTAATCATTATTCAATGACGAAACATTTACTATATCAACACCAAATGCAACAGACTCAACCTCCGAGACCTTCTCCGCAACATCATCGCAAAGGTCCGTCTTGGTAAGCACAACAACGGGATTTGCCCCGCTGTCCCATGCAATGGATAAATATCTTTCCAGCCTTCTTAGATTAAAATCTTTATTAAGCGACATGCAAAGGAATAAGTAATCTACGTTTGCAGCCACTATTTGTTCCTTTTTATCAGGGCCTGCCGCACGCCTTAAAAAGCGGCTTTTTCTCGGCATCAGAGCCGTAATCCGGGCGTTGCTTTCGTCTTCGGGCCAAATTGCTGTCACATAGTCGCCTACAGCAGGAAAGTCAGACACAGTCTGCGCTTCAAACCTGAATTTTCCCGTGACCTCGGCAAGCTTTGTGCCCTCGCCGCAGCTGATTGTGTATAAGTTCTTTTCCTGCGAGATTACCCTCGCTCTTAATTCATTGGTTTTCAATTGTCTTCCCCTTTGATAAATCTCTGATCGTTTTATTGTTTTACTGTATGCTTTTGAGTTTTTCTTCGAGAATCAAAACAAGCATTTCAAGTCCAAGCTTATCTGCTTCATCAAACCGGGCAAGCTTCGGGCTGTCGATATCAAGCACCCCGAAAAGCTTTCCGTCCTTATGAACAGGGATGACTATTTCCGAATTGGATGCGCTGTCACAGGCAATATGACCTTCAAACCGGCGGACATTCTTTACAAGAACGGTTTCATTGCGCTGATAAGCAGCTCCGCAGACGCCTTTCCCGAACTCGATTTCCGTGCAGGCAATCTTTCCCTGGAATGGTCCGAGAATAAGTTTTTCATCCTGCGTCAAATAAAATCCGCACCAATTCAAATCATCCAAAGCATCGTATATCAATGCAGACATATTGGACAATACAGTAATTTCATATTTTACATTTTCTGAAATTGCTTTAAGGCTTACAGCCAATTCATCATATGACATCTTCATAAGTCTCTCCTTGTATATATAATTGATCGAGGTTTTCCATTTCTCCGATAAAGGTGTAATCATTAAGCGGACAGCTTATCACCAGAGTCTCGACCTGTTTTGGTCTTTTAATTTCATCAAGAGCATCCGCAGGAATTGTTTTTTCGGTCGCATGAAATAAAGCAAAGCGCCATACTGTGCCATGGCATGGGATACGTAATATCTTTTTGTGTCTGTTTATCTGAAGCAATCAGTATTCTCATTAAATTTCCATCCTTTGCAATCTCATAAAATACTGCTTGTACATACGGTTAACAAGTTCAAGAGTTCTCCATCCTGCAATCTCAAGAGCATTTCTGAAAAAGCACTCGTATTCCGTTTCTGTCTCAGGACGGGGATCATATATGCGTATCGATCGGCTTACCTGTTTTAAAGGAGATAACGGAATCGCCGTCAAAAAAGCGGCTGATAAGAAGCCTCGATTTAAGAGTCTGAACATCCTTTATACCGAGAATTTCAAAGTATTGCAGCAGATTTTCAAGATTGATATTTCCGAGCATTTTAAGAGCATCCATAGCTGATACATCATCATCTTTCTCTTTGCATACGTCACCTTAAACACATTATTTCAGAAAAGAGAAAAATTATTTTTCCTATGAGGAAGCCTTATAGGCTTCATGATATTAGACAGTTGTAATGCTTGGATTATTAATGTTTTAGGCAGCCGATTGGAACTACCAACACCCCATCGGATCTTTTATATGCACTGTCTCCAATTGCCGTAAGCACCATCAGGAAAGACGGAGACTTCATCTTATTTATATCTATTTTGTTTGCAAGTTTCTTTAATGACTCTGCACCTTCATCAATTAAAAAATCTCCGCCAAGCTTAATCTCTATCAAGCCATAAGCTCCGTTTCTAAGATGAATTACAGCATCACATTCCAATCCGTTTTTATCTCTGTAATGATATATATTCCCATCCAGAGCGTCTGCATACACTCTTAAGTCTCTTATTGCCATAGTTTCAAAAAGAAGGCCCAAAGTATTCAAATCTTCCAACAAATCTCCGGGGCCAATGCCCAGAGCGGCAGCTGCAATAGAAGAATCAACAAAGTACCTTGTATCTGATGTTCGAATTGCAGTCTTCGACCTTAAGTTAGGATTCCATGATTCCGCATCCTCTATTACAAATATTTTTTTTAGAGAACTGATGTATTGTGCTGCAGTTTTATCACAAGGATCGGATGCTCCATTTCCACTCATGTCCTCAATAATTGTTCCTATTGATGCCTGAGAGCCTTGATTTCGTGCATACGAGCGAAGTAATCTTTTCACATATCCCGTATCCCTTTTAATCCCGTCCACTCTGGAAATATCATCATTTACTATGGCATCGTAATAATCAATTGCCTGTTGTAATGCAATTTCGTCATCGCAATCCAATGCCATAGGCCATCCTCCACGGCAAATCAAAAATGCGATATCCTTTAAAGACAGCCCTGCTTCACCTCGCACAACAACATTCGTATTTTTGAATAATGCTTCTATGCTGACAGCCCCATTAGACTCGCCAGACTCAAACAAACTCATAGGCCGCATTTTTATCCAGGTAAATCGACCTGTTCCTGAATGCTGTATCTCATCCGTTTTGGGAGGAACAGCCGAGCCTGTTAAAATGAATAAACCGAATTTCCTGGCGTGATCCACTGTAAATCTTATTGTATCCCAAAGCTTTGGGGCAATTTGCCACTCATCTATAAGTCGCGGCTTGTCACCTTCCAACAGAGCTTCCGGATCAGTTTCTGACCTAAGAAGATTTTGTTTCATTGTTTTTGGATTATCCATATAAAGAATACTCTTTGCAGCCTCTTCTGCGGTGGTTGTCTTACCGCACCATTTAGGGCCCTGTATTACAACAGCACCTTTGCCCGCCAGCTTCTTTATCAATATATCATCCGCTATTCTTTTCTTATATCCGTCCATATTGTTTGTCACCTACACTGAATTGTTTTACAACCACATTATAGCTTCGCTTCCCTATTTGGTCAACTTTTAATTACTAATTTGGCTATTTTTCAATTCCATAGTTGGAATCCATGGCGTAATCGAATTGCGTCATACCAAAAAAGAAGACACCCAATCGGATGCCATCTCTTTTTGCTTTGTTGAATTTTGAAAGAACAAGTTCTGTCCCGGATAAGCGGGAAGCGCTTCGAGCTTTAACTCTTTGAGAACTGAGTTACAAAATCACACACATTGTTTGAAGCTTGATATTTCAAGGTTTATCCTCATTCAAAGTTCAACCGGCTTTTTCTAAAATGTGTGGAAATGTGTGACTTTTAGTGGATATGTTTTCATTAACTCCTTTACACATCTGGCAAAATGAACCCGGAAATCAAAACTGCTGACTTTGAATTTCATCCCAATTTTGATTTTCACACCAATATACTTTTTTATCTGTTACATCATAGACCATGGATCCATCACTGTCAATAATGCAGCAAACAGTTCCTCTGCCTGTTTTCTAAGTTTATTATCCATTCTGATTGTAATGTTACTTGTGTCAGCCATAATTATTCCCCCCCCCTACATGTTTATAGTTATATTATAGTAACGAAATTTAAAAAAAAATTTAAAAAAAATGGTTGAATAACTCATAATCCCGTGATATGATAATGCTATATTATTGCAAATAAGGTGCAGAGGTGGTGCGGAATGAGTTTTTCAGACGAATTGAAACGAATTAGACAGCGTACATTCTTATCTCAGGATTCATTTGCGCAGGAGGTAAGTGTGTCATTTTCAACTGTAAACCGGTGGGAAAGCGAAAGAACAATTCCCAATCTTGCAGCCATGAAAAATATAAAAGCTTTTTGTGAGCGTAACAATCTGGAATATAGCATTCTTGAAGAGGAATGGCTTAATCTCAGAATAGAGAATAGAAAATGACTACAACAGATTTAATATGAACCAGAAAGTAATTTTTATGGTTTATGAAATGTAGAAACATTTCGAATGACTGGATACAGCTGCAGAGTTGTTCAAAAGTGTCAGCACTGCTGACACAATTTAGAAAAGAGGTTTTCTTAATGAATGAACTTGAAAATACATTCGCTGAAATAGCGCACATCATAGAAGAAGCACGGGATAACGCTTATCGCAAGGTAAATGAAGAATTGATACTCATGTATCAGCGTGTAGGGCGCTTTTTGTCTGAAAAATCGAAAGAGGCAACCTACGGAGATGGATATATTGATTTGCTTTCCGATTACATCCAGCGGCAATTTCCAGGGATTAAAGGTTTTAATCGCCGTGGACTTTATCGCATGAAGCAATTCTATGAGACCTACGCCGGAAACGAAAAAGTGTCTCCACTGGTGACACAATTAAGCTGGACGAATCATTTGCTCATTATGTCCGGCAGTAAAAGTGATGAAGAACGGGAATTCTATATGCGTCTCGCAATTAAGGAACGATACAGTAAGCGACAGCTTGAACGTCAGATGGATAGCGGCTATTATGAGAGATACATGCTCTCCAAAAACAAACTGCTGCCGGAACCGCTAAAGTCACAGCAGAATCCTTTCCTCGATCAGTATGTGGTCGAATTTCTTGATCTGCCAGACACTTTCCATGAGAATGATTTCCGCAAGGCACTTGTTAAGGGAATGCGTGACTTTATACTCGAATTAGGAAAGGACTTCACCTTTGTCGGCGAGGAATATCCGATACAGGTTGGCGGTGAAGATTTCCGCATCGACCTGTTGTTCTTCCATCGCAGCCTGCGCTGCCTTGTGGCGATGGAACTGAAAGTCGGAAAATTTAAGCCGGAATATGTTTCGAAGATGGACTTTTATCTTGAAGGGCTGGATCGGCAAATCAGAAAACCGGATGAAAATCCGAGCGTGGGTCTGCTGCTGTGTGCGTCCAAAAATGACGAGGTGGTCGAATATGCCATGAGCCGCACACTCTCGCCAATGATGGTGTCACAGTATCAGCTACAGTTGCCGGATAAGGATATCTTGCGAAAGAAATTACAGGAATTATCGGCATTGCCGGACAATAAAAAAAGTGAAGATGATAATAATTCATAATAATCAAGTTTATGAACTACAATCTATCGATGTAGAAATAGAATTTAAAGGAGCTATTAATGCTGCGTTATGATCAAATCAGTATGTTCCAAGAGGAGAACCCCAAATATCTTACGGAACAAATTATTACATATATCGGTATTCCATAATTATCAGCCAGCTTGCATAAATCGTCCTTTCCATACACGGATCCAATCATTGCCACATCAACAATGCCGGTCAACGAATTCTTTGAACTACTTAAAACACCTATCACATTTTTGCGAATTTTCTTTTTGCCTGTTTTGGTTAAATATTCCGGAGGATCTTCGTCTATTGATAAAAAATCTGTTAACTCACCTACCCATTGCTGCAGCAATTCTCTTTTAGGCACTAACACCAATGTATTGACTTTTCTTTGCGATATCAGGTAGCTGCATACAACCGTTTTTCCAAAAGCAGTAGCAGCACTTAGTATTCCGTCGTCAAACGAAAGCAAGGATTGTGCAGCAATATCCTGCTGCAAACGCAAATCTCCATTAAAGCTGACTCTGATAGGTCTTCCGGAATCTCGCTGTTCTTCAATATCGTATGGAACTGATGACTCCGCGCATTTCTTAATCAGTGTTTCC
>JAZLHU010000020.1:0-15842 GCA_045616985.1 Anaerovoracaceae bacterium
AGCCGGATTTGGCGAAAAGATAGAAATGCTTATCCTTGTAGCTGAACAGATTACTGCGCTCGACGAGCGTTTCTAACACACAGAGATCGACCTTTTCGTTCGTCCATTTGCATTCCGCAAAGAGGGCGGCGTTTTTGTCTGTGCCCATAATGTCGATTTCTTCCTGCGATTTGGTCTTGGCATTCGTGCCCCACCAGCGTCCGAGTTCACGGAAATCGACGGGGGATTTGCCGTCGATGAGCTGCTTCCAAAGATATTGCGTACAGATATCCTCGAACACGCCGCCCATATAGGACGGCAGCTCCGGCCCGATGCGTTTATAAGCGAGGTCGGCGGCACCCCGGGCAATGACTGACGCATTTTCGGGAACGAAGCCATACCAGAAGCGAAACATATTATCCGAAATGGAATAGATGGACTTTTTGGAACTCCTTTCGCCGTAGGGCGATTCCTTCTGAATGATACCGAGGGTGACAAGGTTTTTAATATAGGTGGAAACGGTGTTCGTTTCTTCGCCGACCTTGGAACAGATCTCGGACATCCGGGACGAGCCGGTAGCAATCGCCGTGATGATCGCCGTATAGATCGCCGGCTCACGGACTTCCTGCTTTAAGAGATTTACCGGCTCTTCAAAAATGGCACTTGCGGGATTCAGATAGGTGTTTTTCACGTTGTCAGCAACGCTCAGTTTATCGCTAACCTGGAGCAGGTACTGAGGCGTACCGCCGAACATTCCGTAGAGAAGTGCCTTTTCTTCGCCTTTGAACTTACCGAACAGACGGCAGGTCTCGTCAAACGTGAAGGGCAGCAGTTTCAGCTGCGCGGTGCGTCTGCCGTAGAGCGGTGCTTTGTAGGCGAGGACGTGATCTTCCATATAAGACATCGACGAGCCGCAGAGGATCAGCATCATTTTTGATGTGTCCTTGTATTTGTCGATCAACAGCTGCAGGGTCGAGGCAAGACTCTTGGAGCCGCGGGCGATGTAGGGATACTCGTCGATTGCAAGAATGATCCGTTCCTTTTCGGAAAGCCGGAAAACGTATTCGAGCGCCACCTGATAGGAAGCAAAGGACGTTTCCGCCTCGATGCCGCCGACGTACTCGATAATGCTTTTTGAAAAGTTTCCGAGATTCTGTTTGGCGTTGCTTTCGACGCCCATAAAATAGATCGCGTTTTTCCTGCCGATGAATTCGTTGATCAGCGCAGTCTTTCCCACGCGGCGACGACCGTAGATGACGACAAATTCAAATCGGTCGGATTTATAAAGATTGTTCAGCGTTTTCAGTTCGCTTTCTCTGCCGATAAACATTACAGTACCTCCATCTTAAGGTTGACATAAGTATACCATATCTTTTTGAAAATATCAAGTACGATTCGGCAAATCGTATTTGACATTTTTGCAAACTTGGCAAAGCGGGTTTTAGAGGGACAAATCCTGACGGCAAAACTGTTTATGGACAGAATAGGAACATAAACAGTCTGCTCGTTCACGTCGGCAAGGTAGGAATTGAGTTTGCCGCTCGTCAGAAGGTTGTAATAGCGGATGCGATGATGTCCCTTTTCAATAGAAGAAGATACCGTACTTAAAATTTCCACAAAACCCCGTACGAACGAAAAAAGGGACTCGGAAACATCCGAATCCCTTGAAATATGGTGCGGTATAATGGACTTGAACCATCACGGTGTTACCCATACGGCCCTCAACCGTACGCGTCTGCCAATTCCGCCAATACCGCAAATCAACATTGATATATTAGCACAACCAATGTTGAATGTAAAGTAAAACTTTTGCCATTTTCAAATTAATTATTCAGCCTTCTTTTCTTCTGCTGATTCCGGCTTTTTACCAAGGCTTCTGAGTCTGTTGATTGCCTTAATAACACAAAAGAGTGCAAATGCAACAAGCAGGAAATAGATTATATTCTGGATGAAATTTCCGTAGCAGATCTGAGCATCGCCGACACCAAACGATAATGACGAGAAATCAAGTCCGCCGAGGATAAGGCCCACCAAAGGCATAATGATGTCGTTTACCAATGAGTTTACTATGGCAGTGAATGCACCGCCTACAACAACGCCGACAGCCATGTCAATAACGCTCCCTTTGGAAATAAACTCTTTAAATTCTTTTACAAAAGCATTTTCTTTCATAGTAATACCTCTCTATAAAATAACTTACATTAATTATCCTTATCTTCGCCTAAGCCGACTCTTTTGATTTTTCTTGAAGTGGTCTTCGGGAATTCAATATTTCTGATTTTCACCTTGGCAATATGCTTGTATCCGGGAAGCTGAGAGGTAGCCTCGTCAATTTTTCTGCCGAAATACTCTTCGAGTTCGGCCTTTGTTTTTCCGTTTGCAAATATCTGATCCGGATAGATTTCGCTGCAAAGTGCAATTTCTGCGCCATCTTCGTCCTTAACGGCATATACAACAGCCTCTTCAACAAATTCTATGCCGGTAATATATTCTTCAATTTCTTCGGGATATACATTCTTGCCGTTTTTAAGAACAATCAGATTTTTCTTTCTGCCCGTAATAAACAGTTGATCTCCGATAATTTTACCATAATCCCCTGTAGCAAACCAGCCGTCGGAAGACATAACCTCTGAGGTCTTTTCGGGCTCTTTATAATAACCCATCATTACAATATCACCCTTAACGGCAATTTCACCTTCACCGTTTTCATTCGGATCCTCAATGCGGACATCAACGCAGGGAAGCTTTACTCCGACAGAGCGGAAATTGTTATAGTATTCTCTGTTGCAGGATAAAAGCGGACTGCATTCCGTAATTCCGTAGCCGTTATTAAGGCAAATTCCTATTGAATCAAAGAAGTCTGCAAGCTCGGGTCTTATCGGAGCGCCGCCGCAAACAACCATGCGCATATTTCCGCCGAAAACATCTCTGATTTCTTTAAAGAACTGCGGTCTTAAATCAATTCCTATCTTCCTTATGGCATTAGAAAACTTCATAGCTCTGCGAACTGTATCGCCCTTACCCTGCTTTTCGATGTTCTTCCAGATTTTTTTATAAAAATTCTCAACAAACAAAGGAACCAGCATAACATAGTCCGGCTTATACTTTTTCAGGTTTTCAGCAACGGTTTTTAAATTCTCGTTGATGCAAACAGTAGCACCCATATGCTGTGATACAAGAATATCGCAAGTGGATTCGTAGGTATGATTATACGGCAAAACAGATAAACCGATATTAAATACCTTCATACACATCAACCCAAAATATATTGAAGCATTCAGATTGTGTTTTGAAAGCATTACACCTTTAGGAAGCCCCGTTGTACCGGAGGTATATACTATTTCACCTATACCTTCATCCTTAGGCTCAATATCAAGGTATGTCCGATCGCCTTCTTCAAGAAGTTTTCTTCCGTTTTCCAAAAATTCGGAAGCATCAACAAAGCCCTCGGGAAGCTCATCCTTTGGTCTGTATACAATAAAGTGCTTAACCTGCGGGATCTTATCTCTGCCCTCAGAAAGAATCTTGACAAAGCTGCCGGTGCAAAATACCACATACGAATCCGAATGATTAATAACATTCAGAAGATCCGCGGGCGGAAGCTCCTTATCTACCGGAACAAAAACATTATCAGATCCGAGAACCGTAATCTGAGTCAGGATCCATTCGTAGCAGTTTTCGCCAACCATGGCAATATGCTTATCAAATATACCAAGACTTGTTATGGCAGTACCAAGAGCATTGATATTGTCGAAATGCTCATTATAGGTAACGGCTTTGTTCTCTTTATTTACGGTAAACCTGAAAGCAACCTTGTCTGGATGGGCAGCGACTCTTTGCTGAATCATATCCTTAAAATCCTTAAAAGGTTCAACTTTATAGTATGGATAATTTTTTTTCAAATTCTTATTCATTCCTTTTTCCCCTACTTGTATACAGCATGGCCGCCCCAACGACCCCTGCCTCGTTTCCCATTTTAGCAGGAACTACGTCGTATTGCACTTGGTAAAAATTCCTTTTGCTTACCCTTTCTTTTATTGAATCATACAAAATATTACCGGACTCACTTATACCGCCACCCAAAGCAACGATCTCAGGATCAATAAAAGAGCACAGTCCTCCGATTATAGTAGAAAGGTTGTCTACGTAAGTATTAAATATGTCAACAGCCTTTTTATTGCCAGATTTTGCCGCATCGATTACCATTTTGGCATCGGTATACTCTTCGCCAAGCTTTTCTTTTGCTTCGTTGATCAGCCATGCAGTTTTTGTATATACCTCCATGCAGCCCGTAAGTCCGCAGGTGCATGGGTATCCATCATAATTAAACGGCAAATGTCCTACCTCGCATCCGTGATTTTGCCCGCCGTTAAACAATTTTCCGTTTATTATCATTCCGCAGCCGAGTCCTGTGCCTAATGTCAGTAAAATGGCGCACTTCCTGCCCGAAAAGACCCCTTTGTAGTATTCTGCCAAAGCAGCAACATTTGCATCATTATCCATCAAAACAGGCTTTCCCGGGAAATATTTTGACAGCTCATCAACTATCGGAGCATCAAGATACTCAATATTGTGTGCAATAAGCAACACTTTACCGCTTGCATCAACACTTCCCGGCACCCCAACGCCAACAGATGTTAAATCATCCTTTGTTAAGTGAAGACCTTCCAGCAATTGCAGCACAGCGGAATTTATCTTTTCACAAAGTACATCAAAGGTATATTTTGTAAACGGAAACCCGGTTTTTGCCAAAACCTCAATATTCGATCTGTTTTCTTCTATTATCGCAGCCTTAATATTTGTTCCGCCAATGTCTATTCCGACATGAAACATATAAATCCCTCCGTAAAGATTCAGCAAAGATTCAGTAAAGATTTTTCTATTTACTATATTATATCACGACAATGTTGTAAAATGTACGTACAGGGGGATTAAATAAATGAAAGTATTATTGATAGTAAATTCAGTAGCCGGTAAAAAAACATCTCATACCGCCCTTTTTGATATTGTAGATACCTTTTGCAAAAAAGGCTACGATGTTTGCGTTAAAACAACACAATACAGAAACCATGCAAGAGAACTGTCCGCAGAAGCATATAAAAACGGCTTCGATTTCGTCGTATGCTGCGGCGGCGACGGAACAATGAACGAGGTATTAAACGGTCTTTTGGAAAAACAGGACGTTACACCTGTTCCTATCGCTTACATTCCATGCGGATCAACCAACGACTTTGCGGACACCTTGGGAATATCTTCCGATATAAACGAAGCTGCGCTTGCCATCACAAAGCAAAACGAAGTATGCATTGACTCCGGCAGATTTAATAACGAAGTCTGTTTCAGCTATATAGCCTCTTTTGGCGCGTTTACAGCCACTTCTTATGATACTCCGCAGGATATTAAAAACTCACTTGGCCATTTTGCATACATACTGCAGGGAATTAAAGATTTGTCATTGGTAAAGCCGATCCATGCAACGGTTGAATGCAATGGACAAACTATTTCAGATGATCTGATTTTTGCTTCAGTAAGCAATACCAGGTCAGTTGCAGGCATAGTAAAGCTTTCCGAAAATATTGTGGACCTGCAGGACGGAGAATTCGAGGTTATCCTTGTAAGGAATCCAAAAGATCTTGTTAAGCTGAATGAAATACTGATCGGCGCAACAACCTCAGACTTTTCTTCTGATATGTTTGAATTTTTCAAAACAAAAGAAATCAGATTCAGATTTGACGAAGAGGTTGACTGGTCCTTAGACGGGGAAAAAGTAAAAAGCCCCAAGGATGTTTCGATTAAAAACCTCAAAGGGGCCGTCAGACTCTATAAATAATGACTACTTTTCACAGGCAAGTGCGATTATGGCATCGGCAATGATCCGGGCATTAAATATGAACTGGTCAATGCCGATGTATTCGTTTGCAACATGACATTCGCTCCCGCACATATATCCTTCAGGGCCAAAGCTTACAGCATTCGGAAGATGCCTTGCGTATGTACCGCCGCCCATCTTGACGGGCTTGGAAGTCTTATCACCCGTTCTCTTTCTGTAAACACTCATCAATGTCTTTACAAGCGGTGCATCATCAGGAATGTTATACCCCTTGCTGAATTCATAATCAAATCTTTTTGCTCCTATCTTTGCAAATGCTTCATCAAGAGCTCCTATGATTTTCTTTTCAGGAACAGAAGCCGGGCATCTTAAATCAAGAGTGACGGTAAATCCTTTCTCGTTCCATCTGATCATTCCGAAGTTTATGGTCTGTCTTCCTGAAGCATCAGTAATATCAAGACCAAGGCTCTGACCGTTATATTCCATCCCGAAATTATCTGCAAAGAACTTAAGGACCTCTCCGTCTTTTCCTTCAAGCTTAAGACTATTCAGCTTCTTAAACATCATCTGCATGGCGTTCTTTCCAGTTTCGGGAAGAGATGCGTGTGTCTGAATGCCCTTTGTTTTGTATTCAGTCCCGTTAACAACAGCCAGGGCTTTTCCGGGAACAATATTCGGAGCCTCACCGATGCTCATGCTGACAGCAGATTTAAAGCTCTTTTTATATGACACTCTCATAATATTCTTCTCGGAATTTGAAAGCGGGAATGTTCCGTCGGGTGTAATCGTAAAGCTTGGATTTTTTTCGTGCTTCGAATAATACTCTATGCACTTCATTCCCGTCTCTTCGTTGCATCCTAAGATAATTCTTACCTTTTTATTGAATTTGTAACCACTCTCAATAACAGACTTAAGTGCATACATAGCGGCAACTGCAGGTCCCTTGTCATCAATAGCACCTCGGCCATAGAGCTTTCCATTGTGGATTTCAGCAGCATACGGAGGATACTTCCAGCCATCTCCCTCCGGAACTATATCAAGATGGCAAAGAATCCCCATTGTCTGTCTGCCTTTTCCGGCATCAAGGATTCCGCAGTATCCGTCAAGATTTCTGTTAGAAATCTCAAGCTTATTACCAATGGCAAGAGCCGTCTGAAGCGCCTTATCAACCTCTTTGCCAAAAGGCTTTCCCTTCTGAGCCTTTGCTTCCAGAGATCTGATTTTAACAAGGCTTCTAAGATCTTCTACCATTTCGTTTTGATGTTCAAATATCCACTTATCTGTTTTTTTACTCATTTCTTTAACCTTCCTTTATAAATATATCTATTTCCTTTTTCAGTGCACTGACAGGTAAACCCACTATATTATCAAAATCGCCCTCATAATAATCAACCATGGTATCGGCATGATCCTGAAGGCCGTAAGCTCCGGCTTTATCATACGGCTCGTCTGTATCACAATATCTTTGGATCCTCTCTTCCTGATCCTTATCAAGCGGCTTAAAAACTACCCTGCTGGAAACGGAAAACTTTTTTTTCTTACCCTCGGCAATAAGCGCCACACCGGTGATCACATACTGAGGAAACATTGATTCTTTCCTAAGCATTCTTACTGCATCTTCTCTGTCCTTTGGTTTACCTAAAATCTCGTCAGGAAGTGCGCAGCTTGTATCTGCTCCTATAACAAGAGTATCCTCCGGAGAACCGAGTTTTTCAAATACAGCCATGGCCTTTTCATATGCAAGCTGCATACAAATATACATTGTAACCTCAGGTCTTGGCGCACCCTCAAATCTCTTTAAAAGTTCTTCCTCAATTGACCTTTCGTCGATTTGTGCCGTAAGTATTTCAAAATCATCATACAGTTTTTTCAGAAGTTTTTTTCTGCGCGGAGATCCGCTTGCCAATACAATTCTCATTTCTACGGTATAATAATAAACAGTGCCTGCAAATAATGATATGCGTTTCCCATAACAAGAGCATCTTCAATCTGATGATCGCCTGCATATAAAAATTATACTACTTCCGGGTATAAATTACTATTTGTTCCGAATTAGATAACAACACCTACTTACATTCAATAAAAAAGGACTGCTTCTTTCGAAGCAGTCTTTTAGTTTTGAAGCAATTATGCTCTTGCCTTCTTGATTTCCTCAATAAGTACGGGGAGTACCTGGAAGAGGTCGCCAACTACGCCGTAGTCGCAGATATCAAAGATAGGAGCATCCGGATCCTTGTTGATTGCAACTATGCAATCGGATCCGCCAATGCCTGCAGCGTGCTGAATAGCACCGGAAATTCCGCAAGCAATGTAAAGCTTAGGAGCAACAGTCTTACCTGTCTGTCCTACCTGGTGAGCGTGAGCAATCCAGCCGGCATCTACTGCGGCACGGGATGCGCCAACTGTTCCGCCGAGAGCATCAGCAGCTTCCTTGATGATGCCGAATCCTTCAGGTCCGCCAACACCGCGTCCGCCGGATACGATGATTTCTGCGCCTTCAAGGTCAACACCTTCAGCTCCCATATCCTTGATAACTTCAAGGATCTGAGTTCTGATCTGGTCAGCAGGAACGCTGATTTCTTCCTTAATAATCTCAGCATGCGGAGCAACAGGTTCGCTCTTCTTGAATACGGAAGGACGAACAGTACCCATCTGAGGTCTTGTATTCGGGCAAAGAATTGTAGCCATGAGGTTTCCGCCGAATGCAGGACGTGTCCATGCAACGTTTCCGGACTCTTCATCAATATCAAGAGATGTGCAGTCTGCTGTAAGACCGGTCTTAAGTCTGCAGCTTACTCTTGGGCCAAGGTCTCTGCCGTTGTTTGTAGCACCGATAAGAATCGTTGTCGGGCCATACTTCTCAATGAGCTGTACGAGAGCAATCGTATATGCATCTGTTGTGTAATCCTTGAATTCAGGACCTTCAACTACGATAACCTGATCGGCATCGTGTTCAGCAGCTGCATCTACAGCCTTCTTTGTGTCACCGCCGATAACAACTGCAACGAGCTTTCCGCCCTGCTTAGCAGCCATCATCTTACCGGGTGTAAGAAGTTCAATACCTACATTTTTATATCCACCGTCAGGAGTTGTTTCAACAACGACCCACAGATCTTTTGTCTTAGCTTCCATTGTCTTACCTCCTCCTTACAGTATGCCAGCTTCGGAAAGCTTAGCGAATAATACCTTTGCAGAATCAGCCGGTTCTGCTTCAGCAATCTTAAGTCCTGCAGCCTTCTTTTCCGGGCAGAAAGACTTCTTAACCTTTGTTGGGGAACCCTTAAGTCCGCACTTTTCTGCTTCGAGTCCAAGATCAGCAAATCCGAGTGTTGGGATCTCTGCCTTGTTAGCAGCCATCTTTCTCTTGATTGTCGGGTATCTCGGATCCCATGCCGGCTTTGTGAATGTCAAAAGGCAAGGCATCTTAACACCGATAATCTGAGCGCCGTCTTCAGCTTCCTTCTTAACCTTAACGAGATCTCCGTCAACCTCAGCTTCGAGTCCGTATGTAACCTGCGGAAGTCCAAGGTGTTCAGCAATTTCAGGACCAACCTGTGCTGTATCTCCATCAATAGCCTGCTTACCGCAGAAGATGATGTCGAACTTGCCTTCAAGTTCTTCTACCTTTTTGATGGCAGCGGAGATAATAAGGCTTGTAGCAAGTGTATCGGATCCGCCGAATTCTCTGCCGGATACGAGATATGCCTTATCGGCTGCAACTGCAAGGGATTCCTTAAGTACAGCCTTAGCCTGCTCTGGACCCATAGAAAGTACTACGAGCTTAGCTTCTGGGTTCTTATCCTTAATGCGGGCAGCAGCCTCGAGTGCGTATCCGTCGAATGGATTGAGGATGCTGGGAACGCCGTCACGGATAAGAGTGTTGGTAACCGGATCAATCTTAATTTCGGTTGTATCAGGTACCTGCTTGACGCATACAAGCATATTCATGATGTGTTTCCTCCTATAAAAATATATTTTTACAGTTTCGACGCACAAAAATGCGTCGAACTCATTTGAGTACATAGTAATTATACCATAGAGCCGACGCATTTTGTAGTTAAGATTTTAACAAGATTATATGATTATTTAAGGTATTTAACAGCATAATCGTAAAAATTATTGTTGACGATCCTTGCAGTACAATCAAGCTTATTCGCAACAATGGTCTTCATCGCAGCCACGTAATCATCTATCTCCTGCTGACTTTGGAATTCGCCCTTAAGCGGTGTAAATACCTGAGTAAATCTGTTATAGAAGCCCTTGCTCGATTTCCAGCATTTCGATGAAAATACAACCAGTCCGTCAGAATCCGAAAGCAAATCGGAACCGCTGAGCATTCTTGAGTCGTACTCGATTCCGAGCAGATTCGAAACGGTAGGGAGAATATCGACCTGACAGCACGGCTTATTCACATATACAGGCTCTTTCATTGAACCACTCCACATAATAAGGCAGCTCTTGTAAACATCAAAGTCTATTGCAGATTCGTTAATAGCAGAAAGCGCTTCGGAGGATCCGAATTCTTTTCCGGATAATTCTTCGATTATTTCTACACTTCCGTAAGGAATATGATCAGGAACAACAACAATTAATGTCTTATCAAGCTTTCCGGCATTTTTAAGATTGTCCACTATATGCTCTATAGCTTTATCAGCCTCCATTGCTGCTGCCACATATCCTTTTGTCGCCTCACTCCAACCGGTATTTTCCAAAGCCTCTTTATAATCCTGTGTCGCAAAATTCCAGCCATAAGGAGTATGTCCGGAAATGGTGATATAGTATACATTAAACGGCTGATCAAGATTTACATACATCGGCATGGTTGCATCTATCATATACGAATCTTTCTGCGGCCATGGGCTATTTCCGTTAACATACTCAAGCATAAAGTGACCGTCCTTCATATGACCGCCATAGTACTCATAGCCAAGGTTCTTGTGAGAATTTTCTCTGTTGTACAAATTGTACTGATTATTGTGAAACCCATAGTTTTTGTATCCCGATCTTCCAAGCTGCTGAGCCAAGGAGAAATAGCAATTGGTTTTCCGCTCTCCTGTTTCACTCATGGTAATCGGAAAGCCGTTCTTAGGATAAAGACCTAAAAGATTCTGACATTCGCCGTTGGAAGTACTCGTAAAATGCAGCGCAGTATAGAAGTTATTGAAAACAAAACCTTCGTGCGAAAGCTTCCATAATGTCGGCGTGTATTTTTCGCTTACAGCATACCCGGAAAGACCCTCAACCGTAACAAAGATTACGTTATAATCTTTCATTGAGCCTGTATAGGCATTTTTCTTACTTGGCGAACCGGATGCAACGTATTTAGTCAGCCACTGAATGTCTTTATTGCTTGATCCTGAAAGCATGGCATCAAAATCAAAATTCATGGTGTTGTAGCCATAATTTATTTCATCCTCTTCTGCAGGACCCTGTTCTGTTATCTCTCCCGGTCCGACGAATTCAGAACTTACGCTTGCAGGAAAAATAAGATGTTTAATATCCAATCTGACCATAGTAAACAGACCTAATTGGTCCGTCTGTTCAACAAATGCCGTATCCTGCTTGTAAAGCTGCTTTGGAGTAATGTCTGCATTTGACGGGATTAAATATATAATTGCAAGATTAATAAGCGCTGAAACAATTGCAAGTATAAGTGAAAGTACAATAACCGCAGAATTCTTCATGCGTTTACTATCCTTGGCATGTTTTATCTTCTTCCCAAGCTTCCCCGACAATACAAAGCTTAAAATAAGCGGAATCGCCATTGCAAGTATTCCCGGAATACACTTAACAACAGCCCTCATAGTCTCTCCTATAAAGGTTCCGAGATGGTTGCCTGCGGCTGTTTTTAAAACTGAGAATGGATAGAATACCTGGAATATCGTAAAAACAACGTATTCTGCACTATAAAATATCCATAAAATGAAATTTAACACTTTAAAAGCGGTATTGTACCCTTTATTCCCGAACAATCCACAAATTAAAGTAAAAAATGCACCGTAACAAATACAGAAAAAGAAGTACTGCGGCAGATAGGATAAATCCCTGCCAGTAAACAAATGAAGCAGCACTTCCAAATAAACGAATATAAGTGGGAAAATAGCCAGTTTTATATAGGGCTTTAGTTTTTTCATAGAATATATTATAATATAAATACATAAAATATAAAGAAAAAATTTTATGAAATTTCTATTCACGGAGGTAAATTATTATGAAATGGGTATGTCCTGTATGCGGTTATGTACACGAAGGCGATCAACCGCCGGAAGCTTGTCCGCAGTGCAAGGTTTCGGGAAGCAAGTTTAAGAAGATGGAAGAAGGTGCTGCTCTGGCTGCAGAACACGTATTCGGAGTTGGAATGAACCTTGACGGATGCAGCGATGAAGATAAGAAATTTATCGTAGATCAGCTCAAAGCAAACTTTGCCGGCGAATGCTCAGAAGTCGGTATGTATCTTTGCATGGCAAGAATTGCACATAGAGAAGGTTATCCTGAAATCGGACTCTATTGGGAAAAAGCTGCTTTCGAAGAAGCAGAGCACGCTGCCAAGTTTGCAGAGCTCCTTGGCTCTGAATGCGAGCCGAACATGACAGATTCTACAGAAAAAAACCTTGCATGGAGAGTTGACTGCGAATACGGCGCAACAGCAGGAAAGTTTGAACTTGCTAAAGTTGCAAAGGCTAATGGCCTTGATGCTATTCACGATACAGTTCACGAAATGGCTCGCGACGAAGCAAGACACTGCAAAGCACTCAAAGGACTTCTTGACAGATACTTCAAATAGTTGAAATTTCAACATCTTTGGGAGGATTGAAGAAATTCAGTCCTCCTTTTTATTTTGTACTTTTCTTTCAAACAGTTGTACTTTTCTTGTACCTCGAGCGTCAAGATGAGGTAAGAAACACTCGAAAATGGTACTTCAGAATGGTACCTTTTTGACATCTCTATAATAAGCCCAAAAGATCAAAATAACAAGTCCTTAACATCTCAATAGCATCTTTTCGCCCACAAGATAAATATAGACACAAATAAAAGGCGGCAAGCGTTGATAAATCAACGCCTGCCGATGTTGTTGTATTTCTCATTATTAGCCACGACCTATCCCATTATAACGACAGGTTTACTCGTATGATGGGGTTATAATATAAGTGTAAACAGCAAGAAACAAAGAACTTGCACATCAATTGAGGGCGTAATACGAAGCCCAGAAAGCGAAAATAAAATGAAAAGATTCAAAAAGCACCCAAGAGAAAAAATGATCTTTACCACAAAAGAAAATTTTGTAGACGCACACATTCTTGCATGGTTCAAGACAATGTATAACATGAAGAAAGGCATTAAGATGGAATACACAATCGTCCCAGATCCTTCAATGACAGATGAAGAAATAAACGAAAAGATGCAAGAAGTAGTCTCAATAATAAGTGACTTGACAGAAAGCCCAATGTTTTCCTAAGAAATGATAAAAAATAATAATCAAATTGATAATAATAATTCTAAAAAGGAGCAAAGAAAATGACAGATATTAAAGTACTATTCGAACAGAAGACAATTCTACTTGCAAGCAAATTCGCAAAGAAGGCGCAGAATGCTGACAGCCCTGAGTTTAGGGAACTCCAAAAGGCAAAGGCATCCTTCCCTGACTTCAAAGTTAAGGTAAATCACATAAAGCGCAATCCATCAAAAGAATGCTATAAAGGACTTACTTATCAGTATATGCGTGCCTATATCGCAACGCACTCTGTAAATCAAGAAGTTGCATTGGCAAATATGGAGGAACTGATTTTTAAAACAAAATGTCATAGTGATGCCTATCGTTATCCAACAGTAAAGAAATGGTTCCTCAATAAATATCCAGAAGTAAAGGATTTTAGAGAATTTGCGATTGGCGGCTTTCAAGATGCTTTACCTCAAGGATCAACTCTCGCTTTGCCTGAAAGCAATGTCGCATAAGGCAAAGCACAAAACCCCTTACTTTTATTTTTATAAAAAAATTTAGTATAATAATATTGTAAAAAGTTGGTAAATCGACAAACCATACTTTTTACGCATCAAATAGTTTTTTTTAATGACAAAGGAGGAATTTACAATGTTCACAAAAGAAATTACAGAAAGAATTATCAAAAGCAAAATGGAAGCAACTGAATTAGCATTCGACATTGCCTCAGAAATGTGCAGTTATGTTTGTTCTGAAATAGATGAATACTTTGAAACAGAAGTTGCCGAAGCAGTATTCAGAATGATCAAGGAAACATTAGACGCATGCAAAAATTGTTTTGATAACAACCTCGAGCCTGATGAAACAATGAATGGAATTACCCTCGACGAAATCTCACATTTTCGTAAAAACATTGAACGCTTAATTGCGGAAATTGGAAATTTGGCAGATGAAGCACATCCATTGTGTTAGGACTATGCCTATCTTTACTGTACCAAATCAGAAGATAGTCCATATTCACAGAGATATCCCCCATTATAATGAGGGGTATTTTCTGACTGTAAAAAAACAAAATTTCGCAGACGCTTATCGCGATCTGAACGCAACTGGATTTGTCCTGTGGTTATATTTTGCCTCAAATAAAGATGGTTTTGATCTTGCTTTATCTCCACAGGCAGTCAACCTCGACCTTGGAATGCCATTGTCAACATGTAGAGATCAAATCAAACTACTAATCAACAAGGGTTATCTTATACAGCATTCTGAAGGCAGTAATATCTATGATTTTTATGAGAGACCGCGGACGCCATCCGCAAATCAAAGCGAATGTCGTAATTTATCAACGCCATCCATTAGAGAAATAGATAAAAAAGAAATAAGCAAGACAAATAATATAGAATGGCGCTTTTAATGCCAAGAGGAAGATAGACAGGAAAATTACAGTTATTGTTTATATAATAGATTTATACAGATTGGAGACAATTATGGAAAGAAATCCATACCGCAAAAGCGAATTTGATATTATCGTTGATTTGATTCATCGTTATGGAATTACAGACTTAGAAAGCATTTTTGCACCACACTCTTTACAAGGACTTAGGTTCAAAAATATGGTTGATAGCCAAAAGCAAATGTATGACAGGCTTGCTGAAAAGTATGAGCCAAAAGAAGAATATAATCCCAAAGAAGAGCCTTTCGAGGTCTCAATCAAAAGCAATATTAAGGTGAACTAAAATGGCACGCAAAGAAACAGAAGAAGAAAAGAAGAAAAAAAAGAAGAAGCAAGAAGCATGACTTGAAGCGGAAATATTTAGGATAATGGAAAAATCTTTAGAAGCCGCAACCAAAAAGGCTCTTGATGACATCTTCAAAGATTGGTAAAGAATATTGGATTGTCGAGAGATTTCGTATTTTTTCGTTTCTTTCGTCAATCCTCGAAAAAAATTTTTTAGGAGGAAATCAATGAATGTAAAAAACAGAACTTGAAAAGATGTGTGCGAAGCACAGGGATGGGAAATAGAAGACAATGGAAAATTCTTTGATTTGATTAGGCATACTCCAATGGGATATGAATACAGACTTACATTTGAAACAGAGTATGCTATCCCTGATCTGATAGCGCATGCCGATGACTTTACCCCTGATGACTATGTTCCTTTCATGCTTGAAAGGAATAAGGAAACAGGAGGAGTGCCTACAAACATCGAACTACTTTTGGAGGATGGTCGATGGATAAAAATGCTCCTCAACCTTCTCAGAATAGAGTTGCTTTATCTTGCAAACTAAAAACAAGGCGCCATGCCTTGTTTTTTATTGCTCTGTTTGCGGACGCGAGCGTCGTCTGCCAAAACGAATGTCGCTCTCCAAAATTGTGCGAGCCACACCTGAAAAGTAAAAAGAAAAAATTTTTTATTTTTCCTGAAAATATACCCCCTATCCCCCTTAGTCTGAGACATATTCAATCAGATCTGAAGGTTGACACTCCAGAAGTTCGCAAAGTTTTTCAAGGTTATCCCAAGACACCCCCTCGCCATTGCGAAGTTTTGTCAGAGTGCTTTCACTTAGCGTTTTGTTCTGTCTAAAGGAATAAGTTGT
>JAZLHU010000021.1:0-40818 GCA_045616985.1 Anaerovoracaceae bacterium
CAGAGAAAGATTTTACAACTCCTCCTCCCGTGCTTTGTAGTGTAGCTTCTTGCTTACTATTTTAAGACAACGAGAAGGTTTGTGAAATACTTTAATTACTATTTGTGCCGCCGCTTGGCGGCGGAATGGAGATTAGTATGAAAAAGCTTTTAGTAGCAATTTTATGTTTGGTAATGCTTCTGTCAAGCACCGCATGCTCAATAAGAATCTTTGAAAAAGGAGAGATTACAGATTTAAGCGGGAAAAGTGAATCATCTGCCACAGAAGGCGCTATAACTGAACAGAAGGAAGAACCTGAGATTAAAGAGGTTGAGAAAACAAAACTTATTGGTGTTTTAAAGCTCCCTTTGTCTAACTCTTTTATTGATGTAGTTAGATTCACAAAAGCTTTTAAAAAATATAACTATAAATATATGCTTTGTACTTATTATCTCGATCAGGATCCATATACTTTCCAAGCAGTTCCAAAAGAAAGAATGGAAGAGCTATATAATAAAGACGGACGAGTCACTATTTCAGATTTGGAAAATAATGCAGCTTTAATAATAAATCATCTTACCAGGTATTCTAAGGAAGATGATAGTATAGGCTATGACTCATATATATATGCAGCATTCGGAGTGGATTTAACAAAAAATAAGACCATTCAACCAATAGATTACTTTAAGGAACAGAAATTTTCCCTTACATGCGAGAATGCAGCTGTTTTAAAAATGATTGGCCATGACCGTTGGGCCAGAGAATGGAACGGGGAGATTGCTGTACTTGTTTCAGCAGATGTTACCTGCAACGAAAATGACGGGGAATTTAAAAATCTTGAATGGGTACCGGCAGTAGGCGAAACAAAAAAAATTACATTTATAATTTTCTATTTCAATTCTCCGCAACCGGATAATACAATAAGCCCTCAAGTAAGTGACATAGCAATATACGACGAGAATAAATAATAGGGGCAAACATTATGGAAATAACATCAACTGAGCTAACGCTGGCATCTGTCTCTACGGCGGAAATGATAGAAAAATGGAGGCAGCTTCAAGAGGAAAGCAAAAAGGCCTCTGCTTTAGGACAAGAGGCAAATAAGACAAGGCATACGAACATCATTCAGCACGATGTATATATGCAGAAGTAGTATTAAGGGAGAGACGTATTCCGTTCGTAGCAGAAGCACCGGTTGATTCTTCTTATTCTAAGTCAAATCAGGCACAGCTTGAAAAGGCTGTGGCGCAGGTTAACTCCGGTAAGACTATTGAAAAGTCAATTGATGAGCTGGAAGCATTAGCAAAATGAGTAGAATTTCCTTTGCTGAAGATGCCTGGCTGGAATATGAGTCTTGGCAAGAGCAGGATAAGAAAGCTCTTAAAAAGATTAATGTGCTGTTAAAAGATATCCAGCGTTCTCCATATGATGGGATAGGAAAACCGGAAGAACTTAAAGGCAATCTATCCGGATTATGGAGCAGTGTTTAAAGATGTATTCGAAACAGTTAAACAGCGTCAAAAAATGACCGTGAGCCGGGGAGCTGCAGACGGTCATTTTTTTGTTTCTAATCCCAATTGAATAAGCGGGTGAGAAAGTGCTTATCTTGCAGATATCTCGCAATGGTAATTATATACAGTTAATTTATGTATATCAATGCATATATAGTAAAATAATGCGCCGGATGAACCAGCGCATTATTTTATGAAAAAAAGTGGAGTAAAATCCCATATTTTCTCTATATTATGCTTGACAAATGAGTAAATGTGGAGTAAAGTGGAGCATGTAGAGTCCAAAAGAGCCGTTTTGCGCTCTTTTTAAGCAAAAAGGAAGGCATTCAAACCATGTTGATGGGCAGCTATGAAAGCTTAATAGATGCAAAGAATCGCTACACGGTTCCTGCAAAGTTCCGGGATGAACTGGGCAGGAAATGTGTACTTACACGCGGTTTGGATGAATGTCTGATCCTTTATCCGATGAGCACGTGGGAAGAGATGCAGCAAAAGCTTGCAGCGCTTCCGAAGAGCGATAAACAAGCCAGAGCTTATCTTCGTTTCATCTACTCAAAAGCAATCGATTGTGAGCTTGATAAGCAGGGCAGGCTGGTGCTTCCGGAAAGCTGCAGAAGCATGGCTCATATAGACAAAGAGCTTCTTTCCATCGGAATGCTGGACAGAGTTGAAATCTGGGCTAAGGAAGTTTACGACGCCGACGAAAACGGCGGAAAGCTTTCCTCCGAAGATCTTGAAAAATTCAGCGAAAGCTACCGGGTATAAACATGGAGTTTTCCCACATACCTGTACTGTATGACGCAGTAATGGAAGGTCTGAATATCAGAGAGGGTCTTGTCTACGCCGACGGAACCTTGGGAGGCGGCGGTCACAGCAGCGGAATCTGCAGGCGCTTAAACGGAAACGGTACCCTGATCGGAATAGATCGGGATGCGGATGCCCTGAGGGCAGCAGAAGCAAGGCTTGCCGAATATACCAACACAAAGCATTTTGTACACAGCAATTATTCGGATATAAAGCTTGTACTTTCCGAGCTTAGTATAGAGGCTCTTGACGGAGCTTTGCTGGATCTGGGAGTTTCTTCATTCCAGTTGGATAATCCGGAACGCGGATTTTCCTATATGCACGATGCTCCGCTTGATATGAGAATGAATGAAGAAGATAGCTTAACAGCCGAAATAGTCGTAAACGAGTACAGCGAAGAAGAGCTTTTGAGGATCATTAAGGAATACGGAGAAGAGCACTGGGCATCAAGAATATCGCAGTTTATTGTAAGGGAAAGAAGGAAAAAACATATATCAAGTACTTACGAACTGGTGGATGTCATCAAAGCGGCAATGCCTGCGGCGGCGAGAAGAGACGGACCGCATCCGGCCAAACGGACCTTTCAGGCAATACGCATTGAAGTAAACGATGAGCTTGGACATTTAAGAAGAGCTGTGGATGATTTTGTAGATGTGATGGCGCCCGGAGGAAGGCTGGCAATCATAAGCTTCCATTCGCTTGAAGACAGGATCGTAAAAGAAGCCTTTGCAAAAAGGCAAAATCAATGTACCTGTCCGCCGGAGCTTCCGGTATGCGTATGCGGCAGGAAGCCTGAAATCAAGAAGGTAACACATAAACCAAGCGTTGCCGATGCAAAAGAGCTTGAATTAAACCCGCGTTCGAGAAGTGCAAAACTGAGGATAATTGAAAAACTATGACACTTGCAAAAGGCAACGGTAAAAAGAGAATAATCATCGGACTTGTGGCAGTGACTATATTGTGCTTAACCATTATAGGCATTCGGGCATACACATCGTCGCTGCAGTACGATATAAATAAAATCAACAGCCAGATCGCAAACCAGCAATGGTCGCAGCGCAATCTGGAAGCTCAGATTAAAAGTGCAAACACGCTTTCAAATCTCGAAAACGAAGCTCTCCAGCTTGGGCTCGTTTATCCGACCTTTGATGAAATAATCTACCTTGAAAATGAAAAAAAGCCCGAAGTTCATGATTTTGCACTTGTACTTCGGGAAACTGCATACAGATAAAGCGAAACATATGGCGCGTGCCCTTGGCATGCGCTCTTTTTGTATATTTGATGAAACAGCAGCAAGTTAAAACAACAAATAAAATCAGAAGAAGAGCAATAATTGTCTTTTCATTTTTTATATTTTCTCTGGCTGTACTTTGCGTAAGACTCGGATGGATCCAGATCTACAACGCCGACGAGTATGCACAGAGGGCTTTAAAGCAGCAGACCAGTGATAGCGTTATCACTGCAGTACGCGGTGATATTTTGGATTGTAATTATAAGCAGCTTGCTGTAAGCTCTACCAGCAACACAATCTGGGTTCGCCCGTCCAGCGTAAAGAAAAACGGCAAAAGCGATGCCGAAATCGAAGGTAACGCAAGAACGGAGGCAGCCAGTCTTGGGGCTATTCTCGGCATTGATGCAGACAGCGTTTATGATACGATCACTGCAGAAAAAACCCTTATCAAGCTCAAAAAGTACGTTGATGCATCAACTGCGGAAATCGTAAGAGAGGGTAAATTTGAAGGTATCGAAATCGTTGAGGATGCAAGAAGAAGTTATCCGCTCAATACCTTTGCGGCACACATCCTCGGTTTTACCAACGATGATAATGATGGTCAGAACGGCCTTGAGCTCTACTACAACAGACAGCTTTCCGGAATCAACGGAAGGTACATAACCAAGAAAGATAAAAACACAAGCTCTCTTATCTACGGCACAAGCAAGTATTATGATCCGCAGGACGGATACACAATCGTAACAACCGTAGATGAGGGCATCCAGTACATAGTTGAACAAAAGCTTGATGAATACAGGGAAATCACCGGAGCATCAAGAATGATGTGCATAGTAATGGACCCTGAAACTGCAGGAGTTATTGCCATGGCGCAGACTAACGATTACAACCCAAATGACCCGCGTGTTCCGATTGATGTACAGGACATAAAGCTCTTTGAAACCATGACTGATGATGAAAAGGTCAACCATTGGTATAAGATGTGGAGAAGCTTCTGCCTCAATGATACCTACGAACCCGGCTCAACATTTAAGCTTATTACAACAAGCATCGCTCTTGATACAGGTGTAACCAACTTAAGCAAAACCTATACCTGCAATGCAAGTATTCAGGTTGCGGACAGACTCCTTAAATGCTGGAACTATCCGAGAGCGCACGGAACACAGACCTTAAAAGAGGCTGTTGCACATTCCTGCAACACCACCATGGTAAAGCTTATTCAAAGCATCGGCCTGAAGGCATATTACGAAGGGCTTGATTCCTTCGGGCTTACCGCAAGGACCGGAATAGATTACCCGGGCGAAGGAAGCAACATCATTTATTCCAGCGGCGACGTTGGCCCTGTGGAGCTTGCAACAATGTCCTACGGGCAGGGCATTTCGGTAACGCCGATCAGCCTTATCACGGCAGTATCATCCATTGCAAACGGAGGATATGTGATGCAGCCGCACTTTATGAAAGAGATACTGGATTCTGCGGGAAATGTTGTTGAAGCCTTCGAGCCTACAGTAAAAGGGGTTTCAATTTCCGCACAGACTGCACAGGAAATGCTCGGTATTATGCAGTATGTTGTAGACAGCGGCGGTGCAGGAAACACAAAAATTGCCGGATACAAAATCGGCGGCAAAACCGGTACTGCAAGTAAACCGACAGTCGGCGGATATTCGGAAACAGATTACTTCTCATCATTTATCGGTGTTTGCCCTGTTGATGATCCGAGGTTTGTAATCCTGGTGCTTACGGATACCCCTAAGGGGAAAATTTACGGTTCTCAGGTTGCAGCTCCATGTGCAAGAGCAATCATTGAAGAAGCTCTTCAGTACTACAACATTCAGCCGCAATATACTGATGAAGAATTAAAGCAGATCGAAAGCAAAAAGACCACGGTTCCCGATGTAAGCAATGAAGACCTGGATCACGCAATAGGAAAGCTTGGTACAAAAAATCTTGATTACGAATTATCTCCTGCTTTGGATAATCTTACCGAGGGAGAGATTCTCATCATTGACCAGTTCCCGAAGGCGGGCGAAGAGGTTGCAAAGAAAACAAAGGTTACGCTTTATTATGAAATTGTGGCAGGAGAATCATGGGAGGATGTAGATGAAGCCATCTGAGTTGAAATTTCTTTCCGATGCATGCGGCGGGATTCTTAAAGGCAATCCCGGCACACTTGTAAAGAACATTAAAATAGATTCCCGGGAGTGCGGCGAAGGCGACCTTTTTGTTTGCATTGTCGGAGAAAAAAACAACGGGCACGATTTTATCAGATCTGCCTTCGACCAAGGCTGCAAAAGTTTTTTGGTTTCGGAAGATGTCCATATGGAGGGCGCAGATTTCATATGTGTTGACGATACTGTGAAAGCTCTGCAGAGGATGGCAGAGGGATATCTTAATCAGTTCTCTGTCAGAAAGATTGCTGTAACCGGAAGTGTCGGAAAGACCACAACGAAGATGCTTACGGCAGCAGTTATGTCTTCGCGTTTCCGCACGGTTGCAACACCTAAAAACTACAATTCGGAAATCGGACTCTGCCTTACAGCCTTTTTGGTTGACGATACCACAGAGGCAGTTGTGTTTGAAATGGGTATGGATGAGGCAGGGCAGCTTGCAAGAAAGGTCAAGTGGGTAAGACCTCAGGTTGCGATAATAACCAATGTGGGGATAAGTCATTTAGAACGGCTCGGCTCCCGCGATGCCATTGCTGATGCCAAGTTTGAAATAGTCGGTGAGTTTACAGAGGAGAATACGCTTATAGTCAATGCTCAGTCTGACTATCTTAAAACTCATGCGGAAATAAGAGCAAGAACAAAAAACAAAAAGCATTACCACATTGTAAGTGTGGGTGAGGATTTGATAATAGAGGATGCAAAAAGCCTCGGAATAGACGGCATTACATTTAAAATCAAAAATGTGGAGTTTAAGCTTCCGTTGATAGGAATGCATAATGCTGTTGATGCTGCATTGGCTGTTGCCTGCGGTATTCAATATGGAGTGTCTATCAGCACAGCTGCAAAAGTGTTATCTGATGTCGTTGCAACAGAAAAAAGATTAAAAATTGAAAAAATTTCCGGTATTATCCTCATTGATGACAGCTACAATGCCAGTCCGGATTCCGTCAGGGCTGGCATTGCCGCTATCGCGGATGTACGGGCCAGAAGAAGGATCCTTATTCTTTCCGATATGCTGGAGCTTGGATACGAGGCGGATGCGGGGCATAAGGCCGTTGGAAAATTTGCTGCAAATCAAGGTATTGATATGATTCTTGCCTGCGGCGATAAAAAAGATTATTATAGGCAGGGTGTGCTTGAAGCGGATAGAGATGCAAGATGTACTTTTTTAGGGTTTGATACGATCGGCGATTTGGAAAAATACATAAAAGGTCTGTTGAAAGAGGGTGATTCCGTTTTAGTAAAAGGATCGAATTCAACGGGTATTTCAAAAGCGGCTGAATACATAAGGAGTAATTTTTAATGGCAGAAATCGGATTGTTGATGATGATGGGAGCGATGTTTGTGCTTAGCTTCGCTTTAAGCGCAGCGGCTTGTGCAGTTTTGCTTCCGCTTTTAAGAAAGCTGAAAGCAGGGCAAAGCATAAGAGAAGAAGGTCCTAAATCCCATCAGGTAAAGGCAGGAACACCAACAATGGGAGGTCTTTCCTTTGTGCTCGCTTTTTGTGTAATCTTTCTTGTAGGTTCCTTTTTTATCTGCAAGGATAGGGATGTAACATTCCTGGGGCTGTACGTCGGAAGGGATGCAGTATTTATTGCGGCCATGACTCTTATTTATGCGGGAATAGGATTTCTTGATGATTTTATTAAGATCGTTAAAAAGAGAAATCTCGGGCTTACCGCAAAACAGAAAATTGCTCTCCAGATTGTTGCAGCGGCTGCTGCGGCAATATACGGCGGAATGTTCTCTGTATCGGGAACTTCGGTATATATTCCTTTTGCAAAAATCTATGTTGATTTCGGATGGTTCTACTATCCGTTTGTAGTGTTCATGGTTCTTGCCATGACCAATGCCGTAAATCTTACGGATGGTCTGGACGGACTTGCAGGCAGTGTAACATCTGTTGTGTGCATAGTTATGTCGGCATGCTGCATATTCGTAAGAGATAATATTTACGCACACGGCACTGCAGTACCCTCAAGATTTGAAGCCGCAACTGCCGCGATTTGTCTGTGTGGTGCAATAATCGGTTTTCTTTTGTTTAATTTTCATCCTGCAAAGGTATTTATGGGAGATACCGGATCTTTGGCGCTCGGCGGATCACTTGCCGCCATTGCAATAGTATCCGGAAAGGAATTTATTCTTCCTATTGCAGGACTTATATATGTAATTGAGGCACTTTCCGTTATTATTCAGGTCTTTGTATTCAAGACACAAAACGGAAGAAGATTCTTCAGAATGGCGCCGATTCACCATCACTTTGAGCTTGGCGGCATGCGGGAGGGATCAGTAGTTTGGATGTTTACGGGAATTACGATTGTTCTCGGAATTTTGGTATTGGTTTTTGCGTGATTATTATGAAAAAGTATTTGGTAATGGGTCTTGGAAAATCCGGTATATCAGCAGCAAAGCTTCTTGCTGAAGAAGCGGATGTAACATGCTGGGACATTAAGCCCGAAGAGGAATTCAATGCGGAGCTTTTGGAAGAGCTTAAAGGCCTCGGGATAAAGCTTATCCTTGGGACGGAAAACGTAGAAGAGCATTTTGACGAATGTATAATAAGCCCCGGTATAAGAACGAACCATCCTGCAGCACAACGTGCAGATATTCTCAGCGGAGAACTCGAGCTTGCATACGAAAACTGCAGGGGCACCTTTGCCGCAATCACGGGAACCAACGGAAAAACGACTGTAACAACACTTGTCGGTCTTTTTGCAAATGCAGCAGAAAGGGAATGTGTTGTTGCAGGAAACATAGGAACCCCTGTTTGTGACTCCGTACTGGAAGCAACAGAAAACACGTTGATGATTACGGAAGTATCAAGCTTTCAGCTTGAGACAATAAAGAATTTTCATCCTTATGTTTCTGCAATTTTAAATCTTGCTCCGGATCATCTTGACCGCCACGGTACAGCAGAAGAGTACTACGGGGCAAAGTGCAGAATATTTGAAAATCAGACAGAGGAAGATTACCTCGTTTATAATTTAGACGACGAAGAAACAGTAAAGCATATTCAAGCTGCAAAATGTTTAAAGGTTCCGTTTACAAGAAAGCGTACGGCAATAGAGCTTCCTATGGAAAATGATCTTGCTTATTTGAGTGAGAATATGATCTGCGTAAGATTAAACGGAAAAGATTACGAAATAATAAGCACAGATGATATTCAGGTAATAGGACTTCACAATGTTGAAAACATCCTTGCAGCCTGCCTGATTGCAGGGCTTTTGGGGATCAAGCCTCGATTCATGACCAGGGTTTTAAAAGGCTTTAAGGGTGTTGAACACAGAATGGAATATGTAAGAGAGCTTAAGGGCGTTAAGTATATTAACGACTCCAAGGGAACAAATCCGAATTCGTCCATAAGAGCAATAGAGGCAATAGAGACACCTATCATCCTTATTGCAGGCGGATATGAAAAGAATTCGGATTTTCACGAGCTTATAGGCTCATTCAACGGCAAGGTAAGATACCTTATACTCCTTGGAAAAACCGCGGAGAGGATGGCAAAAACAGCCATAGAATGTGGCTTTAAGGACGAAAATATAATCAAGTGCTCAACTCTTGAGGCCTGCGTTGCAAGCGCACACAGACTCGGAGAAAAGGGCGATACGGTTCTTCTTTCACCTGCATGCGCAAGCTGGGATATGTTTGAAAGCTTTGAGCAGCGCGGAGAAGAATTTAAGAAATTGGTAAAGAGTTTATCGTGACAAATACCGCAGCAGTAAAACCTGATACAAAACCGAAAAAACGTTTGCAAAGCAAATATCACGAAGGAGATTTCGGCATGATAATAACGGCAGCCGTACTCTCTTTGTTTGGTCTTGTCATGGTTTTTTCTGCAAGCTATTACACGGGTCTGAGCAAGTATAATGATGCGTTCTATTACTTAAAGGACGACATCAAATGGCTTGTGTTCGGCTGGATTGTATTTGCAATTTTTGCCTTTATCGATTACCATGTGTGGCAGAATAAAGTATTAAATTATTTAATTCTGGGAGTTGGATTTGTTTTCCTGATTGCACTTCTGGTGCTTCCTTCTTCATTAAAGCTTACGGTAAGCTTAAACGGTGCTACAAGATGGATTAATGTTTTCGGCCTTTTTACATTTATGCCGGGAGAGGTAATAAAGTTCTGCTTTATTCTTTTCTATGCGGCATATTACAGCGAATATGCAAAGCGTACGCAGCCCTGGCTTCAGGGATTCTGGATCCCTATCGGAATAGGCGGCACTGCATTTTTGCTCATATTTGAGCAGCCAAATCTTTCAACTGCCTGTATCGTAATTATAATGGTGCTTGCACTGATGTATATTGCCGGAATATCATGGGCTAAAGTTCTTGCCGCAATTGGGCTCGGTATTGTTGGCGTAGTCGGACTTGTTTTACTTAAGGGTGCTGACTACATGCTTGCAAGACTCGATAATTTCTGGGATCCGTTTGCGGATTCACTCGGCAAGGGATACCAGGTATGTCAGAGCCTTCTTGCATTTGGTTCCGGCGGAGTAAAGGGCGTTGGCCTTGGAAACAGCGTTCAAAAGGCGCTGTATCTTCCTGAAGCCATGAACGATTTTATTCTCCCTATCATCGGGGAAGAGCTTGGATTTATAGGCGTTATGCTGCTTATTATCGTATATGTGTTTTTGCTTTACAGGCTTGCGCACATTGCAATGCTTGCAAAGGACAGAATGGGGACTCTTCTTGCAGCAGGCGTTGCGGTGCATCTCGGACTTCAGGTAATATTAAACATTGCCGTTGTAACAGCAAGCTTCCCGCCGACAGGTGTTGTACTCCCGCTGATTTCGCTTGGCGGTACCGCAACCGTTCTTATCATGGCGGAGCTTGGTATAGCGTATAATGTTTCAAGACAATCGAAGGTGATTAACAAATGAGAGTTATACTTACGTGCGGGGGCACGGGCGGACACATTTATCCTGCCATAGCCATAGCAGATAAAATCAAGGAAATGCATCCCGAAGCGGAAATTCTGTTTATCGGTACCAAAAAGGGCATGGAAAACGACCTTGTTCCTGCTGCAGGGTATGATATAAAAGGGATCGATGCCAGCGGATTTTCAAGAAAAAGCATAAGGGACAATTTAACAACTCTCCATAACCTTAGAATCGGCGGAAAGGATGCGGGAAAAATCATTAAAGATTTTAAGCCGGATCTGGCAATCGGCACAGGCGGATATGTGACAGGCTCTGTGCTTTTGCATGCACACCGTTTCGGCGTTCCTTGCTGCGTTCACGAGCAGAATGCAATTCCGGGTATGGCAAATAAGCTAATATCGGAATTTGCAGACAAGGTCTTCATTTCATTTGAAAATACGCTTTCGGGCTTCAGGCATCCGGGCAGGGTTGTTTATACGGGAAACCCGATAAGATCCGATTTTACTAAGCTGGACAAGGCAAAATGCAGAGAAGAGCTTGGTCTGAAGGATGATGAAATAATGATACTTGCAACCGGGGGATCTTTAGGAGCCGCAAAGCTTAATGAAGAGATAATTAAATTTGCAAAAAAGATAAGCCTTCCGGAAATAAAGCTTTTCTTCGTAACGGGAAAGCGCTATTATGGCGAAATAGAAAAAGAGTGTCCCAAGGACCATGTTACATTGATCGATTACGCAAACAACATGCCTGTTCTTATGACGGCTGCAGACCTTGTGGTAAGCCGCAGCGGTGCCATTGCCGTTTCGGAAATAACGGCAAGTGCAAAACCGTCCGTGCTTGTGCCAAGTCCAAACGTAACGAACAACCACCAATACCACAACGCCAGGGCTATTGCAGATGAGGGTGCGGCAGTATTGGTTGAAGAGCAGAGCTTCAGTACCGAAGAAAGCGTGCTTGCAGACGAAATATTAAGTCTTCTGGCAAGCCCGGAAAGCCTTATTTCCATGTCGGAACATGCCGGAAGAATAGGAAAGACCGATGCAGCAGATATTATTTATTCAGAACTTGCAAAGTGGCTTAAATAAGTGGATACAGAAAGATTAACTCCTGATGAGTACCTGCAAAAGCTTGAAATGGAGCGCCAAAAAAGCGTACGGCAAGAGCAGGAGCCGCAGGATACAGATGAATCACCTGAAAAGAAAAAGGGCAAGAAGAAAAGAAAGAAAAAACACTATCTTCTGCGCTTTGTAATTCTTGCTGCTGTAATGGCGGGGATGTACTTTCTCTTAAAGTCTCCGATCTTTTATGTTACGAAGATTCAGGTCGTGGGAAACAAGTACTACACGCCGTCTCAGGTCATAGAGCTTTCAGGGCTTGAAACAGGCAAAAATCTTTTCTTTGAAGTAAAGGCCAAGCCTGCAAGAGATAAGCTCCTTGAAACTCCTTATATCAAAGTGGCGCACATAGATAAAAAGCCGATAGGAACAATAGTCATAACCATTGAGGAGCGCCCCGAATTTGCGGCTTTTCCGTTTGGAGATGAATATGTCATCATAGATAACGAAGGGCTTGTATTAAGGGTTTCCGATAAGCGGCCGGAGCTTCCTGTTCTGGAGGGCATGAATGTTGAAGAGCTGACCGAAGGAAAGCCTCTTAAAATAGGACAGACCTACCTTCTTACGGATACGCTGCAACTTCTTGAAAAAATGGATGAGGCAGACCTGTATTTTTACAGAATATACTTTTCTTCGGTTGTGGTTAAGGCTTATGTCAACGAAAACTACTACTGCGAAGGGCAGCCTTCCGAAATTTCAGCCAATATCGAAGCCATTAAAGCCCTTATGCAGGAACAATACAATGCAGGAATAAATAAGGGGATTATAAGGGTCGGAAGCAACGGATATATGGCATTTGACCCTAAAATCAACTAAAATCTGACAAATTATGCAAAAATGCGGGTATGACAAAGATGTTGTGCCCGTTTTTTCATGTTTACACAATATCTTGTTTATGATAAGATATATCAGTATTCAGTATGATGGTTTAGGAGGCCGAATTATGTCCCCAATGTTACAATTTGAAGAACCGGTCGATTCCCCGGCAAAAATTAAAGTCATAGGTATAGGCGGAGCCGGCTGCAATGCGGTAAATCGCATGATAGATGCCAACCTGCAGGGAATCAGTTTTGTTGCAGTAAACACAGATAAGCAGGCACTTAATAAGTCCAAGGCAGAAACCAAGATTCAGATTGGCGAAAAGCTTACAAAAGGACTTGGTGCAGGCGGAAATCCCGAAATCGGACAAAAGTCCGCAGAAGAAAGTCTTGAAAATATAGAAAAGTATGTAGAAGGCTCGGACATGGTATTCATTACCGCAGGTATGGGCGGCGGCACGGGAACGGGCGCGGCGCCTATAGTTGCAAAGGCTGCAAAGCTTTCCGGCGCCCTCACAGTCGGCGTTGTTACAAAGCCGTTTACTTTTGAAGGTAAAAAGCGCAAAGAGCATGCAGATCTCGGAATCAAATTCCTTAAGAACTATGTAGACTCTCTGGTTGTTGTTCCAAACGACAGACTCCTTACCATCTCGGAAAAGAACACAAGTATTCTTCAGGCATTTACGATGGCTGACGAAGTTTTAAAGGAAGGTGTTGAGGGTATTTCAACACTTATTTCGGAATCAGGACTCATAAATCTCGACTTTGCGGATGTAAAGACAGTTATGACAGACAAGGGCATTGCTCACATGGGTGTTGGCTTTGGCAACGGCGAAGGAAGAGTTGAGCAGGCGATCAAGAACGCAATCGAAAGTCCTCTGCTTGAAACAAACATCAAGGGTGCAAAGGCAGTGCTTCTCAACATCATGGGTGGCTACGACCTTGGTATGCTTGAAGTTAATGATGCAGCAGACATCGTTGCAAGAGAAGCAGACGAGGATGCTATCATCATCTTCGGCACATCTATCAGAGAAGACATGGACAATGAAATCAAGGTTACTGTTATTGCAACGGGCTTTGAAGATAACAGCTCCAGATCCTTCTCCGTTGAAGAGGCAGCTCCGAAAAAGGAAGAAAAGCCCGAGGCTGATCCTTTTGAAGATGCACCGGCAGAGGCTGAAAAAGAGCATGCTGCGGATACAACTCCTGTAGGTGTTTATGAAGACCCTGCTATGCATGATGAAAATGACTTCCCGATCCCTGATTTTCTTAAGAACTCACACAACATCGATTTGTAGAAATAAAGCAGGTTTGAAGCCGGTGCTTGCCACCGGCTTCTTTTGATAATTTACGGTTTTAATGATGCAGACTTTAAGTTCAAAAGACAACATAATAATTAAAGAAGCATCGTCACTTTCGGAGAAAAAATACCGGGATGAACTCGGTCTTTACCTTCTTGAAGGTCCCAACATTGTAAAGGAAGCAATGGAAGAGGGCGGACGAGTGAGATTCATCTTTACCCGGGCCGGGTCGGATTCGGAAGAAGTACGGGACATCCTGAAAGCTGCCGAAGAAAAGGACCTGGCCGCATATGAACTTACCGGAAATGTATTTGCAAAGGTGACTCATACAGACAGCCCGCAGGACATCGCAGCCGTTTTTGAAAAGAGGCAAATAAATCCGGAGGAGTTCTTTAAAGAGGTGGGCAAGGGTAATATTGCAGTTTTAGACAGGCTGCAGGACCCCGGAAACGTTGGCACTATTCTGAGAACTGCCGAGGCCTTCGGTTTTAAAGGCATCATAGTATTAAAAGGAACTGCTGATGTGTACCAGCCAAAGGTGGTAAGAGCTGCCGCAGGAAGCCTGTTAAGACTTCCCGTTCTCCATACGGAAGATGCAGCAGAAACACTTATGCTTCTTAAGCAAAATGGCAAAACGGCGTTTGCAGCTGCAATGAATGCCAAAGAAGACATTGATAAGGCAGACTTAAAAGAAAATGCCGCAATAATCATAGGAAACGAAGGTAACGGCGTAAGCGAAGGATTTTTAAAAGGCGCAAGCACGATTTCCGTCCCGATGGACGGAAAAACAGAATCCCTCAATGCAGCCGTTGCCGCAGCAGCAATAATGTACGAATCACTTCGTCAAAGGAGAAATTAAAATGACAGAGCGTCTTAAAGACATTTTGGCGCAGGCTAAAGAAAAACTTGAAAGCGCACAAAGCGTGCAGGAAGCAGAAGCCCTGCGCGTTGAATTCTTAGGTAAGAAGGGACAGCTTACCGATATCTTAAAGTCCATGAAGGATCTGGCTCCTGAAGAAAGAAAAGAAATGGGCCGTGTTGCAAACGAAACCAAGGCTCAGATCGAAGCACTTCTTTCCGGCAAGATGGATGCCCTTAAAAAGCTTCAGCGCGAAGCCGAATTTAAGCTTCAGGCCGTTGATGTAACAGAACCGGGCATCATCAAAACCGTGGGGACTCCGCACCTTATAACCCAGACAATAGAAGAGATCACCAGGATCTTCGGATCTATGGGATTTTCTGTTGCAGAAGGCCCTGAAGTCGAAACAGTATTCAATAATTTCGATGCTCTGAACGCAGGTCCTAACCATCCTGCAAGAGATATGACGGATACTTTCTATATTACCGATGACGTTCTTTTAAGAACACAAACATCATGCGTTCAGGTAAGAACACTTCAGAACCAAAAGCCGCCTATCAGAGTTATTGCTCCGGGTAGGTGCTTCCGCTGTGACACACCTGATGCAACACATTCCCCGATGTTCCACCAGATTGAAGGTCTTGTAGTTGACGAGGGTATCACAATGGCAGACCTTAAGGGCGTTTTGGACTCAATGGCAAAACAGCTCTTTGGTTCGGGCACAAAGACAAACTTCAGACCTCATCATTTCCCCTTTACGGAGCCATCTGCCGAAATGGACGTAAGCTGCTTTAAGTGCGGCGGCAAGGGCTGTAATGTTTGCAAGGGCTCCGGCTGGATTGAGATTCTCGGCTGCGGCATGGTTCACCCGAATGTTCTTAAGGTTGGCGGAATCGATACGGAAAAATATACCGGCTTTGCATTTGGCATGGGCGTAGAGCGTATTGCAATGCTTAAGTACGAAGTTGATGATATTCGTCTTCTCTATGAAAACGATGTTCGTTTCATTGAACAGTTCAAGTAAGGGAGGAAGAAAAAATGTTAGTACCAATCAAATGGATAAAAGATTATACAGACGTTAATGTAGACGTTGCAGAATTCGTAGACAGAATGGTTCTTTCCGGATCAAACCTTGAAACCGTAGAGCATTACGGTGAAGGTATTGAAGGCGTAGTTGTAGGAAAGATTGAAAAAATAGAAAAGCATCCCGATGCAGATAAGCTTTCAGTATGCCGGGTCAACGTAGGAAAAGCAGAGCCGCTGCAGATCGTTACGGGCGCATCCAATATCTTTGTAGGCGCAACAGTCCCTGTATGCCCGGACGGATCTCACATCCCCGGACCTCTTCACGGCCAGCCGAAAACAGAAGAAGGTGTAACAATCCACAATGGAAAGCTAAGAGGAGTTGAGTCCTTTGGTATGCTCTGCTCCTGCACAGAGCTCGGCTTTGATGATAAGGTTGCTCCGGTATTCTCCAAAGACGGAATCTGGATTCTGGATGACAGCTTTAAAGCAGGCGAAGACCTTGCAGAAGCACTTGGACTTAAAGAATCCGTAGTTGATTTTGAAATCACGCCAAACCGTCCGGATTGTCTTTCAATGATAGGTATGGCAAGAGAAGCATCCGCAACATTTAAGACACCGCTTCGTTATCCTGAAACGGAGTGCAGGAGGGTTGCTCCCGAAAAGAGCGCAGACTATATCAGGGTTGATGTTAAAAAGCCGGAGCTTTGCAAGAGATATTGCTGCAGAGTAATTAAAGACATAAAGATTGAGCAGTCACCATGGTGGCTTCAAAGATGCCTTATGTTCTCCGGAATGCGACCGATTAACAACATCGTTGATATTACCAACTTTGTAATGCTTGAATACGGTCAGCCGCTGCATGCATTCGATATCAGAACGGTTGCGGGAAATCACATTATCGTTGATACGGCAGAGGAAGGGGAAAAGTTCACAACACTCGACGGCGTTGAAAGAACACTCACATCCTCAATGCTTACAATAAGAGATGAAAAGGGTGCATCCGCAATTGCAGGCGTTATGGGCGGACTCAATTCCGAAATCGAAGAAGATACAAACATGGTTTTGGTTGAATCTGCAAACTTCTGCGGGGACAGCGTAAGAAGAACATCGAAAGCATTAACACTCAGAACCGAAGCATCCGGAAGATTTGAAAAGGGCATAGATCCAAACCTTGCAAAGGATGCATGCGACAGATTCTGCTACCTTGTTGAGCTTCTCGGTGCAGGAACCGTTCTTGACGGCGATGTTGATGTGTATCCGAAGAAGGAAGAGCCTGTAACGATCAATATCCGCGCAAGCAGAATGAATAAGCTTATGGGTATTGAGCTTACACCGCAGCAGATGATGGATTATCTTGAACCACTTGAAATCCGGTGCGGGTTCGACGGAAACGATACAATTACGGTAACAGCTCCGTCAGTACGTCAGGACCTCTTCATTGAAGAAGACTATGTTGAAGAGATTTCCCGTATGTACGGATACGATAAGCTTCCTGTAACAATTCCAAAGAGCTCCAACGAATCCATAGAAACAAAGCCGCAGGCTATCAGAAGAATAACAAAGCAGACGCTTCTCGGACTCGGAATGGATGAAATCCAGACCTACTCATTTGTAAGCCCAAAGACAGCAGATAATATCAGGCTTCCTGAAGATTCATACCGCCGTGCATGGGTAAAGCTTATTAACCCGCTCGGAGACGAAACCTCCGTAATGAGAACAATGATCCTTCCGAATGCCTTAAGCGTAGTTTATACAAACTATTCAAGAAGCATTCCTGCCATTGCGATCTTTGAGCTTGGCAACACCTTCTATAACAACGGTAAGGGCGAAGGCGTTCTTCCTGAAGAAAAGGATGCACTCTGCCTTGCAGCATACGGTCCTGAAGAAAACTTCTTTGTGATGAAGGGCAGAATCATGGAAATGCTCTGCAAGATCGGTATCAAGGATCCTGAATTCGTTACCGAAAACAATAATCCGACCTTCCATCCGGGAAGATGCGCAAGGATTCTTGCAGAAGGGAAAGATATCGGCGTTCTTGGTCAGGTACATCCTGATGTAACGGAAAACTACGGTATTGATGCAGAAGTGTACGCGGCAGAATTGGAATTCAACCTGCTTTACGATCTTGCAAATACGGAAAAGAAGTACAAGACACTCCCCAAATTTCCGGCAATGGTAAGAGACTTTGCCATGGTTGTTAAGGAAGAAGTAAAGGTTGGGGATATTGAAAAGGAAATCAAAGCTTCTGCCGGCGAGCTTCTTGAATCCGTAAAGCTCTTTGATGTATACAGAGGAGCACAGATCCTTGCGGGGACAAAATCTGTTGCATTCTCCCTTACATACAGAGCAAAGGACAGAACCCTTACGGATACCGAAGTAAATGAAATCAACACTAAGGTTCTTGTAAACCTTAAAGATAAACACAACGCAGTTCTCAGAGAAATCTAGAAAGGATTTATCATGGACGAAAAGAACAAAGTAACAGTCATTGTATACGGACAGGAATACACACTTTCCGGTGATATGCCAAGAGAGTATATCATGAAGATTGCAGATCACGTTGATGCAAAGATGAAAGAGGTGGGCGAAGGCACAAATCAGCCTACATCTGCCGTTGCAGTACTTGCAGCCATGCTTGCTGCAGACGAATACTACAAGCTTGAAGAAGAAAAGGCCGCACTGCTTTCCAAGAATCTTCAGCTTGCAGAAAACGGGAGAAACTACGAAAGAATGTGGGAAGAGCTTAAACAAAGCTATGCTCAGTACAAGGATGAAATGTCCACACTCGGCACTTTAAAGGACAATCTTCAGGCATATGCAAACGAAAAGGAGTCTCAGGCTAATGCCCTTGCAGCAGAACTTTCTCAGCAGCAAAAATATAACAACGAACTCAGAAACAGGATTGAAGAATTAAACGCTCAGCTTGAAGTATCCGTTCAGCGTGTAAACGATGCCCCGCTTGAAGCTCAGAAGCATATTGAAGAGCTCGAAAACAGATGCAGAGACATTGAATCTTCCTTCTTTGATATCCAGATGGAAAACATCCATCTTAAAAACGAAATTGAAACTTTAAGAGGCAGAAGATAAATGAACCAAAAGGCACTGCGTGTTTTAGAATATCAAAAAATAATAAACATGCTGGCTACCGAGTGCTGCAGTAAGCTTACCAGGGAAAAGGCTTTAAAGCTTCTTCCAATGTCAGATCCCTTTGACATAAACGATGCCCTGCAAGACACAGACGAGGCTGTTGTTGTGCTTCTCAAAAAAGGAGCACCCCCTCTTGGAAACTTCTACGATATTTCGGGAACGGTTCATCTTGCTTCCCTTGAAAGCACTTTGTCCATGAAGCAGCTTTTGGAGGTTGCATACAATTTGCAATCAGCAAGAAGAACTGCAGAATATTTGTCATCAGATTTGCCGGAGCTGCCCCGCATAGACGGGCTGGCTTCGGCCATTTCCGTTTTAAAGAGCCTGGAGGATGAGATCACAAGAGACATCATTTCAGAGGATGAAATGGCTGATTCTGCCTCCCCCGAGCTTAAAAGACTTCGCAAATCCATCCTTCGCCAAAACGAAGATATAAGAATAAAGATTCAAAAAATCGTCGGCTCCGGAGAGAATAAAGCCTTCCTTCAGGATGCCATTGTAACCATGCGCCAGGGACGATACGTAATCCCCGTAAAGCAGGAGCATAAAGCAAAAATCAGCGGCATAGTTCACGATCAATCAGCTTCCGGTGCAACTCTCTTTGTTGAACCTCAGGCAATCGTAAACATGAATAACGAGCTTAGAGAGCTTGAGCTTGCAGAGCAGGCCGAAGTGCAAAGAATACTCTCCGAGCTTTCAAGAGCGGTCGGAAGAGAAGAACTGAAGATAAAAGCAAATCAGGAAATCTTAACTAAGCTTGATTTTATGTTTGCCAAGGGCCGCCTTGCAGCAAACATGAACGGCTTTAAGCCCGAGATAAATAATCAGGGCATAGTGGATATCAAGAAAGCCCGCCACCCGCTTCTTGATAAGAAAAAGGCAGTGCCGATCAATATTGCCATCGGCGGAAAATACAAAACATTGGTTGTAACAGGGCCGAATACAGGCGGAAAAACAGTAACATTAAAGACTGTGGGGCTTCTTTGCCTTATGGCTCAGTCCGGTCTTTTTATACCGACAGCCGAAGGAACAAAGCTTCCTGTATTCAGGGAAATATATGCAGATATAGGAGACGAGCAAAGCATAGAGCAGAGCCTTTCAACCTTTTCTGCTCACATGACAAACATAGTTAGTATAGTTGAAAGCTCCACCATGGACTGCCTTGTGCTTTTGGACGAGCTTGGTGCGGGCACAGACCCGACAGAAGGTGCAGCCCTTGCAATATCTATCTTAAACCACCTCTACAACAAAGGTGCAATGACCATAGCAACCACCCACTATACAGAGCTTAAGAAATTTGCGCTCTCTACAAAAGGGGTTCAAAATGCTTCTATGGAATTTGATGTTGAAACCCTGTCTCCGACGTACAGATTGATAATAGGAGTTCCGGGTAAATCCAATGCCTTTGAAATATCTCAAAAGCTTGGTCTTGCGGATAAAATAATAGACCATGCCCGTCGTTTCATAGAAGAGGGCGACGTTGCCTTTGAAGATGTAATAACATCCATAGAAGACGACAGAAAACGCGCCGAAAACGCTGCAGAGGAAGCCGAAAACTTAAGAAACGAGCTTCAAAAGCAAAAGCAGCACATGGAAAAGCTCGAGATAAGATTTGAAAAAGAGAAAAGAGAAATCTTAGAGCAGGCACAAGACGAAGCAAGAGCTTTGGTTGAAGATGCAAGAAAAGAGATAGTCCGGATTCAAAAAGAAGTAAACGATACCATTACGGATGCAGATGTAAAAGCCAAGATAGAAGAAGGCAAACGAAAGCTTGCCGAAAAGCGAAAAGAATTTGTCCGAAAAGAAGAAAGGATAGAGAATAACGAAAAGCCGAATCCCGAGGATATTGAAGAAGGAATAAGAGTTAACGTCCTGAGCCTCGGTGAAAAGGGAAGCGTGCTTTCTCTTCCTGATTCAAAGGGCGATATGATGGTTCAGATCGGAAGCCTCAAGATGAAGGTGAATATAGAAAATATTACTTTGGTAAAAGAAAACGTAACAGAAAAGCAGCGTGAAAAAGTCAAGTATTCAAGAATGTTTGCCGCGAAGTCCATGAGTGTTCCGACTTCCGTAAACGTAATAGGAAAGAATCTTGACGAAGCAGCGGACATAGTTGAAAAATATATAGATGATGCTTTTATGGCAGGTCTTGAAAACGTTACCGTAATCCACGGAAGAGGAGCGGGAATACTGCGTGAAGGCCTTGCTAAAGTGCTTAAGAAAAACAAACATGTACAATCGATCCGTAAAGGCGGATATCACGAGGGAGGCGACGGTGCGACCATCGTCACGATAAAGAAATGAGAAATATTAAAAACGAAATCGCAGCAATTCTTGCAGAAAAAGTAGAAGGTCTGAGCCTGACTGAGATCCAATCCATGATTGAGATTCCTCAGGACACATCAATGGGAGATTATGCGTTTCCATGCTTTAAGCTTGCAAAGCTTCGTCATAAGGCGCCGCCGCTTATTGCCGCAGATATTGCAGAGCAGATAAAGGATAATCCGATTTTTTCCGGCGTTCAAAATGTTAATGCATATGTAAATATGTTCATCAACAAGGCAGAGCTTACAAAGCTTACGCTTGATGGTGTAAAGGAAGGCGGAAGCAGATTCGGTTCAACTGATTTCGGAGAAGGAAGATCGGTTGTAATAGACTTCAGCTCTCCAAACATTGCAAAGCCTTTCCACATCGGGCATATCCGTTCCACCGTTATAGGAAACTCGCTCTACAAGATTTATGATTTTCTCGGATACAAGGTTGAAAGAATAAACCACCTCGGCGACTACGGCACACAGTTCGGCAAAATGATAGTTGCTTACCGCAAGTGGGGATCTGAAGAAGATGTAAAAAGAGAACCGATCAAATCTCTTCTTTCTTACTACGTAAAGTTCCATCAGGAAGCGGAAAAAGATCCGTCGCTTGACGATGAAGCAAGAGCAACCTTTGTAAAGCTTGAAGCCGGAAACCCCGAGGAAGTGCAGCTTTGGCAGTGGTTCAGGGAAGAATCCCTCAAGGAATTCAAGCGTGTGTACGCAATGCTTGATATAGACTTTGATTCATGGAACGGCGAAGCCTTCTATTCCGACAAGATGCCTGCAGTTGTAAAAGAACTGGAAGACAAGGGTCTTCTTACAGAGTCGCAGGGTGCTCAGATCGTAGACCTTTCCGAATTTGGTCTTGAGCCTGCACTCATCAAAAAAAGCGACGGTACATCCCTGTATATCACACGCGACCTTGCAACGGCAAAATACAGAAAAGAGACCTATGATTTTGCAAAGAGCATCTATGTTGTTGCATCCCAGCAGAATCTTCATTTCCAGCAGCTTTTCCACGTGCTGCAGAAGATGGGTTATGAATGGTACAAGGACTGCGTACATATTCCGTTTGGCCTGGTAAGCCTTGAAGACGGCACCATGTCCACAAGAGAAGGAAAGGTTGTTTTCCTTGAAGACGTATTAAAGCGTGCCATAGAAAAGACTTATGCCATTGTTAAGGAAAAGGGCGTAAACGAAGAGATAATAGACGAAACAGCAAAGACCGTCGGTATAGGTGCGGTTATCTTCCAGGAGCTTTCCGCAGGAAGAATCAAGGACTACACTTTCAACTGGGACAAGGTGCTTAACTTTGACGGAGAGACAGGGCCGTATGTTCAGTACACCCATGCAAGGGCAGCTTCCGTTGTAAGAAACAGCGACCTTGAAACAGGCAAAATCAGCATAGATGAGCTTAACATGGATTACTTATCCGGTGACAGCGCATACGAGCTGATAAAGCTTATCTACCGCTTCCCTGAAGCAGTTCTTGAAGCCGGAGAAAAGTACGAGCCATCCGTAATTACAAGAAACATCGTAGACATTGCACAAGGCTTTAATAAGTTCTATCACGACGAACATATCTTAGTGGAAAACGAAGAAGAAAAGAAGGCAAAGGTAATGCTTACTTACGCTGCACAACAAACCATTGCAAACGGACTTGGCCTTCTCGGAATAAAGGCTCCTGAAAGGATGTAAAATGCTCCCCATCTTTAAAGCAAGAGAAGACAAATTAAAACCCTATCTGGAATCGGAGGTAAAGAGCTTTGTCTTTACGGAAATTTCTCCGGACTTTTTGAATACGGCAGACCTTTCTTTTATGAGGGACATCCCGATTCCGATAAGACATGAAGATCTTAAGGCCTTTACCGAAAACGGTCTTTCAACTACGCAGATCGCAGATAATATTGCAGTTGTAATCGGCTGCGATACAAAGTTTAAATACGCAGATAATTATCTTCAGTACCTTCACAAGCTCTTTGATGAAAAGCTTATCCTTGTATTTGCAAACAAAGGCGAAGAATGCCTTAAAATAGGCAATTACAGGAAGGGCCTTGCGTACCTGAGAGCTGCTATGATGTTCAAGGATGATGCCTTGGAATCCATGTTCTGTTATGCAAACGGATGCAGATTCCGGTACCTGTCCATGGAAGGAGAAGACGGCTGTGACGAGCTTATCCTTATTCTTAAAAATGAAGCAAGAGAATATTTTGAACACTGCACAAGTGCCTTCCCGCAGTTTCCGCAAGGCTGGTACTACCTCGGCTATGCATACCTGAACATGGGCCAATACCAAAGAACCCAGATTGCATGGAGACACTATATGTCCTGCTGCGGAGAAGACGATCCCGAAAACATAAAAGAAATTGAAGGCCGCCTTGTAGAACTTGAAGACCCCGTAAAAATAGAAAAGGGCGTAAACCTCTTGGCAGGCGGAAGACTTGAAGAAGGCCTTGCCATCCTTGAACCCTATATAAACACTCAGTACGGCAAATGGTGGCCACTCCACTTTAACCTTGCCTGCGCCTACAGAGAGCTTGGCCACAGCCAAGAAGCCATAGAAGGCTTCTTAAAAGTTTTGGAGCTTTCCCCGTCGCACTATGATTCCATGGTGGCTCTCTATGAACTCTATGCGGAAGCCGGGGACAGCGAAAAAGCAGAAAAGTATTTGAATAAATCAAAGCTTGTGTTATCAACTGATTAGTAATTTACCTTAATGGAAAGAAATTCTATCAATCAAACATACGATTCATCCAATCCTAAATCTATTGAAGAGTATGCTCAAAAGTCAATAGGAAAGACCTTTTCTGAAGTCTGTCGAGAAAACTCAAGCGTTTATGATGTTGGTACTCTTGATGGGTATTTGCCTGAGTATAATGGCAAGGGCAACTTAGGTCAGATTATTGAAGAACAGTTTTTTCATTACAAGTGTAATTCTGATTCCGATGCAGATTTTAAAGATGCCGGAGTAGAGTTGAAGGTTACTCCTTATAAAATAAACAGTAATGGCAGCATTTCCGCCAAAGAAAGACTATCATTAACAATGATAAATTACTTTGATGTAGTTAATGAATCTTTTGAGGATAGAAGAATTATTCGGTAAGAGAACAATATCTTACAAAATGGAAAGTGATATCAGTTTTGTAAAAGAAACTAAAGCAAACAAAATTGAATATAAGGGTTGGGATATTAAGTTAGATACTGTAGACGGCAACCAGAAGCCAACACACATTAAAAATAGCGATATCCCAAGATAGACAATAATGATTTTTATAGTATAAACGAAGAGGTAAAACGATATGGCAAAAGAATTTAGTTTTGAAGTAACAGAAGAAATCGCAGTTCTTTCAACATCAGCAAAAGGCTGGACAAAAGAAATCAATAAAGTATCGTACAATGGTGCAAATCCGAAATTTGATATTCGTGATTGGGCTCCGGAAAGAGAAAAAATGGGCAAGGGTGTTGCCTTGAATGAAGATGAAGCAAAAGCTCTTATGGAAGCATTGGAAGGGTACTTTAACAAGTAGGCGGTTTTTCATAAACCAACTATAGCCAACCGCTTACTGCGGTGCTTTTGTTATTTACAGTATATTTAACTCTGCTTTTAGGGCTTTTTGCAATACGGAGGAAAAGTTTATTCCTTTTGCCATTGCTTCTTCATTAAGCCAGCTTGGAATACTGAGTGTTTTCTTTACAGCCATGTTGTTGGTTCGTCTTTTGTATTCGTCCAAGCTGAATTCTATTAACACGACTGTTTCATTTTTCTTGGTTTTGATGGAATTGGGGTTGCTTGGTGTGGGCGGCTGTTTGTGCTGCTTGTCTAGATCATAAATTTCAAGACCGAGGGCATCTATTGCCATTTGGTATGCTTTGTCAATTGTGTCGCCTTGGGTGAAGATGTAATCAAAATCAGGGAAGGTGATATTATATCCTCCTTCTTCTGCTGTTGTGAATTTTGCCGGATAAAACATTTTGTCCATGGGTAAGTTTCTCCTTATTTAAGCCCTGCGTGTTTTCTGATGTCTTGTTCAAGACCTTTCTTAAGATCACCATTATGAAAAGGAACTATTATTGTAATGCCGGTTTGAGAGTTTCTCAATTTAATATGTGAACCACTCTGAGAAATAATTTGAAATCCTGTAGCCTGTAATTCTTTAACCATTTGTTTTGCGGTTGTAGGCATATTACATCCTCAAGTATAATACGTAATATTACGTATGTCAATTATATATAGGAAATATTGTAAACAATATATAATAATGGGAATTGGCTGTCAAGATTTGTGATATGAATATTGACCGCAAAAACTACATTTTTTATAATAAACAGTACAGGGGGGCGGAGGAGTTGCACACACTAGGATTTGATAACATTGTGATGGGCTATCAGGGTATATTTGCAAATGCAAAGAGTATTTTGCTTGATGATGATAGTCAAAAAATAGATGTGGGTTGTGCTGTAGATCCTGAGTCATGGAAATCAGAAGACCCTTCAATTGTGATAGTGGAGCAGGATGGATCGCTTATACCAGTTGCAACCGGTAAGACAAATGTGTCAGCCACTGTAAATGGAATTAAGTATAGTTGTAGAGTTACTGTGAAGGAAGATTTATTAGACAGTGCCCGCTCATTTATTGATTATGTTCAAGAAGAAACCCAAGGGGTAGTGAAAGATGTCGTAGATGGTTTTAAGGAAGGCGTAAATAATCTTATTGACGAGACAACAAGGGAAGTGGATAACGTTGTTGAAAAAACGAAAGAAGGCGTCAGTGGTATTATAGACAATGCAAAAGATGGTTTGGGTTCGTTTATTGATCCGATTAAAAATATTGTAAAAGAGTAAAAGTGAAAGTTTAGAAATGTAGTTCATTTATTTTTGGCTTTTAGTTAATTCGCAAAATTTACAAGACCTCTTACGAGAAATCGTAGGAGGTTTTTATTATGGAGAAAAATAAAAAGAGTGGTATCGGATTAAAACCGATAAAAATTGAAAAACAACGGATTGAACACGGCGGTTTGGAAAGGGCTGCAAGGTATAATTATTACGATATGTATAATAGTACTTCATTGATTCAAAGTTTTACAAGGAAATTGCCTGAATTACGGATACAAAAAGGTGTGTCCGCAAGGGAGATGAGTTTGTCTTTAGGACAGAGCCCAAGCTACATTAATGATATTGAAAACAAAAGGGCATTACCTTCAATGGCAATGTTTTTTGAGATATGTGAGTACTTGAATACAAAGCCGAGTGAATTCTTTAGTTACAAAAAAGATTCAAAAGCACTTGTTCCAACGGAATTTTTTGAACATTTTGATAAGCTCGGCAACGAAGATAAAGTTCTATTGTTAAAAATTGCAGAATTACTATTTGAGCAAAGGGGAAAAGAGAATGGCTAAAAAGATAACAGCTATATTGCTTTCACTTGTATTGGTATTTATGTTTTGTGGTTGCGGAACAAGCACGGGAGAGGCCCAGAATTCCAATCAGAAAGTTGAGGAAATTAAGGAAGAAAAGGGCGGTATTAGGCAGGAACTTAAGGACTTTTTGAAGTCGTACGAAGCTTGTATGGATGAGTATGTTGAGTTTATGAAGAGTTATAATCCATCGGATCTTTCGCTGCTTACAAAATATACTGATTTTTTAAAGAAGTATACGGATTTTGCTGAAAAGGCCCAGGCCTGGGAAAACAAAGATTTAAATAACGAAGAACTGCTTTACTATACAGAGGTTCTTGAAAGAGTAAGCCAAAAACTTCTTAAGGTAAGTCTTGGGAAATAGGAGGAAAAACCATGAAAAAGGTAATTACAATTGTACTGGCAATGTGTCTTGTTATGGCGCTTTGTGTTGGATGCGGTGAGGTAAAAATTGATTATGAGGATGTTGCATCGTTTGAGGCAGATCTTAATAAAGGGGAAGACCTTAAGGGAAAGACTGTTACAATTACTGTTGATAAGCTTGTTCCGGACAGTGCATTTGGATATAACATCCAAACCGGTGAGCATCTGAATTTCTGTTCTGATACCAATCCCGGTGTCCAGACCGGAGATACGATAAATGTGAAGGTTTCAGAAGTTTTTTCCTTGCTTGGGTCTTATATCATTTCGTATGAGGTTGTGAAATAGGGCAAGGTTACAAAACTGCTTTTAAGGAGTGCATTTATGTGCACTCCTTTTTTATTAAAACCAATAGCCTGAGGTTGTATTCTATTATATATTTGAACTGTAATATTCAAGATACGGCAATATGTGGTACAATATAATAAAAAATGTAACAAAAAGGAGGTCAATTAGTTATGAGAAAGAATTTAGGAAAAAAGCCATTGATATATCCGCAGCCGGTCCTTATGGTCGGGACATACGATGAAAACGGAAACCCTGATATTATGAATGCTGCCTGGGGCGGCGTTGGAGATGATACTCAGGTATTTCTTTGTCTGTCTGCGAATCATAAAACTACAAAGAATCTTTTAAAGAACGGATGCTTTACGGTAAGCATGGCGGTTGAAGGTTTTGAAGCAGAATGTGATTATCTTGGAATTGTTTCTGCAAATAATGATCCTGATAAAGTTGTAAACTCCGGGCTTCATACGCACAGATCGGAGCTTGTTGACGCTCCGATTGTGGATGAGCTTCCTGTTTGTTTGGAATGTAGGCTGATTTCTTATGAAGAAGAGCATTGCCATTTGTTCGGAGAGATCGTCGGAACATCTGTTGATGAAAAAGTTCTGACAGACGGTAAGGTCGATATTTCCAAGTTAAAGCCTCTTATCTTTGATATTGACAGGCATGGATACTATGGTGTCGGAGCAAGAAAAGCTGATGCATTCAGTGTCGGAGCGAGGTTTAAGAAATAGGTTTATCATGATGACAAAAGAAGAACTGGAAGAAAAACAGCTTAGTTCTGAGCTTATATATGATGGTGTTGTGGTTCACCTGTATAAGGATCAGGTGTCGATTCCGGGCGGCGGTCAGTCGATTCGGGAGGTTGTTCGCCATGTTGGTGCGGTTTGTGTAGTGCCGTATGAGGATGGTATGGTTTACATGGAACGACAGTATCGCTATCCGTTTGAGGAGGTTTTGTCAGAAATTCCGGCAGGAAAGCTGGATTACAGCGGTGAGGACCTTTTGCAGGCGGCTAAAAGAGAGCTTCGGGAGGAGACAGGTTTGACTGCCGGCAAATGGACGGATCTCGGGCCTCTTTATCCGACTGTTGCTTATACTGACGAAAGGATCGAGCTTTTTATGGCTGAGGACCTTCACCCGGGGCAGACAGATTTGGACGAGGACGAGTTTATCGATGTGTATAAGGTGCCGCTTAAGGATGTGCTGACCGATGTGATGGACGGCAAGGTGCCTGACGGCAAAACCCAGATTGCCATTCTGAAAGCAGCCCGCCTGAAAGGTTTGTGAGTATGCAATGTAAGAACTGCACAAAAAACAGCAACGCGATAGTGATGAGCGGAGGTAAAGAAATGAACGCAGACACAGATTTAATACAATTCATTAAAAATGTATACGAAAATGTCGATCATTGCATAGGCTATCCGCTTTGTCAGATTCCTAATATGTCGGGCTTTGGCGAGTGGTATGTAAAGACAGGTCTTTGTGATATTGGTATTAATAATGCCGGCAATCCGTTTGACGGTGAGCAATTCCTGTTAAATTCGGTAGGTATTGAGCAGTATGTAGTAAAAATGTTTGCGCCCTGGTACGGTATCCCTGAGGGTCAGGAATGGGGCTTTGTGACAAACAGCGGAACTGACGGAAATATGCACGGAATTTATTACGGTGCAAAAAAGCTTCAGAATGAAACGGGAATGCTTCCGATCGTATATGTTTCTAAAGAGGCACATTATTCATCTTTCCGCATATGCGATGTTCAAAACCTTGAGGTCAGACTGATTGATTACGATGAACAGGGCCGTATGGATCCGGAGTCTTTAAGAAAAAACATCGACCCGGGAAAGCCGGCGTTAGTAATTATTGCCATCGGTTCAACATTTATGGGTGCAACGGATGATCAGGCTGCAATCGCAAAGGTTTTGGATGACGTGAAGCCGATTGCGGTTTACAGGCATCTTGATGCCGCTTTGTTTGGCGGATATTTCCCGTTTACCGAATATAAGGATATAGTCAGCATGGAAAAACAGGGATATGATTCGATTGCAATCAGCGGTCATAAGTTTTTCGGAATTGACGAACCTTGCGGATTGTTTTTGAGCCGCAAGGAGATTTTGGATGCGCAAAAATCCTTTAGGGTTTCATATCTTCACAACAATATGCCGCTTATCAGTTGTTCCAGAAACGGATTGACTCCGCTGAAATTTTACTGGGTTCTTAAGAATGTCGGTTACGACGGTTTTGCAAAGGAAGCGCAGGCTATGCTGGAGAATACAGAGTATCTTCAAAAGAGACTTGATGAAATCGGCTATCCTGCTTGGCATATGCAATACAGTAATACGGTTTTCTTTAAGCGTCCGGATGATTGGATCAGAAAAAAATATATGCTTGCCGACGGTAATCTTCCGCAGTTCGGAGGAGAGCTTTGCCACATTGTTGTGATGCAGCATGTAAAGAAAAGTATTATTGATGAGTTTGTGGCGGATCTGCAAGCTTAGGTAATGTCTGTGGCTCGGGCTTTTGCTTTTTCAGTTAGCTTCAGTTTGTTTAATATGCTTCCCGGAATTACTGAAGATAATTGCAGAGGTTGAATGGATATTAGTTGAAGGAGGAGTGAAATGAAGGATTTTTTGGAACTTGTAAAGGAAAGATATTCGTGCAGGGCTTTTTCCGACAAACCGATTGAAGATGAAAAATTGAGTAAGATTTTAGAGGCAGGAAGGATCGCCCCGACAGCAAGAAATAATCAGCCGCAGGTAATTTATGTTGCAAAGAGCAAAGAGGCTGTTGAGCTTGCAAAGAAATGTTCACCTTGTATCTATAACGCGCCTGTAGTGCTTATTGTTGGCTTTGACAAAACAAAAGCTGCATCTGTTCCTACGAGAGGGAACTATAACTTTGGTGAGGTTGACGCTTCAATTGTAATTACTCATATGATGATGGAAGCCGCAGATCTTGGTATTGCTTCCTGTTGGGTCGGCATGTTTGATCCAAAACTTACTCATGAGACGTTTAATATTTCTGAAAACGTTCAGCTTGTATCGTTCCTTCCTATAGGATATGCCGCAGAAGAGGGAAAGCCATCCGATAAGCATACATCAAGAAAAGCATCAGAAGAAACAATAACGTTTATTTAGTTTGATGTAATAAAAATGGCCGACGCATTTTATGCAGCTATGGGTGCTGAGCCAATGAGCGATTTGACGGTTTACAGAATTGCCGGTGATGCCATGAAGAAAATGGATAAATGAAAAAATAATTACCTACACATCAACAATAATTCTTTGGATAGTCTTAATTTTGCTTGCCTTTAAGGTGAGTGCGTATCCTTTGCTTATACTATTCTTGCTGCATTTGTTTGAGCTGGTTTGCACAGGGTTTTCAACGGGACGTGAGTACGGGAATTCTGTTTTAAGGTGCATTGTAATGTGTATGCTCTTTGGTTTTTTATAGAATAAGAAGTTTTGATACAAAGAAAGGAATTTTAAATGAAAATTGCAGTAACGTACGAGAATGGACAGATTTTTCAGCACTTTGGACATACACAGGAGTTTAAGGTGTATGAAATTGAAGATGGAAAGATCAAAGATCGTAAAATAATCGGAAACGGTGGCGCCGGACATGAGGCCCTGGCAGAGCTTTTATCAAATGGGGATATTGAAATCCTTATTTGCGGCGGAATAGGGCCCGGAGCTCAGGCTGCACTGGCTGAATATGGCATAAGGGTCGTTCCGGGTGTGGTTGGAACCGCAGATACGGCAGTTGAAGAGTTTCTGTCCGGACAGCTTAAATTCTCTACTGAGGCGAATTGCAATCATCATGGAGAAGAACATCAGTGCAGCCACTAATCAGGATGATTAGGTATATATTGTGCTTTGGAAATCAAAGCACAAGGGCTGTGACCGATTGCTGCTGTTAATCGTATGAAAAGTGTTTAAGAATTAAAGGTCAGAAGGGAAACGGCGAGTCTTCCTTTTCTTGTTTCGTTTCCGACTTCTTTCAAAATGATTTTGCCGCATCCGCGCAGCACTATTTTATCGCCCTCGGATACGAGGCGGTCGCTTTTTGTATTCTGAAGATTATTGATGTATACAAGGCCGCTGTTGATAGCATCCTGAGCTTTTGCCCTTGAGATGCTAAACCCCTCAGAAACCAGATTATCAAGTCTTAAAGAGGCCACGGTGCCTCTTTTTTCTGAAAAATATATTTCGCCGGGATTGATTTCGGAAATCGGAAGAGCCTTAACAAAGAGAGATGTTTTCCCTGCCCGATTGTAATTGCTGAGAAAAAAATCCTCCATACTTTTTAAGATTACAATGTCGGACTCATTTTCGCGGACAAGTATGTCTCCGGTTACATTCCGATCGATCCCAAGGCTTAGGATAGAACCGAGATAATCCTTGTGAGAAAGAGCTTTGCCGCCTTTTGCATGGGAAACACGCAGAACGCTTAAGGGGTTATCCTCTTCCGGAATTTCATCAAGATAATCCGGAAGAAAAACCATGATCCTTCGTTCCGCATCTTCGTATCCGCCGTAGAAAAGGTGTTTGCTTCCACGGAAAAGATTCTCCAGCAGGGTGCTTTGGCGCACGTCAAGAAAGCTGCTGTGTGTCAGTATACACTGGTCTTCACACTGGCTAAGGCGGCCTTGTATTTGTTTAATCAAAATCTCATCGCTTTTATCTATGATGTTCACCTGTTTTATCAGAATTTTTGTAGTAATTATATCACGAGTTTGTTGTATAATAAACAAGAACAAAGTAATGGAGATAAAGGAAAGGAAAACTAATGTACTACGATTCAACATACATTTTGGTTTTGATAGGTGTGGTTATTTCTGCGATTGCTTCAATTAATGTAAATTCAACTTTTAAGAAGTTTGATAAGGTCGCGAGCGTGTCGCAGATAACGGCTGAGCAGGCAGCTATGGCAATTTTAAGAAGCGCAGGAATAAATGATGTGGGAATCGAACACATCGGCGGAAGTCTGACAGATCATTACGACCCGTCAGCAAAGATTTTAAGATTGTCCGACAGCGTTTTCGGTTCGAGTTCGATCGCCGCTATCGGGGTTGCTGCACACGAATGCGGACATGCAATTCAGCACCGGGAAAACTACGGACCTTTAAAGCTAAGGTCTGTTGCAATTCCGATGGCAAACATCGGATCAAAGCTTTCTATTCCTGTTATTCTTATCGGCATTGCCCTGGGGCTTGTTGGACTTGCAAGAATCGGCGTATTTCTATTTTCGTTTGTTTTGCTGTTCCAGCTTATAACACTTCCGGTTGAATTTAACGCCTCGTCAAGAGCGGTCGCAATTCTGGAACAGCAGCAGATGCTGATCGGAAGCGAAGTTGCAGGAGCAAGGAAGGTTTTAAATGCTGCAGCGCTTACTTATGTTGCGGCAGTTTTGTCGTCTGTGTTGCAGCTTTTAAGACTGCTTTTGATTACGCGAAGAGGAGACCGCAGAAGGTAGGATATAACTGTAGGGCGCAGTTTGTGTTTGTATAGATTGCAGAAGGAATATATATAAGCTAAAGGAGATTAAAATGGGACTTGCGGAAGTTAAGAAATATTTTGAAGATAACGGAATTGCCAATGAGATAATTTTGTTGGATAAAAATACTGCAACCGTTGAACTTGCGGCAGCTGCTCTCGGAAGACAGCCCGGAGAAATTGCCAAGACATTAAGCTTTATTTTGAGAGACGGGTCACCGATTTTGGTTGTTGTTATGGGCACGGCCCGAATTGATAACCATAAATTTAAAGACAGATTCGGATGCAAGGCATCTATGATACCTTTTGATGATGTGCCCGGTCTGATTGGCCATGCGGTCGGCGGCGTGTGTCCGTTTGGTGTTAAGGATGGCGTTCAGATATTTTTGGATGAATCCTTAAAACAGTTTGAGACGGTTTTTCCTGCCGCCGGTACCGACAACTCCGCAGTACCGTTCACTATTGCAGAGCTTGAAGCGGCAACAAAGGGAACCTGGGTTGATGTATGCAAATAGAGAAATCAAAAATGGAATTATATCTCAAGCAAAAGGAACTTCTTGAAACATTCCTTGAGCACGGAACGATTACCAGAGTACAGTTTGATAAAAGCCTCGGTGATTTAACGCTTAAAATGCTTGGGGAAAAATCGGAGGACTTAAATAAATGCTGACTCGTTCGGTAAAGGTAATAATAAGTGTAATGCTTTCGGGGACATCGGCAGCACTGTATCTGAAGTTTAAAGGTACTGAGCGCAAGTGGTGCATGTTTGCCATGATCGCATCCACGCTTGGTGACGTATTTATGACAGACATTGTTGGCTTAGGAGATATTTCAACATATCCCGGTGCCGCATTTTTTATCATTGCTCATATTATTTATGCGCTGTGTTTCTTCAGGGCAATCAAGCGCAAGGGATATGCGCTTGTGAACAAGGGCATGCGGGTAGGTATCCTTATGATAATCACGGCCGCCGGACTTTTGTATGCTGTAATGCTTCTTAAGACCGGAGGCATGCAAAGCATGTTTTTCCCGCTTCTTATCTATCTGCTGTTTATCGGAGTTAATCTTTGTATGCAATATTCCTATGGGTACAGCGAGGGCGGCAGCAGAGGTCTCCTGATGCTTGGCATGTTCCTGTTTCTCTTTTCTGATTTTCTGGTATTTTTGCCGATGATCAATGTATGCGAAGGCACTCACGAATTCAACAATTGGATCTGGTACACCTACATCCCGGCACAGCTTCTGATAATTCTGTTTAATTCGGACTTCAACCAGGAGCACCGGAAGAGTAATTGACATAATCAAAAGTGCTGATATAATTACTGTGTAGTCGGTAACGACAAATTGCATTATAAAGAACAAACACATCAAATCAAATAAATATATTAGTTGAAAATCAAAAAATTTCAAGGGGTGCTGGCTGCGGCCGGCTGAGATGGATCTGATCCGAACCCTCACACCTGATCCGGATAATGCCGGCGTAGGAATGCGACTGTATCTTAAACTATAACCGCATTGCAGCGCCGCAGTGCGGTTTTCGTTTGGGGGGCATATCTGATATTCAAAGCAAAATGCAGAATTTAAATTTAAAGGACAACAAAGTAAGGGCACTGTGCGAAGGAGCCATAATGGTCACTATGGCTATTGCATTGGGATTTGTAAAAATAGTACAATTGCCGCAGGGAGGCAGCGTAAGTCTTGAGATGTTGCCGATTTTTATCTATTGCATCAAGTGGGGAGCAAAGCAAGGCTTTAAATGTTCACTTGCGTATGGAGTATTGTATCTTCTTATAGACGGAGCGTACGCCTGGGGACCAAGCTCAATGATACTGGATTATATTGCGGCCTTCGGAGTCCTTGGAGTATGCGGCTTTTTTTCTGAAAAAGAAAACGGAATATACCTTGGAATCACCGCCGGCTCAATAGCAAGGTTTATTGTCCACTTTATCAGCGGAGTGACAATTTACAGGATATACGCCCCGACTGAAGTATTCAAGATCGCAATAGCCAATCCGTATGTTTATTCTGCAGTTTACAACGGGAGCTTTATATTGATCGACTACATTTTTTGTATGCTACTGGCAAGGCTTCTTAATAGAAGACTAAGAAGGTTTTTTGCAAACCATGGAGATAATATATGAAAACCGGATTTATATTTTCAGCAGGCAGTTTTTACGGCATGCATAAAGCACCACAGCCAAATGATTTGATCATAGCTGCTGATGCCGGCATTATTCTATGCAAAAAGCTTAATCTGAAGCCGGATCTTATAATTGGCGATTTTGATTCTGTCTCAGTCGATGATTTCAATTCTGTCGCAGCCGGTAATCCAGAGCTTGGAGCTGCCGGGTTTAAAGAAACAATTCTACGTTATCCGATTGAAAAAGATGATACTGACACGATGCTTGCAATAAAAAAAAGCATCGAACTCGGATGCGGGGAAATATATATTTACGGCGGAACCGGCGGCAGGCGAATAGACCATACCCTGGCTAACATTGCAGCATTAGGATATGCAAGTTCCAACGGCTGCAAAGCATATTTGTACGACGATAATTTTATTTACACTGTGATTTCTTCCGAAAAAGTGATAATAAAAAAGACCATTGAAGATGGCCTGATTTCTGTATTTGCGTTTGGCGGCGATGCTTCCGGAGTAAACATTCATGGCACCCAATATACTTTGGACAATGCCACGCTCAACAGCAATTTCCCGTTGGGTATAAGCAATCATATGCGTGATGATCTGACTGTTATCAGCTGCACTCAAGGTTCTTTGCTTATCGGCTGGCAGCTTGCCTGAACTCTTATTGCTTGGCAAGCTATCAAAATCCTAAATTGTTATTTCTTTATAACTTTTATTATCATCAAGGTGGCGCCACTGAAGTTTTTTGCCATCAAGCAGAATAAAGCTCTTTTCAGATCCTCCCTTTGGAATAGAAATTGAACCCGGATTGAGATATATGATATCTCCGATTTTTTCACATGCAGGAATATGGGTATGTCCGCACAGCAAATAATCTGCACTGCCAAGCGGCGGAAGATTACCTGGCCCTATATGATGCCCGTGAGTTGCAAAGAATATCCTGCCCTCAATCGGAAGCTGCATGTAATCTGCCGCGATCGGAAATTCCAAAACCTGCTGATCAACCTCAGCATCGCAATTTCCGCGTACACAATAAATCTGTGCAGCATATTGATTCAGCATCCGAGTCACTTCAAATGTGTTATATTCTCCCGGCAGGGAATTTCTTGGTCCGTGATACAAAATATCACCCAAAAATAAAAAGCGTTCAGCATGCTCTTTTTCGTAAATTGCTATCAGTTTTTTTGCGCTGCTAAGGCATCCGTGAATATCAGATGCAATAATCCATTTCATAATAACCCTCCGGGAAATATCGGGAATCAAATATCTAATGCATCAATCAAATGAGCAATTAGTCTTTCTTATCAAATTCAAGCGAGCCTGATTTGACTCCTCGGCTTTGATTATAACACATTATGCTGAATTGGCTTTAACTATTTATTTTCAGCTTGAGGTTTACTGCATTTTATATGTATGTTTGATCAGATTTAATTCTTTCCCGTAAATGGGCATGCTGGCGGCAATGTGGTATAATATGATTCAAGGATTATTGGGTTTACATTGCATATATTGTAATGCACGGCAGCAAGGTGCTTCGAGTTATAATGGCTTATTAATGAATTAATAATTATTTAAATACTTTGGTAGAAGTAGTCAGGAGGGACAAAGATGAACGAGTTTAATTTCAGAGTGGTACATATGGGAATCAACGGCGGATCAAAGGAGAATGCAGATAAGATCGCCAAGGTTTTTAATACGCTGTTTGGATTTGAATCAAGAGAGACTGCAATATCTACTTTTGCAGGCAATGAGATCGAAGTTATGAATGCCGACGGTCCGGGAACAAAGGGCCATATTGCAATCGGAACACCGGATCTGCCAAAGGCTATGGCATATCTTGAAAAAAAGGGTATTACTTTCAGACAGGAAAGCGCAAAGTATCTGGAAGACGGCACACTTTGGCTTATCTATGCTGATGATGAGATCGGCGGCTTTGCATGGCATCTTGTTAAGGCTTAGCATGATGTTAGAATAGATCGGTTTTCCTCTGCTGAATATCAAACTCTGGTAACGTCAAGAAGCTCTATTCTGCTGCTTACCATGTTTTCTGTCGGGGCAGGTGAATTGGCAAGGGATGTTGAAAGGTATTTTTTATTATCGTCTGCAAAGACCGTGGCAACATTTGCTTCGCCGCAAAGAACCGCTCCGAGGAAGTTGGCTCCGGATGAGATCCCTATTCCCAGTCCGAGCTCCCCGGCAAATTTTGCGGACATGCAAATTGCATCTTCATCATTGATCGGGATTACCCGGTCAATGATTTTTTTATCTAAGAGTTTTGGAATAAAGTCATCTCCGATGCCCTCGATTTTGTGGGTGCGTTCTATTTGTTTTCCTGCTAAGAGCTGAGCACAGTCCGGTTCTATGGCAATAATATCGGCATTATTTGCTTCTTTGAGGCGGGTGCCTATTCCCATTATTGTTCCTCCGGAGCCGACACCTGAAACGAAGGAGCTTACATCCGGAAGTGTCTGTAAAATTTCTGCAGCGGTGGAGCTGTAGTGCGCCATCATATTATCTTTGTTGCTGAACTGCCCTAAGATAAATCCGCCCAGCTCGTTAGCCAGTTTTTCTGTCTGATCCAGGGCACCTAAAAAACCGTTTTCTTCTTTGGAAACGAGGTGGACGTTGGCACCATACATTTTCATAAGCTTTACTCTTTCAACACTTACCCAGTCCGGCATAAAAATATGAACAGGGTGTTTTGACAAAGCTCCGTAAGCGGCAATGGCAATGCCTGTATTTCCGCTGCTTGTTTCTATGATCGGCTGACCCGGGCGCAGCAGGCCGCTTTCCTCTGCTTTTCCGAGAATATATGATGCAATGCGGTCCTTGATGCTTCCGCTTGGGTTGTAGTATTCAAGCTTGGCGTATACATGGCCGATGCGGTTTTCATATTTGTATGTTATGTCTGCCATAGGCGTATTGCCTGAATGATTTTTCATTTTTTCCTCCGAGCGATCGAATAAATAAAAAGGTTATGCATCTTGTTCGCATAACCTTGATATATCATCTTTGCTGCGCACAAGACATCAGAAAATCCGCCTTGTGCTAATCTTTTAAATTACACAAGTCGGGTCTTTGTACAGCAACAACAATTTGTAAAATAGTTTGAATTAATCATTACAGCAATGTATTATAATAGAAACGGTTAGAATAATCAAGATGTATTGCGGAGGTGGCATATGTATAAACTTTGGGAAGATTTAAAAGAAAAGAAGAATCTTAAGTGGGTCGAGCTTTCTCATCAGATGGATAACAGCAGCCCGTATTGGAGCGGAATTCCGGAAGGAAGCGTTAAGCTTGGAGAGGTTGTTTTTGATTGGGGTAACCCAATGCTTGAATGCCAGATCCAGAAGTTTACTTTCCCGGGTCAGTTTGGAACTCATATTGATTTTCCGGCACACTTTGACAAGAAGGGCGTATTTGCAGAAAGCTTTGCATGCAAGGATGCTGTATTTCCGCTTTGCGTAATAGATATTACGGAAAAGGTAAAGGCAAATCAGACATATTGCGTAAGCGTTGATGATATCAAGGAATATGAAGCCAAGTACGGCGATATTCCGGAAGGCGCATTCGTTGCCTTAAGAACAGACTGGTATAAGAACTGGCCTGATATGAATGCGATGTCCGGAATTATGGATGACGGCTCCGAGAATTTCCCGGGCTGGTCTTTGGAGGCAATTAAATATATTTACGAAGTAAGAAATGCAGCAGCAAACGGCCACGAAACATTGGATACCGACGGCTCTGCCGAATGTGCAAAAAGGGGAGATCTTGCATGCGAAAGATATGTTCTTGAGCACGGCAAGCTTCAGGTCGAGGTTTTAAAAAATCTTGATCAGCTTCCGCCTGCCGGAGCGATACTGTTTGCATCATGGAATAATTTTAAGGGCGCAAACGGACTTCCGTGCAGAGTATTTGCGATTTGTGAATAAGCTTTAGATCGCTTTGTACCTGATTTTTGCTGTTACGATGCCGCCGTATACGAGGGCGGTGAGGGCAGCGTTCGAATGGTTGTATTCTTTATGGGTGATAATCGGATGAAGCTCCGCCTGTGCACCGCGCAGACGGGCTTGTCTGTTAAATCGAGTGCGCCGATGCATGGGATATTATATTTTTCGCTGACAAGCTTTTTGAACTTCTTCTCACATGGTGCACCGGTATTCGGGCCGTAGAGTTCTGCTGCAGCCATGCCGTCGCACTCGGAAATCCATTTATCGTATTCTGAAAAGAGATTGTCCCAGTCCGGCTCATCTATAAACGTGCCGTCAGCACTGCTATGGGTATCAATGCATTTTACAAAGTCCAGTTTTATGCCGTAGTTTTCGTAAACCTTAAGGCGCTCCATCATTTCCTGCGTAAGGCCGAACATCATAAGCTTTGCACGGCCACCTTTATTTTCAACGCAGGCATTTGTTGCAAGGGTGGTGGAAAGTGAAACGAGCTTTGCTGTTTTTATGTATTCTTCCGGCAGCATATCCAATACTTTTGATATGCAAACAGAAAGGTCTTCTCCGGTTGTCAGAGTTTTGCCTTTGGCAAGGACCTTGTTTGTTTCAAAATCATAGACAACTGCATCAGTGCAGGTGCCGCCTGTATCTATTCCTATTGCTATTCTCATAATGTATTATGATACCACTTTACGGTGTATTTTGCTATTTTTGATATAGAGATAAGTATTTATGTTTAATTTCAAAGCGAGTATAATAACTTGTTATGGGTGATAAAATTAAGTTAAATTTAAAAAGATTTGTGCTGATGCTTACAGGGAATGCGCTCATTGGGGTTGGCATAGCACTTATCAAGCTGTCTCTTCTCGGAAATGATCCGTGCTCGGCTCTGACTATTGCCTTCAGTGCCATGATACATCAGAAGCTGTCAATCGGTCTTATTATAATCAATTGCTTTTATTTTCTGATTGAGCTGATCTGGGGAAGAAAATATATTGGTGCAGGGACATTTGTTAATTGGATCTGCGTTGGATTTGTATGTGATTGGTTTACGGAGCTTGTGAATATTACTCCCGGCACATTCGGTCTGAAATTTGCATTAATGCTGACAGGTGCTCTGGTCATCAGCCTTGGTGCGGCGTTATATCAGACGTCAAATGAGGGGATCTCACCGTACGATTCAATAGCGATAATCCTCAGCGAGCATCTTCCGGTACATTATTTCTGGTGCAGAATGATAACAGATTCGGTGTGTGCGCTGGGTGCGTTTTTGCTTGGCGGTCTTTTGGGTCTTGGTACTTTGGTTTGCGCCTTCGGCCTTGGACCGTGCATCGTTTTCTTTACAAGATATGTGGCCAGACCGCTGCTTGGTATCAAAAAAGAGCAAGGGAAGATTATTTGAAAGCAAAACCTTGAAACCATTTGACTTCAAGGTTTATTTACTTGGTCACGGGCGTGTAACTGAATTGAGAGCGCACCCACAAAATACGTTGAAGATACTATATTTTTATGGCATGGACGCACGGGTTTCTCAGTAATTTAAGGAGAAACTGCCATGAATAGTTTTATCGAAGAGTTTTACTACGGCAATATCGACCCGCAGGCGCGAAGCTCCGAGCAGAATAAAAAGGTGCAGCGGGATATGCAGACGCTCAGTGAAAGCGAGGACTTCCTTACGGACAAACTCTCCGGCGAGGAGAAGATACGCTTCCTCCAGTATGTCGATGCCTGGGCATCCGTCGATGGTGAGTCCACTCTCGACAGCTTCATCACCGGCTTTCGCCTCGGCGCACAGTTTACATTTGATACGTATAATCCAGTTAACCTCTTTTAAGAGGTTTCTGGATTTTTCCCTTCTCCGGAAAATCATTCCGGGATTATTTAAAATCCTATATAATCTTTATCGAAGCACTGTGGATTTGTATCTATTTAATTACAGCTATGAC
>JAZLHU010000022.1:0-11425 GCA_045616985.1 Anaerovoracaceae bacterium
GGGGTCACAGGTTCGAGCCCTGTAACTCCCACCAATTTTTTTAGGCCCGGTAGTTCAGTTGGTTAGAATGCCAGCCTGTCACGCTGGAGGTCACCGGTTCGAGCCCGGTTCGGGTCGCCATACTTTCTAAAACTTAATAAAATGTATTGACAAACAACGCAAAGCAGTTTATAATTCTTAACTGTTGACGCACAAAGGTCAAACATGTTGCATGCGGAAGTGGCTCAGGGGTAGAGCATCGCCTTGCCAAGGCGAGGGTCGCGAGTTCGAATCTCGTCTTCCGCTCCATTTTTTCTGCGGATGTAGTTCAATGGTAGAACTCCAGCCTTCCAAGCTGGTAGCGTGAGTTCGATTCTCATCATCCGCTCCAATATTTTGAAACTACTATATAGCCGATATCGCTTCGGCAGATGTGGGCTCATAGCTCAGCTGGATAGAGCAACGGCCTTCTAAGCCGTGTGTCGGGGGTTCGAATCCCTCTGGGCTCACCATTTTTAGGGGTATAGCCAAGCGGTAAGGCAACGGGTTTTGATCCCGTCATTCGTAGGTTCAAATCCTGCTACCCCTGCCAATGTATAGGGTTCATTAGCTCAGGCGGTAGAGCACTTGACTTTTAATCAAGGTGTCCCGAGTTCGAGTCTCGGATGAGCCACCAATTTACTTTTTTAACATTCGGAGAGGTGTCCGAGCGGTTTAAGGAGCTAGTCTTGAAAACTAGTGACTCCGAAAGGGGCCGTGGGTTCGAATCCCACCCTCTCCGCCACACATCTTCTGCTTATCTTTCAGCTTGCAGAAGTACTCAAGAGGCTGAAGAGGACGGTTTGCTAAACCGTTAGGGTTCGTATAGGGCCGCATGGGTTCGAATCCCATCTTCTGCGCCATTACAGGGGTATAGCTCAGCTGGTAGAGCAGCGGTCTCCAAAACCGCGTGCCGAGGGTTCGATCCCTTCTGCCCCTGCCATTTTTCGGGGTGTAGCGCAGCTTGGTAGCGCACCTGGTTTGGGACCAGGGTGCCGCACGTTCGAATCGTGTCACCCCGACCACATTGTTTATCGGATGGGCCTTTAGCTCAGTTGGTTAGAGCGTCCGGCTCATAACCGGCAGGTCCCGGGTTCAAGTCCCTGAAGGCCCACCATAAAATTTTAAATCACAAATATGGCCAGTTAGCTCAGTTGGTAGAGCAGTAGACTGAAAATTTACGTGTGCTTGGTTCGATTCCGAGACTGGCCACCACAAAACCTGATGTAACTCATCGGGTTTTTTGTTTCTGTGCAAGCGTCGTACATGCAGAATTAAGATGATTGAAAAGTATTAAAATATGGATTTTAACGGATTGCATTACAATTCAATAGCAACTTACCTTAAGAGACAATTTGGCTGCAGGGTGGTAAAACTAAGTCTTGACGGCCATTTTACCTGTCCGAACAGGGATGGTGCGTGCGGATACGGCGGCTGCAGCTTCTGCGGAGAGGATGGCTCCGGTGCTTTTGCAGGCACAATCGAAGGACAGATAAGGAATTTGTCTTCAAAATGGACCGGAGATGATGAACAGGTAAAGTACATTGCTTATTTTCAAAATCATACAAACACCTATGCTCCGGTAGAATATTTAAGAAAAATCTGGGACGAGGCTTTAAGCCGGTCGGATATTGTCGGAATTGCCATTGCAACCAGACCCGACTGTCTTGGCAGTGACGTTCTTGATCTTCTTGATGAGTTTAATAAAAAGACGTTTTTATGGGTTGAGCTCGGGCTTCAGACTGCAAATGAAAAAACGGCGGCAGCCTTTAATCGCGGCTACGAAAACGAAGTATTTGAGCTTGCAATGAATAACTTGTCCAAGAGGGGAATAAAGACTGTGATACACCTTATTTTGGGTCTTCCCGGCGATGATAAAGCTCAAATGCTGGCCTCGGCATCGTATGCGTGCAGCTTTGACCCCTTCGGAATCAAGCTTCATATGCTCCATTTGATGAGTGACACAAAAATGGGTCAAGAATACGAAAAATCCCCGTGGATGCTGTTATCAAAAGAAGAATACATAAATATAATTTGTTCTATACTTGAAAATGTACCGAAAAATATTACTATACACAGATTAACCGGTGATGCTCCCTCTGAAAAGCTTATAGCACCGCTTTGGACAAAGAATAAGCATGCGGTTTTAAACGGTATTCAGCAGGAATTTAAGAAACGAGGGACGTATCAGGGTGTATCAAGAAATTCAGGATAGATGTTAAAAACTGATTTGCCTGCGGATTAATCTTTATACAAAATATCGTGATAAACAGTTGTGTAGAAAAGTTTTTCCGCATCTTCATATTTATCTGTTTGACCTAAAATCCACATCAACTTTGTAAATGCAGCTTCTGTTGTCATATCGTGAGCTTCCAGAATATTGAGGCGATTTTTAAGCTGTGTACCTACTTTGTATACGCTTAAATTGCTGCCTTCGCTCGGGACCTGAGTTGTCATTACAACAAGCTTTCCGAGCTCAACAGCTCTTTTGACCTGTTCAAAAAAGCCTGAGTATTCCGGAAGACCGCCAACGCCGAAGCTTTCAATGATCAGTCCGTCATATTGGTCAATAATATACTTAAGAATGTCATTTCTCATGCCCGGAACAAATTTAATCAAGCCAACGTTTGGATTGAGGTATGAGTAGAATATTGGTTTTTCTGGCATTTTGTCGAAAATAAAGCGTGCTATTCTGCCGTCCTGTATTCTTGCCATCTCCGGGAAGTTGATGCTTCCGAATGCGCCAAAGCTTTTGGAGAAATTTTTTCTGGCTCTTGTTCCGCAGATTACCGATCCGAAGAATACAATTTGTACGCCATAGCTGTTATCATCGGCTGCAACAATAAAAGCATCGGTCAGATTTCTTATTGCATCAGAGCCTGTTTCATCTATGGGTTTTTGTGCACCTGTTAATACAACCGGCTTTTTGCTGTTCTGGACCAGGTAGCTTAGTGCAGCGGCTGTATATGCCAGAGTATCTGTTCCGTGCGAAATTACAAAACCATCGTATTTATTGTAGTTTTCAGCTATTGCATCTGCAATCATTATCCAATGAGCAGGACGAATATTTGTGCTGTCAAGACTTAATAACTGAATACAATCAACAGTGCAGTATTTTGCAATATCCGGGCAATATTTTAACAGCTCCTTTGCTGCAATTGCAGGACTTAATCCTTCACCGCTGTTCCGGGAACTTATTGTTCCGCCTGTTCCGATATGTAAAATTTTTTTCATCATATTTGTTACTCCCGTTAAACTTATAACCTGCGCCTCAGATCAAATTCAAGCGTGCATGATTTGACTCCCCGGCTTCGATTATAAGTATTATATCACTTATGTTATAATATATTTGTTAATACACATGAAAATATTCAGTCACGGTATCCGTACTAAGCTGAGGTATAAGAACCATTATGAAAGAGTTTAAGGTGACTTATGAATAAAATTCAAAAAATGCTATTTGAATTACGCGATGAGAAGTATGCAAAATTTCAGGCAAAGCTTACGCCGACTGTAGACCCAAAGCTTTTTATAGGAGTTCGGGTCCCGGACGTAAGAAAGCTTGCAAAGGAGCTTAAGGATAATCCGATAGTCCCTAAGTTTTTGAAAGACCTTCCTCATAAATACTATGATGAAAATATGCTGCATGGGTTGCTCATTTCCGAAATTAAAGATTACGACAAAGCAGTTAAGGAAACGGATCTGTTTCTTCCGTATGTAGATAACTGGGCAGTATGTGACATTATGTCTCCTAAGGTTTTTAAAAAACACAGGGGAGAACTAATCGAAAAAATAAAGATATGGACTTCTTCGTCTGATACTTATACAATAAGATTCGGTGTTGAGATGCTTATGAGCCATTATCTTGATGACGATTTTAAGTCTGATTATCTAAAGATCCCGGCATCAGTAGTCAGCACGGAATACTATGTGAATATGATGATAGCCTGGTTCTTTGCAACCGCACTGACAAAACAATGGGATGCAGCTATTCCATATATTGAAAAGCGTAGGCTTGAAAAGTGGACGCACAACAAAACCATTCAGAAAGCTATTGAAAGTTACAGAGTAAGTGATGAGCAAAAAACATATTTAAGAACACTTAAGAGAGGTTAAAGCAAATTAAATATGGAAAAGATAACAATCTTTTGTACTGCCCTTGCAGCGGCAATTTCTCTCTTTGCCTTTGCGCACGGCGCTGTAAAACTGTTTAAAAAAGGAAAACCTTTATACTGCCAGATTATTATGTGGGCAGTCGGTTGTTATTCTCTGCAATGCATAGAAAACTGCGTTGTGTATATTAGCGGAGATTTCAGCGACAGAGGAATAATCGGGCAGATTGCCATGTGCGGCTTTTGCATTGCGCTATTGTCGGCTAATTACGGAACATTAGACAACATAGTTGATGACAGAAGTCAAAATAATGGTAAGTACAGAAGGCTTGCATTAATCGCTCCGGCAGTATATGGCATTGCATCGTTTGCTGCTCTTTCACATATTTTCCCTATGTATAATTTTGCTGCGGTTGTGTATAGTATTTCTTTGCCTTCAATGGCAGCAGCAGCATATTTTAACCTTAAGCATCTGTTGCTCCCAAAGGATGAACTCGGATTTTTATCCTGCACAAGAGTTTGCAATATAATCTGCCTGGTTTTTTATGCGTGTGCGATTTTATTGGTACTTATCTATGGGCGTGTCAGCGACACTGTAGGTAATCTGCTTAATGTTATCCTGTCAGTTCTTGTACTGGCACTTACATTAGCAACTGAGAAAGGAGAAAGGTCATGGCCAATCTGAATCTTTTCCTCTTTATCAGTATTGTAATTCCATTGTGCATGCTTCTTATTCTGGTAACAGGGAAATCCAGAAGGCTTGTGCTGTTCTTTATTTTCGGTATAACAACATGTCTGTTTTGCGGAGAGCTGAATGGTATTTTGGTGAACTTTTTTGATTCAATAACATATTTCACGGTTAATATTTCGCCGATTACAGAAGAGTTATGCAAGGCTTTGCCTGTCATAATATATGCATTTTTATATAAGCCTCAGCGCCAGCAGCTTTTGGAATGCGGTGTGGCAGTTGGAATTGGCTTTGCGGTTCTTGAAAATGCATTTGTTCTTGCAGGCAATGCCGGATCTATAACAATTGGTCTTGCTGTTGCCAGAGGAATAGGCGCCGGAATGATGCATGGCTTATGTCAGGCAGCCGTTGCTTATGGTTTGAGTTATATTACGCAGTATAGGAAATTATTCTATACAGGTACTATTACATTTTTATGTGTTGCAATTGTATATCATTCGATATATAACTGTCTTGTACAGTCAGCTTTTTACTGGGCCGCATATTCGCTGACATTGGGAACGGTAATGCTGATTATATTTCGTATGTATATTGTGAAGGAGAATTTATCATGAAAAAGCATATTGCATTTATTTTGCTTATCGCAATGGTTTTGGCTTTTGCATTTTCAGTGTCAACCATTTATGCAAAAAGTGCTGCTGAGGTTGTAAAAGACTTTCTAAAAAGTAAAATAGTATTTGATGATTTTACAAAATTCAAAGAAGCGGTCGATACCGGTGACGGAGCAAAGATTTTCATGTGCATCCTTGAAATATATCCGGATTTTGTAGAGGAAATGAAGATATGCAGCAACGATACTGCAGATTCAAGCACAGCAACAATAATCACAACTGCTAATCCAATGATTGTTACCGGTGTTGGCGGTGTTGTTCTTGGAGTTGTCGGAACACTGATTGTCGTAAGCATAAAGAAAAAGAGATCCGTATAATAACAAGCAATTTTTACTGCTCAGACTTGTTAAAGACACTTAAAGAGCTTGATTGACAAGCTCTTTATTTTAGCCTATAATGTCCGTATATTAGAAACAATTGTCCTGGAAATAAGGACAAGATTTTATTTTTTGAAGGGATTTTGATTATGCTGAAAGCAGTGAAGTTCGGCGGAAGCTCGTTGGCAAATGCCGCTCAGGTTTTAAAAGTAAAGGATATTATTTTATCTGATTCTTCAAGAAGTGCTGTTGTAGTTAGTGCTCCCGGAAAAAGATTTTCAAAAGACAATAAGATAACAGATCTATTGTATCTTTGCTATGCCCATATTAAATACGGCGTGGATTATACAAGCGTTCTTGAACTTATCAAATCAAGGTATCAGGAAATAGTAGACGGACTGGGAATAAGTCTTGATATTGAATCTGAGTTTAAGCTTATTGATGAAAATATCAGAAACGGATTTGGCGAAGATTACCTTGTTTCGAGAGGCGAGTATCTTTCTGCAAAAATAATGGCTAAGGTACTCGATTACGATTTTGTTGATTCCTACGGAAATATATTTTTCAACTATGATAAAACGGTAGATACAAAAAAGACCTACGAGGCCTTAAAGCTTGCTTTTAACTCTTCAAGGGGGAAAATTGTTGTTCCGGGTTTCTTCGGAACAATGCCTGACGGAAGTCTTGCGCTTATGAGCAGAGGCGGATCCGACATAACAGGAGCCTTGCTTGCAGCTGCTTTGGGAGCAGATGTATACGAAAACTGGACGGACGTTCCCGGAATCTTGATGGCCGATCCCGGAATAGTTGAAAACCCGAGACCAATTCCGCTTATTACTTACGATGAATTGCGCGAGCTGACATATATGGGCGCAAAGGTTCTGCACGAGGCAGCAGTTTTTCCGGTAAGACAGGCAGGTATTCCTTTAAATATCAAGGACACAAATAATCCAAGCCATCCCGGCACAATGATTGCGGAAAAGTTTGAACTTGATAAGGACGACGAATTCTATATCACAGGAATTGCAGGTAAAAAGGGATATACGGTAATAGATGTTAAAACCCAGGATCTTGCGAAGAATGTGGCGGTCTACAGAAATGTGCTGAAGGTGCTGGAAAGCAGAAGCGTATTTGTGGAACAGATTCTTTCCGGTGTAGATGCGTTCTCTCTCATCGTGAGAGGTGATTTTGTAAAACCGATCATTTATACGCTGGTTGCTGAAATTGAAGAGATTTGCGGTTCCGGAAATGTCAGAGTCACAGAAGGCTTATCTATGATAGCCTGCGTATCCAGAATGATGGTGTTTAAGCCCGGTATTTCAGGAAAAATCTTCAGCGCTCTCGGACAGAATAATGTAAACATCAGAATGATTTCTCAGGGTGCAGAAGAATTAAACATTATCATAGGTGTTGATGACGGCAGTCTTGAAAAGGCAATTCGTGTTCTGTATGAATCATTTACTAAAAAGGATTAGGTGACAAGCTGTGAAGGATTATAAAGTTGCAATACTCGGCGCAACCGGCGTTGTGGGCCGGGAAATGGTAAAGATACTTGCAGAAAGAAATTTTCCTGTCAGTGAACTGGTTCCTCTTGCAAGTTCAAGATCTGTAGGAAAAGAAATAAAGTTTAAGGACAGGATATTTACCGTAAAGGAAGCGGGACCCGATGCATATAAGGGATGTGATATTGTTCTCGGTGCTGCAGAAAATGAAATATCCAAGGCTAATTTGCCGTACATTCTTGAATCGGGTGCGGTATATATTGATAATTCGTCGGCATTTCGTCTTGATCCTGAGGTTCCGCTTGTTGTACCTGAACTGAATGCAGATGATGTCAGGCTTAATAAAGGAATTATAGCCAATCCGAATTGCGTAACAATTATAGCAGCAGTTGCAATGGCTCCGATACTTGGTTTATCAAAGATAAAGACTATTGTTGCTTCTTCTTATCAGGCTGTTTCAGGTGCAGGCGCAAAAGGTCTGGAAGAGCTTTTGCAGCAGGCAAACGATTATCCTTTCGGAAAGCCTCTTGAGATCAGTGCATTTAAGCATCAGATTTTGTTTAATCTTATTCCGAAAATCGGAGGAATAGGAGAAAACGCTTATTCTTCCGAAGAGATGAAACTTCAAAACGAAGGCAGAAAGATTATGCATTTGCCGGATCTTAAGGTTTGCTGCACATGTGTAAGGGTTCCTGTATTAAGATCTCACTCCATTTCCATTCAACTGGTTACGGAGGATAGGCTTTCCGTCAGTCAGATTAAAGATGCTGTCAGCAAGGGAAAGGGTGTTAAGCTGTACGATGATGCGGCTAATGAAGTTTACCCGATGCCTCTTATTGCTTCCGATCAGGACCTTGTTTACGTCGGAAGAATAAGAGAGGATTTGATCAATGAAAACGGTATTGCCTTATGGTGCTGCGGCGACCAGATCCGAAAGGGTGCGGCAACCAATGCAGTTCAGATTGCGGAGCTTTTATAATGAACAAAAACGAGTATTTAATAGTTTCTAAAATGGTCTTGCCCGATTATTTCGGCAAGGTGATTGAGGCCCGTGAAATGCTTAGATCCGGGGCCGTAAAAGAAGTTTCGGAAGCAGTAAAGCTCTGCGGAATATCAAGAAGTACGTATTATAAGTACAAGGATTATATATTCGCTCCATCCGAGGGCGATTCCGCAAGAAAAGCGGTTATTTCCATGATACTTCACCATGAAAAGGGTATTTTGGCAAAGGTTTTAAATGCCCTTGGTGAAAACGGAGCCAATATTCTGACAATTACGCAAAATCCTCCGATTTCAAATCGTGCTGCAGTAGTAATTTCAATGGATATTTCGGGTGTTGGCGGAGATATTTCCGAAGTGATAAAGCAGCTTGCGCTTATCAAGGGAGTTGAACGCCTGAATCTTATTGACATTGCATAAAATAAGGATTTTAATAATATCTGAATATTACACTTAAATATATAGAGAAAGGTAATACTCTTGACATGAAAAGCAGATTAGGCTTAAGGGAAAACATTATTGTTGCCAGCACGTTGTTCGGAATGTTTTTCGGAGCGGGAAATTTAATTTTCCCCGTTCATTTGGGACAGATGGCAGGAAGCAATGTCTGGCCTGCAATTATCGGTTTTGTACTTACGGCTGTAACGCTTCCTATTATGGGTGTAGCGGCACTTGGAAATACTCACAGCGATAATGTTCTTGTACTCAGCAGCAAGGTCAGCAAATGGTATGGATATGTGTATACGTGTGCGTTGGCTCTGACCATAGGACCGTTCTTTGCTATTCCGAGATGCGCAACAACATCCTTTGTTACCGGCGTTGAGCCAATGCTTGCAGATGGAAGCTCCGCTGCAACAGCGCAACTGATTTTTACACTTGCGTTCTTTGCTTTGGTTTTGTTCTTTTCGCTTCGCCCGAACGGAATCATGACCTGGATAGGAAGAATCATAAATCCTGTTTTCCTTGTATTCCTTGCAATACTTGTTGTAACGGCACTTATTCACCCAAGCGCATCAATATCGGAGGTTCAACCCGTTGAATCATACGCATCCGGAAGCTTTTTTAACGGCTTTATAGAAGGCTACGGAACAATGGATGCAATCGCAGCGTTGCTGTTTGGTGTAGTTATTATTGATAATATTAAATCTCTTGGGATAAGAGATGATAACGATGTTGCAAGCTGCACATTAAGAGCCGGTGTATATACAGCGCTTCTTATGGCTCTGATTTATATTCTTACAATTATCATGGGAACGCAGAGCAGGGGACTTTTTGAAGTTTCCGAAAACGGCGGTATCGCTCTGTCGCAGATTTCAAACCAATATCTTGGAAAAGCCGGAAGCATTATTCTTGCAATTACAATTACTCTGGCCTGCCTTAAGACGGCAATTGGCCTTGTAACAAGCTGCAGCAGAATGTTTACCCAAATGTTTAAAACACGGTACGGATACAGATTCTGGGCGATTTCATTCACGGTATTTGCTTTCCTTGTGTCGAATGTCGGTCTTACAAGGATTATTGAATACTCACTGCCTGTATTGATGCTTCTCTATCCTCTTACAGTTGTTCTTATCCTGCTGTCCTTGTTTGATAAGAAGTTTGAAAGCAGCCATCGGGTATATATTTGGACAACAGTCGGAGCTGCGCTTCCTGCAATTTGCGATTTTATAAAAACACTCCCGTTTGGAATAGATGTTAGCTTTGCTGCAAAAATATTCCCGCTTTATGATTTGGGATTCGGTTGGATTGTTCCGGCACTTATAGGATTTATCATCGGAATGATTCGCCATAGGATGAGCTACGCGAGATTCACGGAGATGATGCTTGATTCTGATAGAAAAGCGGATGAGCAAAAAGATAAGTTAAATTAAAGAGGTATGTAAATTGGAAGAATTCTTAAACTCTAAGGCCGTGGCACTTGTTTTGCCATTTGCTGAAGCAATCGGAATTATGGTGCTTGGTTTTGTCCTCTCAAAAATTCTTATGGGATGGATAAAGAAGCTTTTGGCAAAAACAAAAATCGAGTCCATGCTTCACAACTTCATAATTCACGGAATTCAGATTCTGATTTGGGTTGTGGTTATTCTGTCAGCTCTTAATAAGCTTGGAATTGATTCAACATCAGTTGTTACGGTTCTTGCTGCCTGCGGAGCTGCTGTGGCACTTGCTCTTCAGGGATCCCTTTCCAATCTTGCCGGGGGAATTCTTATCATGGTTTCGCATCCGTTTTCAACCAATGATTATATCTGTGCCTGCGGCGTTGAGGGAACAGTTGAAAGCATAGATCTTCTGTATACTACAGTTATTACTGCCGATAAACGGACAATTACGATTCCTAACGGGTCTCTTACAAGCAACACTATCATAAATAATACTAAAGAGGGAACAAGAAGGGTTGAGGTTGAGGTTGGCGTATCATATAACAGTGATACAGAAGCTGCCAGATATATCCTTACAAAGCTTGCAAGAGAAGACTCCAGAGTATTTGATGATCCTGCACCGTATTGCGTTGTAAACGAATATGCAGACAGTGCGGTTGTTCTTATCCTCAGATGCTTCTGCTCTGCTGCTAACTACTGGGATGTAAAGTTTGCACTTCAGAACAATATTAAAGGAACCTTAGAGGATGCCGGAATCGAGATCCCGTTCCCGCAGGTGGATGTACATATGCAGCCTAAGTAAGAATTTACTGAATAAGTCAAGCAAAAAAAGCTTCCCCTTCCGTACCGGTGCTTCGCAATGGTCCGTCAGGGGAATTCTTTTTTCTTTGCCTACGCTTCGCCTTACAACATCGCTTCTGCCTTCGCCTTCGGCTCGGCAATCAGCGTGTTATAAGCTCAGCTTATTCAGTTTATTATTTACCGAAGTATCTCTTAAAAATTTTTGGTTCTGAGACTGGATGCAGGTCGGAGTAGAGAATTAAGAGTAATTCACTTTCCGACCAAAAATGGCGAAGTGCCAAAACCTTAGCTGATCGGGTTGGTGTAAAGTAATTGTGGAGTTTTTGAAAAAATAATAGAAATAGAGATTCCCTCTATGTGATAAGATTTTATTACCAAAAAAATCACGCAAATCATCTAAAGGAGGAATCTCTATGGAACGTATTATACAACAATTA
>JAZLHU010000023.1:0-2603 GCA_045616985.1 Anaerovoracaceae bacterium
CAATCGCCAAGAACCGGCTTCCCCAAATGTCTTCATGGCAATGACAATCAACCCTGCTTTTATGCAAAGCGCATCAGGCCGTAGCAGCTTGCAGGATGCTGTTTAATTTTATCTGCAGGCTTGCTTCCCATTGCCCTGAAGACACGCTCTCGCTATTGGGGTCCCTGCAGCGGTTCTAAGCTCTGTCTGCGCACATACTGCAGTCTCAAAGCGATAAAGCCTTTGGCTTTATGCTTTGCTCCTTTGTCTGTTGCTTGCCAATCGCCAAGAACCGGCTTCCCCAAATGTCTTCATGGCAATGACAATCAACCCTGCTTTTTGCAAAAAACACCCGGGGCGGAAATGCCAGCTTGCAGAAGAACAGTCCGATCATCTTTGCCTTGATTTGCGCAAATGTGATATAATAAGCCTTTGTAAAAAGGGAAAAGGGGAAAGAAGGATCAATGAGTAAAACAAAGAAAAAGAAGCATAAGATAAATAAAAAGAAATTCATCAGCTCAATAATTATATTTATTGCGCTGATTGTTATAATCGTTTGCGGGATAAAACTGATAAAAGGAAGAATATTAAATCCGTCTGCGCCGGGCGGGGAAGATTCAAACGCAACCGGCAGCGCAATCACAGGCGGCGGCATTGATGAGCCCGGGCATGAGCTTACTCCGGAGCAGCTTGCAGAGCAATGGCTCAACGAAGAGCTTGACGATGCAAAAGCAAAAATCACAGGTGCGGCTTATCCGATCGGCGAGGTTGAGGATTTTAATCTTATACTCATCAACAAAACCCATACCCTGACCGGGGATTATAAGCCTGAAGATCTTGTTACCATCGACCGCTTCGTAAAAGGTGTAGGCAGCGATGAAACTCACAAGCTGCGCAAGGCTGCAGCCGAAGCCCTTAATATGATGTTCGATGCCGCAGCAAAGGACGGCATTGAACTGCGTCTTCGTACGGGCTTCAGATCCTACGATTATCAGACTTCGCTTTACAATTCCTACGTAAAGAAGGAGGGTGTTGAAAAGGCCGACACCTATTCCGCACGGCCGGGTACTTCGGAACACCAGACCGGTCTGGCCTGCGACCTCGGCGGAAAATCAGAAGCATACGAGCTTTCAAGAAAATTCGGTGAGACGCTCGAAGGAAAGTGGGTTGCAGACCATGCTCACGAATACGGCTTCATCATCAGATATACAGACGGGTTTACGGATGAAAAGGGAAACCGCCAGCCGGGTCCGATCACAGGCTATGTGTTTGAACCGTGGCATATTCGCTATGTCGGTATCGACCACGCCACCCGCATCCATGATCAAGGTACCACGCTTGAGGAGTATCTTGGCGTAACGGATTAGACCGTATCAGCGCATTTTAAGATATATATAAAATAGTTCAGTATATTAAAAGGAGGCCGCTTATGGCAGCAGCAACGGACGTGAGACCAAAGAGTCTTGCAAGAATCAAAACAAAAGCTCAGGCAGACAAATTCATCAAGACACAGATCGAAGAAATCAAAGCTCAGGTCGGCAGCGGCAAGGTTCTTCTTGCACTCTCCGGCGGCGTTGACAGCTCAGTTTGTGCAGCACTGATTTCAAAGGCGATCGGAAAGAATCTTACCTGTGTACACGTAAATCACGGACTTCTCCGTAAGGGCGAACCTGAACAGGTTTGCAGAGTTTTCGGAAAACAGTTCAAGACAAACCTTGTGTATGTGGATGCTGTCGATCGCTTTTTAGATGCCCTCAAAGGAGTAAAGGATCCTGAAAGAAAAAGAAAAATCATCGGAAAGATTTTTATTGAAGTATTTGCAGAAGAAGCTGCAAAGCTCGAAGGCGTAGGCTATCTCGGTCAGGGTACGATTTATCCTGACATCCTTGAATCCAAGGTTGGCATCAAGGCACATCATAATGTCGGCGGACTTCCGAAGAACATGAGAAGGTTCAGGCTTGTTGAACCTGTTAAGCTCCTCTATAAGGACGAGGTCCGCGTTGTCGGAAAGGCTCTCGGTCTTCCGGATTCCATGGTCAATCGCCAGCCGTTCCCCGGCCCCGGGCTTGGTGTAAGATGTGTAGGCGCAATCACACGTGACCGTCTTGAGGCCGTTCGCGAAAGCGATGCGATTTTAAGAGAAGAATTCAAAAAGGCAGGTCTTGAGGGCAGGGTATGGCAGTACTTTACCGTTGTTCCCGATTTCAAGACCACGGGAATGAGAAACGGAAAACGCACATACGAATGGCCTGTAGTGATCCGCGCGATCAATTCTGTTGATGCAACAAAGGCAGATCCTGTAATGCTCAAAGCCGAGCTTATCCAAAAGCTTACAAAGAGGATCCTTAAAGAAGTCCCCGGCGTAAGCCGAGTTCTTGTTGATTACAGCTTTAAGGACCCAAAGGCAAATTCAGCAACAATCGAGTGGGAATAATAAAAGAGAGCCCAAAAACCCAGTAATATCAAGGGTTTCCGAGCTTCACCCACCCGCTTTGATAACAAAATGATAACATCCATTGAGGCACCTTTATTCTTTACCCCAAGTGGTTTTGGGGTTATCAGAATAAAATCGGTGTGGCTTTGGAACTAATGTAACCGTATTATAAGACGAAGAAAGCCCGTAA
>JAZLHU010000024.1:0-36971 GCA_045616985.1 Anaerovoracaceae bacterium
TGATACGCAAGCTGCGGCGTACAGTGGATGCCGCTGACGAATTTCTTTGCCGCCGTTTTGTCGTCACGCCCAACGTATTGCATCACACGATGCAGCGCGGATTTGTTCTGCGCCTTGTAGGGAATAAAACTGACCGTTGCCATCAGCGCTTCTCCTGTTCCGTCAGCGCCGAGAGCCGGTCATAGATTTCGCTGAGTGCTCTCATGGCAGAGGAGAGATTGACCTCCGTGATGTGTCCCTCGTTCGCCAGCACCGTGAGATGATTGAGGTTTCGCCCGATGCCCTTGAGCTCGTGGGTGAACTCTTTGAGTCCGTCGATCACGGTGACCTTGTGCCGCATGGCAGCGGCGCGGACAAAGGCGCTGGGCGTCATCTGCGCCCTTTCGGCGCGGGCGCAGATGCTTTCATATTGCTCCGGCGTGAGCCGGATTGTTAATCGGATATCCTTGTTCATTCGTACCTCCAAAAAGAATAGGGGTTTGGGCATAGCCCATTTGTGCCCGATTTCGGGCGCTTGCCTGCGACCGACAACGTCGGACGAAGGCTCTGCTTGCCCTCGCCCTCGCCCTCGCCCTCGTCGGAAGCCACTTCGTATCGTTCGCTTCCGCCCGAGGTCGAAAGCTCACTCGCTCCGTGCTTCCTCCTCTTCAAATCGCAAACGCTTCACTGGTTTGCGATTTGAGCTGGGACGGGGGTTGCATCGCAGACAGGGACGCAAGGAACGATTTTCCCGGCACCGGGGAAATCGACACTTTCGGCACGGTGCAGCTCGATGATCCGCTTCCCGTTGCTCCTGCGCACACAGCCGGTAATGCCGTATTTGCTTAGTGCGGCAAGGCTTTCGGTAATTTGCCGTCCTGCTTTCTTGGGTGTAATTCCCTCTATACCGTCAGGGTCGATTTCCTTTGCGAACTCCGTGGGAGTGCCGATATACTCCGTGCGCTCTTTCATAAAGGCAGAGATAAGAAAAGGAATTTTCCCGCCGGGATGTACGCTGCTGTCGCTGGTAAGCTGCCATATGTTTTCCTCGCTGCGTTCCAGCGCAAGCTCACGGTATTCGATGTCGCGTCCGATGCAGTAGAGCGTTGCCTTGCCGCTCCCACGCTTGTCCTCCACCAGCGTGAAGCTGGAATCGACCGCGCCGCTGATCGCTGTCGTACCGGAGATGCGGCTGAACACATCGTCGGCATATTCCTTGCGCAGATGATGAATCAGCAGGATGGCGATGCCGTGCTGATCCGCTATCTTCTTCAGCGCAGACAGATCGCGGTAGTCGTTGGCGTAGGTGTTGTCGCAGTTGGCGGAGCGAATCATCTGCAGCGTGTCGATGATGATCAGCACCGTGTCGGGGTGCTCGGCAAGGAAGGTACAGAGCTGTTCCTCCAAGCCCTTGCCGAGAAGCTCACTGTGCGTTGTGAAGTGAACGCTGGATGGTGCGTCCTCCGCGATCTCGAACAGTCGGTTCTGAATGCGCAGCGTGGAATCCTCAAGGCAGAGGTAGAGCGTTGTACCCTGCTGCGTCTCCATGCCCCAGATCGGTTCGCCCTTCGCCACCGCAACAGAGAGCCACAGCGCCAGCCATGACTTTCCCACCTTGGGTGAGCCTGCGAGGATGTGGAGTCCCTGAGAGAGCAGGGAGTCCACCACAAAGCGCAGCGGCTGCAGCGGCAGATTCATCAGGCTCTCGCCGTCAATGGTTTGCAATCGTTTTTCCTGTTTCATGTTCAATTTCCTCCTTAGTGTTTTTTGTGAATACCAGAGATCGGAAAAAATCCTCTCGCTTGTATTAGGGGAAGATGCTGATGCTTTCCGCCACTCTTTTGAAAAATTCCCCTCCAAAAAGATCCTCCTACTTGTATACGGTAAAAACTCGGCCCTTTAACAAGGCTGTTTTGCAAAAAAATTTTCTCCGAAAAAGATCCCCCTACTTGTATACGGTAAAAACTCATGGCTTTAACAACCCTGTTTTGCAAAAAAATTTTTCTCGAAAAAGATCTCCCCACTTGTATACGGTAAAAAATCAACCCTTTAGCAACCCTGATTTTCAAAAAAATTTCAGAGAACGATAAAAAAGCACCTGCGCTCAACACGCAGATGCTTTCATCTCAACTCATATGCGGAGGGAATTTTTTATCGCAGATGTCACCGCCATTTGCTATCCCATGATGCCGACCTTGTTTCCGTTTTCGTACATACTCTCGCTGACTGACCATTCGCCGGGGCCTTCGCTTTGCAGATACCCGAAGCCGGGGACATAGACCATTCCACCCTGCGGCTGAACTTCGGCAACGGATGTGGGAGCACATTTCTCAGGCGGCTCGGTGATTGATTCTTCTGCTGATGTTGACTCCGGAATGACTGTTGGAGGTTCTTCGTTCGTTTCTTCTGCCGGTGTTGGCTCTGAGATAACCACCGGCATTTCCTGCTGACAGTCTTGCGTCGGAGAAGTAACAGAGCCCGTAACTTCAACCGTTTCCGGCTGCGTTACAGGCTCTGTTATGATAATATTGCTGCTTGGCTCGCTTAGCTGCGTCTGCGGCGCACACAGGGCGGACACGGCGCTTTCTGCCGCAGGCGTGGGTACGGTGTCCACTGTGGCCGTGCCGCCGCAAATCGTCCAACACAGGGCAACGGCGGCGATGGCTGTTCCGGCAAGGATGATGTGCTTTTTCATTGTCTGTTACCTCCAAAGTTTTGGTAACCAACACATAGCACACAACAACAGAAATAGCCAGAGAAATATTGTGAACACAGCGGATATTTCTTTCACCACAGCGACGCAAATTGAAATCAATGCCAAGCTACTTTGAGATTTCCAGTATTCTGACAGATTCCGAACGCCGTGGATTTCATTTACAGTTTACCCATTTCTTTGACTTGCATACCGCTTATCTGACGAATCAAACAGATGCTGTGGCAGTAGAAAACTGTTATGAGACTCTTTTCATGAAAAAGAAAAGCTAATGGGACAAAAATGTACCACACCTTATTGTATTATGAAACCACAGCAGATATAATGACATTGTCAAGGAGGTGCCGTATGACAATTCCCGTAAAGAAGCTCATCATCATGAACATATTGGACATCCTCCGCCGCTACAGCGACGAGGATCACCGTCTAAGCCAGAAGGACATCGTTGATATCCTGAAAACGGAGTTCAACATGACCGTTGAGCGGAAAACTATACGCCGGAATATTCTGAATCTCATGGACTGCGGATACGAGATCGAATATTCTGAGTCTGTCCGCATGGTGCCGAACAGCAAAACCGGCGAACTGGAGGAAAGCTACATTTGGTCCGACTTCTATCTGGTGCGCGACTTCACTGACAGTGAGCTGCGGCTGCTGATAGATGGTCTGCTCTTTTCCAAGCATATTCCTTACAGCCAGTGCAAGGAGCTTGTTGAAAAACTGGAGGGCCTCTCCAACACCTACTTCCGTTCTCATGTGAAACATATCCGCACGATGCCGGAAACTGTCCCGAAAAACGGGCAGCTTTTCTACACCATCGAAACGCTGGACGAGGCGATTTCACAAGGGAAAAAGGTGTCGTTCCACTATAATTCTTTTGGCCTTGATAAGACGCTCCATCCGAGAGAAGATCGGGAGGGCGGCATCAAGGAATACATCGTAAGTCCTTATCAGATAGCCGCAACCAATGGCAGATACTATCTCATCTGCAATACTGATCCCCACAGCAATGTGAGCCACTATCGGCTTGACCGCATTACAGACATCCGACTGCTGGATGACGCTGCGCGGAAAGCGGACAGCGTACAGGGTCTGGAGCACGGCATCAATCTCCCGCAGCACATGGCGGAGCATATCTATATGTTTTCTGGGGAGAGCGTCCCTGTCACTTTTCGGATGAAAACTTATATCCTCAATGATGTGATCGACTGGTTTGGAACGAACGTAGAATTTTCTAATGCCGATGGCGATGAGGTGACGGCGCACGTGAGGGCCAATCTGAAAGCTATGCGGCTTTGGGCGGTACAATATGCTCCACATATGCGAATCCTGTCGCCGGAATCTCTTGTTAAGGATGTCCTTGCAGACTTGCAGTGTGCCATCAACAACTATGGTGTGAATGAAGTAAAGGGGTAAGACGTGGGCATGAATTCAGAGAAGAAATACCCTCATCTCCCGAATGAGAATGGTGTAATCCAATTGCGTGATTTCATTTTCCCCGGACAGGTCACCGTCCTTGCCGGTCGCCCAGGTATGGGAAAAACTGCTCTTGCCTGTGATCTGATTCATATTTCTAACCGCAGGGTTATGTCCACATATGTGACGCTGTACGAGGAAGTTGACTGCATCGTTAAGCGAATTGCGCTTCGGGGCAAAAATCCGTGTTGCGTTTTCTTATCGCTGAAGGATGCGTTAGAAACGCGGATGGAACTATCAGCCCTTCCTGACCCACTTATGGTTTTGGACTTTGTGCCGTTTGATGAGGGCGAGGGCTTGCGAGAGATGTTTGAGAAATTGAAGGATTATGCGCAAAGGCATCATTCTCCGGTTTTGGTCATATCTCAGGTTTCACGAAAGGTTGATGGGCGGAAGAACAAGCGTCCGCGACTGCGCGATTTGCCGATGCAGGATTGCTTTGACATCATCGACAATGTGGTTATGCTCTATCGCGAGGATTACTATACGGGCGGGAACACCGGCGAAGCGGAGGCAATCTTCGTAAAAAGCCCTATTGGAAAAGGAACGATTTCTCTGACATGGAATGCAAATAAGGCTTCATTCCTATAACGTAAAGGGGGTAAATAATTTGGCCGTCATATTTGATACAGAATGGGATAGCCTCACAGAATTTGATGACCAGTTGAGCGCAATTCCTCATTTCCAGCTTCACCCTGAAATGTTGCCGTTTATTGGACGGCACTATCCTGAAACGGGGATATTGATACTTGGTGAAAGCCATTATCTCAGTAATAAAGAATCCGATGAGACAAAACAACTGCGGGATTGGTATAATCATCCAACGCAGGATTTCTTATTCGAGTGTCCTTCCAATTTTGATACAAGAGGGGTAGTGCATAACTACCTCATAGGGCGGCGCTCCAAAGCATATGCCATGTTCAGTAACCCCGCCAAGGTGCTGATTGAGGCATGGGGATTAACAGAAGTTAACGACAGCGAGGCATTTACCGCGTTTGCTTTTTTCAATTATTTTCAGCGACCGGCATCTTATTCCGGAAGTTCGATCTCGCTGACAAATGAAGACGAAGAACAATCCGCCTCCATTTTGTCTCAAATAATGAGTATATTGAAACCAAGCAAGGTGGTTTTCCTTTCAAAAAAGGCGTTCGACTCATACCGCCGTCAAAAGGGTGAAGTGGGCGACAATTTGATTGAGTATGTCTATCATCCCACAAGCTCATATTGGAATGAGGAGGGTGGCGGCAAAAAACTATTCGGGATATTTTCTTCGATGAGACGGTATAATGGCTTTTCCTCAAACGGTTCCTTGACATTTGAGAAAGCGAATCAGGTGTTGTCATCCAGCCCATACCGATTTATTCAAAAGAGACAGCGCCGTTTCTGTGATGGAACTGTCACATATCGTATCTACCAAGACAGTGATGACTCTGCGTCGGTGTGTGAAGTCGCATGGTATTATGCTGACGGGAACAGGAAATACGGAATAGGGTATGTTGTCCGGTCGAAAGTCATGTGGGTGTGGGATTATAATACCAAGTCGTATATGGACGAAACAGCTATCAAGAATCATCACAGGCTGGCGGAGTTGTATCAGGATGTGCAGCGTATGATTTCTCTTCTCTGATGTCCGGTATTTGCGAGAACGCTGCTGAATTTTTGTACAGGAGGAGGTGCAGACCATGAAATGCGAATTCTGTAAAACAATTGGCGCAAATATGAAAAGATGCAAGAAATGCGGGAAAATCTGGTGTCAAAAATGTGCCATACAGGGTAATGGCAATTACCCGAAGCTAAAAGCGGTAAACAGATGTCCATACTGCGGACAGTATAATTGCATTGAAACTCCAAAATAGAAGAAACGATGAACAGCCGTGTTGCTTCATCGACAGCCCGACAGGATAATTCTATAAGCAATTCTTCTATCCGCCATGGGACATTTTTGACTCATAGAATACGGTAGAATCCGATGTAAGGAGGATTAGACGGGGCGGCAGCATTTCATGATTCGTTTTTCCGACATCATGTGCATCCGCGAGTCGCGGTTGTATTATCAGTTAGTCTTCACATCGCGCCCGCCGCATGCTGGCGCAGGCTACTTCGCAGCTATCACCTTTTGGGTGCCGCCCCGTCACATTCTATGGTAAATTCAAGCAAAATCGAGTTAAAGCCCTGGGATTTCCCGCTTCTCAGACAGTTCGACGGTTTTCCGGAATTTATGCGCTATGTGGATCATATTGTGCTCGAAAATGAAATGGCATTCATTCCCACGATCCATCAATTTGTTGACGCTTTGTGGCCCACATCAAGTCAATGTACGCATAACGACAGAGTCCGTCAAATCTATTGGATTTCGAATCATCTGAAAGACTTCTATAAGACGATTCATATTCCCAAAAGAGATGGAACATATAGAACGCTGCAAGTACCAAGCAATGAACTGAAGTATATTCAGAGATGGATATTACACAATGTGTTGAGCAAATACCAAGTGTCGAACTATGCGACGGCATATAAGCCCGGGGCATCCGTGCTAAAGAATGCTGAGCCCCATGTCGGCAAAGACGTAGTTTTGAAACTGGATATCAAAAGCTTTTTCTCAAGTATAGGATACGGAATGCTTTTCCCGTGGCTTTTTGACATCTACCCGAAACCAATGAAGCATTTGCTTGTACATCTGTGCTGCTATCCCTTAGATGATGCAAAGTATGGTGATATGTGCCTGCCGCAAGGAGCACCGACATCCCCGTATATCGCAAATATCTATATGCGCGGATTCGATAACTATATCGGGGAATACTGCAGACGCCATAATATTTCATATACCCGCTATGCTGACGATATGACATTCTCCGGAGCGTTCGATCCATACGCTGTGATTGAGAAGGTAAAAAGAGCGCTGGATCCTCGTTTGCGTTTGAATGAGGCAAAGGCGCAGATAATCTATAAAGGGCGACGCCAGATCGTCACAGGTGTGGTTGTAAACGAGACGCCGCAAGCTCCGTCTGAATACCGAAGAAAAATTCGTCAGGAGATGTACTATTGTAGAAAATTCGGCATCGAATCACACATCATGTACACGGGGCAGAAAAAAGATTTCGGTATGAGTCAGCCCGCTGATGGGGTATCGGCGAAAAAACTAACATATTTAAGAAATCTCGAAGGTCGGATAAACTATATTTTATGTATTGATCCCGATGATACTCAAATGCTGAAATATCGGGAAGAGGTTAGAATCTGGCAGGATAGAATAGAATCCGGAGCAAACCTTCCGAAAAACCCTTTCTATCCGTAAAAAGTGCAACGGCACAATCACCGTTGCACTTTGCATATCACAGAAAAGTGTCTGTATTCACTATGGGAACCGGTTTGTTTCATTGCTTTCGCGAATCTGCTCTACTACCTGCGATAGGGTCGCATGGGTAGTTTTTTGAGAAACTACGCAAAGGACATGAAAAGAGGGACGTAGCATCTAAGCCTCGTCCCTCTTTCAATTTTGCCGTACTGCTTACCCCCCGGTTCACTTCGTTTCCCTATGGGGCGGGGCAGTTTGGACCTTCCGATTTATTATACCCTTTCGGATAAGTTTTTGTTCAGCAGTTTAAATTAGTCTTCAGAGTTGAAGAGAACGTATACTGCAACAACCTTAGTTCCGCTGAGTTCGAGGTATACACCACGAGCTCCGAGTGTGGTTGTCAGACCTGACGGATTAGCATTTATCTTATTATTATCAAGATCGCTTCCTTCAAGTGTTTCTACCGTGTCATCGTTGATGTCGATGAGATAAACCGGAGCATCATCTTCGATTGTTTTATTCGCAGCTGTTCCGTCGATATATACGAGGTTGCCAACGCTCTCGATTGTCTGACCGGATACAGATGCCTGAACGAATGTATCACCAAAGCTGCTGTAGAGTGCATCAACTGTAGTAACAGCAGTTGCTGCCTTGATTGTTGTATCTTCGCCTGCAACGATTACATCATATTCATAGTTCTTTCCGTCATATGTATGGGTGCCCTTTACATATACATACTTTCCTGTTTCAACTGCATCAGTGTGTGTATCAATGAATACAACGTCGATTGTTCCCTTTGTTGTAGTCTTTGTTTCTACGGCTGCCACCGAAGCTGTGCTGTATACAGGAGCATTTTTGTATCCTGTGTATGTCTTTACTGTCTTGTTGAATGTATACTTGCTGTCCGCATAGTCATATCCGAGTACATAGTATACGGTCTTTGTGTTTGCAAGAAGAGCACCAACGCTTGTGGCATCATCCGGCAATGCATTTGCATAATCAACAAGATCAGCTGCGGCATTCGTAAGTGTATAAACATCCTTGGAGTTTACTGTGTATCCGACAATGCTGCCCTTTGCAAGGCCGTTATCATTTGCCTGAACTTTTTCAACTGTTCCGTCTGTAAATACGAGTGTTGCGTATGTTGTCTGCTTGCCAATGCCGTCAGCATCTACCTTAAGCAGAGATTCAACGTTCTGAACATAAGCATACTTTGTTTCTTCTTCGGTGAAGGACTTGATGATATAACCATAGCTATCTACATAGAAATCCTGTGATTTCTTGGAATCAACAGTGAGTGATGCTGCAGCACCGCTTACTGTTGAAAGCTTATATCCTGTGCCGTCGATTGTGTAAGTCTTATTGCTTGCATAGGACTCAACAGCACCTGTTAAAGTGCTTACCGGATATACATAGAATATATTATCTTTATCCTTGAAGTATGTAACCTTATCGCCCTTTGCGAAATCGCCGTAAAGAACAGCTTCGTCCGTATCTGTGTCTTCATCAACTACAGTTGCATAAACATTCCTTGTAACGCTGTCAATCGTGTACTTTGTGTATTCGCCGTGCTTGCTTGTAGCCTTTACAGTTGAAACAGCGGTGATTTCAGCGAACTTCGGTACAATTACTACGATATTTGTGATTTCCTTAGCATCTGTAAATACTTCAACTACTCTGCCGTTGCCTGTAAAAGCAGCAAGGGAAGCAGCTGTGAATCCAACAGCTTCACCGGTTGTCTGTGTAACAGCGCTGCTTGTTGTAATAGCAACAAGGGAAGCAAAGGTGTAGCCCTTAAGGTTCTTCTCCATTGTTGTCTTTGTTACTTCCGCTGTGTAAGTAAACTTTGCAGCATCGCCGAATGTACCGACTTCATCACCCTTGTATTTCCATGTTGTACCCGGACGTCCGAAGGAATCTACATCGTTTGCAACAACCGTTAAATCATCTCCGTAAAGCTTTTCTATAAGCTGGAGAGCGCCGTCACTTGTTGTCTTGTATGTAACTTCAATACCGGACTTTCTGAGAGCGCTTACCTTCTGTGCAGAACCCTTACCGAATTCGATTACTGTTCCGCCAACGGAAATGCTTGCGCCTGCGCTTTCGTACTGTACGCAGTCAGCCTCAAGTGCACTGAGTGCAAGCTGTGCAGCAACTTCTCTTGCACAATCCTCATTATTAGCTTCATCAACTTCGATTCCGGCTGTATTCATAAGAGTGCTTGTGTTGTTAGCCCAATCTTCACCAACAAGTCCTTCAACTGTTGCATCGTAGCCGAGAGCGCAAAGGAGCATCTTTCCGAATTCGCCGACCTTAAGTGTTCCTGTCGGGTTGAATTCGCCGTTGCCGATACCGCCAACGATTCCCTTGGATGCGCAGTAGGAAATGTATCCTGCAGCCCAGTTGTCAGCAGGAACATCCTTGAAAGGAGCTACTGTTGCTGTCTGCTTATCTGCTTTTGCAGTACCGAGCATAAGTCTTGCAACGATAGTGCAGGCTTCTGCTCTTGTAAGAATTTGCTTTGGATTCATGTTGCCGTTGTTATCGCCTGCGAAAACGCCTACGGCACTGAGAACAGCAACTGCTTCTGTATTAGTAACGTCAGCCTGATCCTTATATGCAGCAAATGCCATAGATGTGCAGCCAAGGATCATAGCGAGTACTAATACAAATGAAAGTACTTTCTTCATTCTATAACCTCCTAAGTTATAACTATCAGATGGGGCCTAAATAAATAATTAGGTGCCCGGATCACCTTCCCCATCCGAAGATATTCCGGTTTGTTTTCGGGTTTGTATCCCGCAAACTTTTGATGTTTGCACATCAAAAGCGCAGGGGTTCCCCTTTACGGCATTGATTTTACCCAAATTTTTACCCTAAATCAAGCCTTTTAATGCGGTTTTAAGGGGTTTTAACCTAATTGTAATATTCCTGTAATATTTGAGGCGGAAAAATGGCAAATACTGGTAAATTTTGCGGGTAATTTTACTTTTCCTCAGGTTTTTTCTGTAAATGCCGGATCTTCTGCCTTAACAATGTTCTTGTTGTTAAACTCCAGAAGCCGCGCAAGTTTGTCGGCGGCAGCGCGGTCTATCTCGGGGAGAGCGTGACCGTAGATGTCCAGTGTGACGGATGGTTTACTGTGGCCGAGTCTGTGAGAGATTGTTTCAATATCTATGCCGCTTGCAAGAAGCAGACTGGCGGATGTGTGGCGAAGATCGTGAAGACGAACAGGCGGAAGCTCCGGGTTGTGAGCAAGGAGCTTTCTGAACTCACTTGTCGGCTGCTGCAGGGACAACGGCTCGGCTGAACGGGCTTTTGTAAAGACAAAAGCTTGCTTGCCCTTTACCGGCTCTCCTTTTCGAGCCGAATTTCTTATTTCCCTCAGAATATCAAAACAGCACTTAGGCAGCACTACGGTTCTGATACCGGATGCAGTCTTTGGCTCCTTTATATGTTCTTCGCCGCCGTACCTGCTCATTGCATGGCGTATATGGATACAGGAATTTTCAAAATCAACATCTTCCCATGTAAGAGCGCAAAGCTCGCCGCGCCTGAACCCGCCAAATACGGCAAGTGTGAAAAATGCTTTGTATGTCAGTGGTTCATCTTCCAGCGCCTGCAGAAAGCTTTTTGTTTCTTCCAGGCTAAAGCAGCGTATATCGCGGCTCTTACGAATGGCGGGAAGATCATCCGCTCTGCTGCATGGATTTTCTTCAACAAAGCCTTTTCTGTATGCATACTCAAAAGTACAATTCAGCACGGAAAAAACATTTTTGATCGTCTTTGGCGAATACGCCTTGCATACCATATCATTTACCAAACCATCTATATCAAACGGGGAAATCTGCTTTAAGCTCTTCCCGTCAAAGCTTGGGATCACGTGTGTGCGCATGATACACAGATAATCTTCCCGTACACGCGGAGTTATATCCCGTTTTTTCAGCCAGTTCTCCTCCCATAATCTTTCGAACTCTGTAAAAGTGCAATTTAATGTTTTCATAATGGACCTCCTTTTTTGTAAAATTAATTTTACATTTCAGTCCTAAGCTTTTGCACCCTCAAAGTCGGCGGAGCCGGAAAGAAATAAAAAATTGCCGATCGCACTCGGGGTACAATCGGCAATTTTTACGTTTCCGGTATTTACTTTCCTTTTCTGAGTTCATCCACAAGGCTTTGCAGCCAACGGCAGTTTTCAAGCTGAGCTTCGAGGTTGCATTGCTTCTTTTCGATTTCTGCCTGCAGGAATTTTATTTCACGGGCTGCGGCTTCGTAGCGGCTTATCAACTGCTCTATTTCGCGGTTCTTTTCAGAAACGATAAGACGGTAGCCTTCGATGGTGTCGTAATAATACTGACCTTCGTCTTTTTTGATATCTTCCTTTATTTCCTCAGGTGCCGGGGTCGACTCGTTGATACCGATCAGTACGGCAACTATCGGCTGGATGGAGCTGTAGCGAAATTCGTTGTAACTGCCTGAGAGGATACGGTCGACCGTGCCGAGAGGCACGCCGGAGAGTTCGGCAAGCTTTTGATTGGAAATGCCGAGAAGGGTTTTACGCTCCTTGCACCACTTAATCATTTCTCCCGGGACCATGCTCATTATTGCCTGACTTTGATTGTTTTCTTTTCCCACTTCGTTTGCGCTCCTTTGGTAATTCATTTGTGATTGGACTTTGGCTTGTTTCGGCTTCGCTTGTGCTGGCCGAAAACTCGTTTATGACCTCTTGCGCTTACGCCATAAGCGGATAAGATAAAGGCACAAGGGATCCCTGTTAATTATATCACAAAGTAGAAAGATAGCAAGATGGTTGCAAATGCAACAATAAGAAAAAGGAGGAATCGGGAAAATGACAAACGAAAAAATCTGCAATCTGCTGAACAAGCAGATCAACGCGGAAATCTACTCCGCATACCTGTATCTGGACTTTGCAAAGCATTTTGACTGCGAAGGGCTTAAGGGCTTTGCAAACTGGTACAAGGTTCAGGCAGAAGAAGAATTGAAGCACGCAATGAAGTTCTACGATTACATGCAGGATCAGGGCTGCTTCATTGAACTTACAGCCATTGATGCGCCGAGCACACAGGACGTCGACAACGCCGGTGATGATGAAGCAAAACGTCTGGCAATTGCAAAGCAGGGCTTAAGCCACGAAAAGCATATAACACGCCTGATCAACACTATATATGATGAAGCTGTTAAAGCATCAGACTACAGGACAATGAACTTCCTTGATTGGTTTATTGCAGAACAGGCCGAAGAAGAAACCAATGCCCGCGATATGCTGGAGCTTCTTGAGCTGATCGGAGACAACTCCGCCGCTTTATATATTGCTGATAGTAAAGCCGGCAACAGATCTGAGTAAGGAGGGAAAAATGGATTTAAGATTTTTCTACTGCCCGCACTGCGGAAATCTGACTATCTTTCAGTATGATGGTCAGACAAGCCCAAGCTGCTGCGGAGAAACAATGGTGCTTTTAAAAGCAAACTCTAAGGATGGCGCTGCGGAAAAGCATGTGCCGGTCGTAAATGTGGAGCATATGAATTTGCCGAATGATCCCTGCAGCGGAACAAGGTTTACCAAGAAAGGATGCTGCGAAACCTATGTGACAGTAAGGATCGGAAAGACTGCCCATCCGATGACAGATGATCATTACATCGAATGGGTGGTGCTTCTGACAAACTGCGGCACATACACAAGGTTTTTAGATCCGGGGGATATTCCGGAGGCAGTCTTCTGCCTTTGCAAAGGGGAAAAGCCTATCAAGGCTTACTGCTATTGCAATCTGCACAAGCTGTGGGCAACAGAAAACTTATAAGCTGCCAAATCGACTCGGTGTCGAAACGGCAAAACATTAAACTCAGGGGGAAACTTCAAAATGGGAGGGAAAGAAAATGGGATTAACATTGATAAATTTGCTGGCAGGGATCGCAATGATGGCGGTCAACGGGCTGGCTACGTTTGGCAAAATCGGAGGAATAACACCGCAGGGGGTATCGGAGCGCTATCCAAATGTATTAACACCGGCAGGGTGGACGTTTTCTATATGGGGCGTGATCTACACGCTGGTGCTGATTTTCCTGATCGGCTCGCTGATAAGTTCTGATGTGCGGGGCGTTGCCGGCGCCATCGGAAACTGGTTCTGGATCAGTTGTTTGTTTAACATCGGCTGGATCCTGACCTGGCATTTTGGTCTGATATGGGCGTCCATGATAATGATGCTGGGACTTTTGACATCGCTGGTGATGATCGTGGGCCGGGCAGGCGGCATAACGCTGTTTACCGCAGGTTTCAGCCTCTACGCCGGATGGATCACGGTGGCAACCCTTGCAAACCTGATGGTGATGCTTGTAAGCTTCGGTGCCGACGGGTTTTCAAAAACAATGCAAAGCATTGCAATAAGCATGCTGATAATTGCGGCGTTGGTGTATGCAGCCGTGCTGTTGACCAGAAAGGACTGGGTCTACGGCGCAGCGGGAATAATTGCTCTGGCAGGCATAGCCTACAGACAGCTTGCGCCAAGCCTGCTTGCGGGGAAATATCCGCTGATAACTGCTGTGGTAATAGGGGCGTTTCTGATAACTACGGGATTTACAATTTATATTTTGTTCAGAACCCGAAGTGCAGTTCCGATTTCATCTTAGAGTGAAATCTGCAAAAAATCAAAAGGGGGATCAGAGAAAATGAGTAAATTTGAAAAGAAGAGAAACAGACTTACAAATGTGTATCTGGCAATTGTAATTACAACAGCAGTGCTTGTTATGGCGCTCTCCGCCTGCTCGCCGAATGGCGCAGGCGGGGATGTCGGCGAAGGCACAGGGGGTGGAGGCGGCGCCGTCAGTGGGCCGGACAAAATGTCTTTAGACGAGATCGTCGAGGCGCTTTGCAAGGATGTGGATGTTCCGGCGTACGAGATTATTCCGCTTGACAAGACCAATTTCGAGGGCTTTGCCTTTGCACCGTACAGCGAGGACTATCAGGCAGTTGCTGCCGATGCATTGGTAAACATCACGGCGCACTCGCTTGTGGTAATCAAAACGGATAAATCAAACGGCCTTGACCTTGCGACCGAGATCGCAGGCAAAGCTGACCCGAACAAGTGGCTCTGTGTGGGCTCCGAGGTGGTGGATGTGGCGTACACAGACAACTATGTTGTACTGATAATGTCCTACAAGAATACAGCCGACGACATTTTAAACAACTTTAAGACACTTGCGCCAAAGCTCGACGGAACGGAAATGCAATTCTTTAGTGAAAATAATTCCAGATTTGAAGAATAATTTTGCGAAATTCACTCCGGGTTCAATCGGCACGGAAGTCAGTACCGCAAAAGCTGCTTCGAGCAGAAATCGCAAGCGCAAATTGCAAATCAGGGGAAATGGGGATTAGAGATGAGGATCAGAAATACTAAAAAATATATCGCTGCAGCGGCAGCGTTGCAGATACTTTTGTATCACTGCTGGATCCCGGTATTTAAATACGGAACAGCAGCGGCCGGCGTAGAGAGGTTTTTGATTGCCTCTACCTACAGCGGAGTAGATATTTTCTTCTTCCTGTCAGCTTATTCGCTGGTATTAAGGCCGGTCGAAAACTACAGGGCTTTTATAAAAAACAGAGCCTTAAAGATTTTACCGCTGTTTATCATAGCCTGGGCGCTGGGCCATTTTATCTGGTTCCTGCCGGCCATCATGGTGGTATATCTGCTCTTTCCGCCGCTTTATAAGCTTTGCCGCAAAGCCCCGGTTTTGGCCTTTCCGCTGCTTGTCATCGGCTGGGCGTGCATCACATACCTGATCCTTGGATTCCTTAATCCTACACAGAGTCTGGGGATATTCCTCTTCAGAATTCCGGCCATTATCCTCGGAGCCTATGCAGGCGGGATCTTCGGCAAGTGCGAACAAGACCTCGACCCGATGGCACCGCAGAACGAGCCGCTTAAACCGATACTCGGGGCCGTGCTGCTGGCGGTCGGAACGGCGCTGGTTTACAAGTTCGGATATGTCAACAAGCTAAGCGTTCCGTTTAAGGATACATTTTATCTGGCGGGAATTCCGACAATGCTCGGAACGGTCATTCTGGTGGATTGGCTTGGTCAAAAGCTTGAGGATAAAAACACAATACGGGTAATTCCGAAAAAAGTATTTAAAGAACAGGGTCTCCCGGAAGAACGGGCTTTTTCAGAATTTGTTGCGGATACGATCAAACATTTCGGCAGCATAACGCTGGAGCTGTACTTCTCGCAAATGGTGCTTGGAACATATCTGACAAACAATTTCTACGCTATTACATCCGACAGGCTTATAACAAATGTAATAACGATTGCGATAATAATAATCGTTTCAAAAATAATAAACTGGATTTCGGAATTCCGGATGGTACTTGCCTGAATTGAGAAATCCACCCGGAGCGGAAATTGCGGCTTTTGCAAAATCTGCTCTGAGTGCAAGCGGAAAAACATGGAAAGGAGGTGACAAAAATGACATGCAAATATTACACATGTGAGATCTGCGGCAACGTATTAAAGGTTGTTGACGACAGCGGTGTTACACCAACATGCTGCGGTCAGGAAATGACTAAAAGCGAAAAAGACGAAAAATAAAACTGAATAAAAACATAAGAAACCTATAAAAATAATGACAAGCTCAAAACTGAATAAAAAGCTAATATAAAAATATTCTCCTTTCAAAAATATATCATATATAGCAAAAAAGACCGGCGGGAAATCGCCGGTCTTTGAGTTATTGATTTTACAACTGCTTCTCCGGAGCAGGAATAAGATTCTTTGGATGGATAATGTAAGCTTCCCCGATTCTTGTCTTGCCAAATTCTTCGCAAATTGTTGATTTCCCAATTCGTCTTGCACCTTCAATTAGCAAAGCTTTAGAACCATTGGATTGGTTTTTCCATTCTAATAGGTTATTATAAATTTTTCTTCTTAAGATCATATCAGGTCTCCGTTTAACTATTTTTGATTATGCGCAGGCTTTAAACCATTTTCTTTGATTATACGCACATTATAACCCGTTTTTTTGATTATACGCAAGTTATAAACCATAGAATTTTTGATTATGCGCACATTTCACAAAAGACCTTTCTCTTATTCCTGCTGCCACCTGGGTAATGTACGGCATCAGGTTATTCGGAACCCATTCGGATTCTCCCCCAAAAGGCCGCCCTCGTACGCACCGACAGGGTTAAAGTACCTAAGCAAAACCACCGACAAATCCGCATCAGCATATGCTTTCCTCTGATATTTACTTATTTTGCCTTAATATATCTTGCATTCTTATAGGTACCGATTTTTTGAATCTTTCCGCTTTGCATTAATTTGTGCAAAGTTTTCGTAATTGTTTCAATACTCACATCCGGAAGCTTCTTCGCAATTTCAGCTGTTGAAATAGGCACAATGGCATTGCAAACAATTGATTCTACCCTGGCATTTTTCTTTGCTTTTTTTAAATCCAATTCCATAAATGCATCATCTACGTCCTTATAGCATTGGTACAATGTCCGGAGAAAGTTGATTAAAACTGGGTAATAATCGTTTTCGTTGTCATACCATTTGTCAGATGATGCCCGCAGTGCCTCGTAATAATTTTCCTTGTATTCATTGATCTTATTTTCGAAGGAAATATATTTTACAATGTCATATCCGCTGATATATAAAAGTAATACTGTGAGAAGTCTTGAAACTCTGCCGTTACCGTCGTTAAACGGATGAATACATAAAAAATCAAAAACCACACACGGAATCAGAAGCAACTGAGGAATGGAATCATCCTGTCTGGCTGCATAATATGCAAGTATCATCTGATCCAAAGCATATTCACAATCCCCGGCGCTAACCGGCTTAAAACGAACACTGCGGCTTCCGTCCTTTTGTATTTCCATAATGAAATTATCTCTGTCTTTTAGTTTTCCGGCATCAATAGGATGACTCTGAGCTTCGATCAGCGAATGCAGCTTTAAAATTAAATCCTTTGTTAAATCTAAAGTGTCGCTGTTCTCATGAATTAAATTTAATGCATCCTTATATCCTAAAAGTTCAAATTCGTCGTGCGATGAAGGCTTTTCTCCTGAAAGTATTTTATCAAGTCTGTCATCACTTGTAACGATCCCCTCTATTGCGTTACTGCCTTTAACAGACAATACAATTGCATTTTTTCTTAGCCTTTCGAAACTGTCAGGATATTGAAGATGCCTGAAATCTTCTTTCGCCTTTAGATCTGCAATTATCAAAGATAAGTTAAAAAGATTTTCAAATGATGCGGTTTTTAAGAAGGAATAATCAAATCTATGCATAGCAAGCCTCTCTTACTATGTATATTTTAACAAAAAATACATAGTAAATCAATGTTGTTGCCAATTCGAGCCGGAGTCGAAACGATATTGCACATAGGAGTTCAACAATCTACTGCAAAAGAAGCTTCCTACATTCCCAGGTATTCCTTCTGTTCATCCGTAAGTAGATCTATCTTGCAGCCGAGTGTTGCAAGCTTTCTTTCTGCAACAGCCCTGTCTATTTCTTCAGGTACGGGGACTACGCCCGGCTTAAGCTTGTTCTTATGCTTTGCAAGCCACTCTGCTGAAAGTGCCTGAATTGCAAAACTCATATCCATTATCTCTGCAGGATGCCCGTCTCCTGCCGCAAGGTTTACAAGTCTGCCCTCGCCTATTACAAAGAGCGTCTTTCCGTTTTCAAGCACAAAGCCTTCAACGTTTTCTCTTGCCTGATATGTTTTAACTGCCATCTTTCGAAGTGATGCAACGTCAACCTCAACATCAAAGTGCCCTGCGTTGCAAAGTATTGCTCCGTCTTTTATTTTCTCGAAGTGCTTTGGTGTGATTACATTATCGCAGCCTGTTACTGTTACGAATATATCACCTGCCTCTGCCGCCTGATCCATATTCATTACTTCAAAGCCGTCCATATGGGCTTCCAGAGCTCTTACGGGGTTTACTTCGGTTACAATTACCTTTGCTCCCAGGCCCTTTGCTCTCATTGATACGCCCTTGCCGCACCAGCCGTAGCCTGCAACCACAACGTTCTTTCCTGCAACTATCAGATTTGTATTCTTGTTTATGGCATTCCATACGGATTGACCTGTTCCGTATCTGTTGTCAAACATGTGCTTGCAGTCTGCTTCGTTTACCATAACCATGGGAAAAGCCAGCTTACCGTCTCTGTCAAGGGCTTTTAACCTGTGGATACCTGTTGTGGTTTCTTCGCATCCGCCTATTACATTTGGAAGAAGATCCCTGTACTTTGTATGCATAAGGTGAACAAGATCTCCTCCGTCATCTATGATGATATTGGGGCCTGCTTCAAGTACCTTGCAAAGATTTGCTTCGTATTCTTCCATGGTGCAGCCGCGAACTGCAAATACTTCTATGCCCTCTGCTGCAACTGCTGCCGCAACATCGTCCTGAGTTGAAAGAGGATTGCAGCCTGTAGCATACATTTCGGCTCCGCCGTTTTTCATACAAAGGCAAAGGTATGCTGTCTTTGCTTCCATATGAACCGACAGCGCAACCTTAAGTCCTTTAAAGGGCTTGGTTCTTTTAAACTCTTCATTGATGTCCCTGAGAAGGGGCATATTGCGCTCTACCCAGTCTATTTTCATTTTGCCCGACGGAGCAAGGCTTATATCTTTAATCTTGCTCATAAAAATCTCCTTCGTATTTCTTTTGACATTATTTCCTATCCGCATTCGTGTGGATTCCGGCTCCGGCGGCATAGAAGGAAACCGTTGCAATTTTTACCCCGAGTGCAATCGGCAAATTTTTTGCCAAATCAACCTGGAGCCGAAACGTCAACATATAGGGGCGTGGTTCATCACCACTCCCAATCAAATCTTTCTATGTCTTCTTCTGTCAGTTCGTCTCCAACCTGAACTTCTATGAATCTCAGCTCTGTATCGGCTTTAATAGCATGCATCATCATCGGCTTGATGTACGCAACATCCCCGCGTTTGACTTTGCTTGCCTTTCCTTCCAGAATGAGCGTTCCTTCGCCTTTCACAAAGGTCCAGATTTCAGTTCTGTGCTGATGCCGCTGGTAGCTGATGTGCTTTCTTTCGGAAATAATCAGTTCCTTTGTAAGACAGTTTTCACCATCCTCTGACACTTTGTAATCCAGTACCTTGTATTCTCCCCACCGGCGCTTCTCGTACATCGGACGCTGCTTAGGAACGTAATCCTTAAGATACGAGCTTGCAGCTTTGTCCGTTACAAGAATCCCATCCGGCGTTGCAACAATTGCGGCATCTTTCATTCCAAGTGCAACAAGCGGAAGACTTAGTTCATTTACAACATGAACATTCTGACAATTTTCACCCAGAACAACATTTCCGGATGTCTCCTCGCTCATTGCCTCTGTCAGTGTATTCCATGTACCAAGATCCTTCCATTCTCCGGAATACTTTATAACCTTGATATCCTTCTCATGCTCTGCAACAGCATAGTCGAAGCTTATCTTCGGCAAGTTTTCATAGTTATCATAAAGTTCCTGATAAACAGCAGTGCCGCAAAGTTCTTTGGCCTTATCAAGAAGATAACTCATCTTGTATGCAAATACACCGCCGTTCCAAAGGGCTCCCTGCTTTATATATTCAGCAGCCGCTTCTTCTGATGGTTTTTCCTTAAATTCCTTTACGCTGCCATCTGCATTGGGAATAATATATCCGTACTTTGCAGAAGGATATGTCGGCTCAATTCCCATAAGCGTAAGATTTGCAAGGTCTGTAGCATCCGACAAAAGCTTCAGCGTTTCAAAATATCCCTTTTCAACCAACGGATCAACCGGACAGACAACTATACTTTTATCAAGACTGACGCCTTTAACATCGTGCAAATACGTAGTTGCCAAAGCAATGGCGGGAAAGGTATCCCGGCGGCAAGGCTCAACGGAAATACCCACATCTTCCCCGAGCTGACTCTGTATTGAGTTTACTTGGTTTTGCGATGTGGCAATAATAACAGAAGCATCCGAATCAACATCTTTAATCATACGATACATTCTCTGCACCATAGATTCATGTTTGCCATCTGCTGTTCTGAAAATCTTTAAAAATTGTTTTGAGCGGACATCATTGGAAAGCGGCCACAGGCGCGTTCCGGATCCGCCGGATAAAAGGATTAGCCTCATGGTTTCATAAAAATATCATATCAACTTCATTAAAACAATTACTAATAATTAAAATGAAATTTTACTATTAACGACGATGCATTCAATTTGACATAATAATTAACACTTATTTATTATAATAATTCGTTTGCATCCATTCTATTGTTCTTTTAATTCCAATATCATACGGAATAAACTCACTTTTTGAAAATTCTTTCTTAATTTTTGAGATATCCAATCTTTCCATTGCAGCATTACCAGGAATCGGCGATTCTACTTGCGGTTCAATCACAGGACAATGCAATAATTTTCCAATTGTTATTGCCAGTTCTTTTACAGTTATATCTTCTGTACCTCCAACATTGTATATTGGCTCTTTCCCATATAAAAGAACATTAAAAAGAATTTCCACCACATCAGATACATAGCAATACCTACGTTGTGCATCTCCCTTATCAAACATCCCAATTCTACCATTGATCCCTTTATCTATAAAATCATATAGTACCCGTTTATCCCCTCTACGTATGCCTGGACCATAAGTATATGATAATCTAATAGATTTGGCATTTATTCCTTTTTTTCGAAAAGCATTGCAAATTGCTTCCCCACAACGTTTACCTTCTATATAGCATGCTCTTGGATGCATTGTGTTCGTTGTTCCAACATCCTCTTCTGTATAAACATCCTTTTGTAGGCCATTGTAAATCCCACTTGAACTAATAAATACCAAACTACCATTTTCTTTTATTTTGTCGAATAATTTAAATAATACAACTGTATTCAATTTAATGGTTCTTGATTCATCAACAATAAACTTTGCAGGTTGCCCATAACCAGCCGCATGAATTATGTAATCTGCACATGGCAATCTATCACAAGCACTATCGTTAGACAAGTCTGCCTTTATAATACTTATCCATTCATTCTTTTCAATTTCCTTAAGATGATCTGGCAAGCCGTTTACTGTTAAAGCATGGACTTTCTTAATGGATACACCACGTTCTATTAATTCGTTAATAGAAAAAAGAATATAGGTTCCAACTAATCCAGTTGCCCCTGTAATGAGTATTTCTTTTCCAGATAGTGGTGACAAATCAACTGAATCAACAATTTTTTTTACATCTTCATAGATAATACTATTATTCACGTTTTTAACCCCTATTCATTTGAGATAACTTATGGGCAACCTCAACAACAATATCCTCTTGTCCTCCGACCGTATGTAATTTACCCATTTCGATAAAAATATCTCTATAATCAACATTAAATGTTTTAGAAGCATCCTCAACATGATGTGCATATGATGAAAATACCCCTGCAATACCACTAATTAAATTGATTCCGGAAATTCCTTGGTTTTTTAATGAAAACTTCGATACAACATCGTCACCTGCATCCATAACCTTATACAAATTCATCCCAGTTTTATATCCCATTTTTTCCAAAACCGCTATTACAACTTCTAGTTGACAATTCCCAGCGCCGGCCCCAAAACCTCTTGTTGTTCCATCGACAATATCAGCCCCAGCTTCAATTGCCGCAACAGTATTAGCAACGGCCATTCCGAGATTATTATGTGCATGAAAACCGATAGGTATGATTAGATTATCTTTTAAAAATGATACCCGCTTTGAAACCATATTTGGAAGTGATGCTCCTGCGGAATCCATTAGTATTATTCCATCCGCTCCATATGATTCCATTTTTTTCGCCTCCATTAATATTTCATTGTCAGAAACAGTGTGCTGCATCATTAACACACCATAGGCTTCTTTATTATTTTGCTTTGCAAATTCAATATGCTGTGCTGTAATATCTGCTTCAGTACAATGCGCAGCAACACACACCAAATCCACCCCATCATCAAAGGCTGGCAATAAATTATCTTTAATTGTTCCAAAACCTGGTAATAAAAAAGCACCTAGTTTCGTTTCCTTTAAATATTGTTTTGCCGTACGCAACATAGTCCTATCATCAAGTAACGATATTCCGACATTTAATGACGAAGCCCCTAGCCCATTGCCATGACCCACGATAACAACATGCATGCCTGCTGAATCAATGTTTGTGCAATAATCAATAATATTTTGTTCTGTAAGTTGATGTTTTACTGCGTGAGACCCATCCCTCAAGGTCGAATCAAAAAAAATCATTTTTCACCTCATCACTCTGACTTTAGCTATTGACTCTGCAACACATACGGCAGCGCTTGAAATGATATCCAAATTACCAGCATACTTGGGCAAATAATCTCCAGCCCCTGTTACCTCAATCATTGTTGTAATGCGACCGTTTTCCTGAAGTGGTTCCATCACAACCTTGTAACCCGACACATAACGTTGTACTGATTCCTCCATAAGAGATACCGATTCCCTTATTTTATTCATATCTGGATTTTGAATTTTCATAAAAATTGTATTATGCATTTTTTTGGGGGGTTCGGCAGGATTAAGTGTAATAATAGCCTTTGAATTTTCAATATTACAAATTTCACATATTGCCTCTTTTGTAGTTTGTGTAAATTCGTCAATGTTTTGCCTCGTTCCTTGCCCTGCTGATTTAGAAGCAATACTTGCAACTATCTCAACATAATCAATTATACATCCGGTTTTTTTTATAGCCGAAATGATAGGAATCGTACCTTGACCACCACAAGTAACCATATTAATGTTTTTTTCTCCTATGCATTCCTCAATATTTACGGAAGGGACACACATTCTACCTACTCGTGCAGGAGTTAAATCTATAGCAACAATGTTTAATCGTTTTAATATTTCTGCATTTTTTATGTGTACTTTTGCTGTTGTTGCATCAAATATTAATTCACACATATTGGGATGATCAATTATTTCCTGAATTGAGTTAGTTGAAGTTGCAATACCCATTTTTTTTGCAATAGAAATCCCTGGGGAATCATCCCGTCGCCCAATAAACACGACTGGCTCTAACAAATCCGACTTACTTATTTTTAGTAATAAATCAGTGCCGATGTTTCCAGTTCCAATTATTCCAACTTTCAATTTGTTATTCATTTTGTGACCTCAAAATCGACTTGATTTTCTCATAAATAACATCGGCTGTCGGAGTTGCGTTCTTTTCTTCTGGTTTAAAACTTTTTATCTTATCTTCACACGATAGGGCGTATACTCTGGCATTTGAGTGTTCCATTAATTCATAAGCAAAGTTTCTTGCTGTCCCACATATCGGAAACCCATTATCAATCACTAACCCATTTTTTATGTTTTTTAATGGCTTTGCGTAATACTCAATATCAAAAGGTTTTAGCTGGAAAATATGCATCACAGATATTGTATAGCCCTCATTTCGCAATTCACTAACAGCAATATTTACATCAATCCTTGTATCAGAAATTCCATATACTATTATATCAGATTCTGGTATTACTTCATCTTTCATTTCATAGTTTATTGGATAGCATCGACGATGCTCACTAACATATATTGGATCATCATGATTGACATAATACTCCCACGTTTTTTTATATTCCATAGGAGTTATCGGAGCCATAACAACAAATCCCGGAAAATACATGGGAATATTATGCAATACAATTGAATGAACTGGGCCAGCATTATCCATTGAAATACTTCTAATGAAAACTGGAACACTGATATCATGAAGCTGCTTGCAAATTGCTGCAAAATGAACAAATTGATTGCAATTTAACGTAAAAAAATCTTGAAATCGCAAAACAAAAATTGGACGTTTTCCTGTTAGTGCAATACCTACTGCGATACCGGCACCTGCCACATCTGTCATTGGTAGTTCTATAATATTTTCACAATTAGGTACTGTACCATTAACCCAACCAACAGCCGTTATACACTGTCCTAAAAGCACACCTTGCCCACTTTCAAGGTGTGCTTTTGTGATTTCCTTGATAGTTTCTCCTAAAGTCAAATTCTCCATAAATCCTGCATCTCTTTTCTTGATTCTTCTTCAATTTCCTCAATCATTGTTTTGCCAAAAATATTTTCCAATTGCCTTTTTACAATAACATTCCTTTCCCAATCCCTTGGCCCATCAATTCCTACGCCAGAATGCCACCTTTCTCTACACACATTACAGTTAACTAACATTGGGCCATTTCCATCCCACTTTCCTACAATTGTTCTAACGGTCCATGGATCATCTGTTATATCATAAGCATTATCAATACCAAATGCTTGGGCAATTTTTGTTATACTCCATGTGCGCCGTATTTCTTTAGTTGTAAGAATAGACAAATCATTGTCTATGCAGATAAACAATATTGGCAACTTATGTGTCGTTGCTATTCCCAGAGATTCAAGGACATAATCTTCTTCAGCTGCGCCATCACCAAAAAATGTTACAATCGGCTCTCCTGTAGAAAATGCCGCCCCCACCGCTTGAGGCACCTGCTCCCCTATTAACCCATGATGTGGCATTAGTTTGATGCCGTCTGCTATATACTTTAAGCAACTCGAACCAGCCCTTCCTTTGCTAAATCCGCTAGATAAACCCAATAATTCATCCCGAAACATTTTTAAATCTGCTCCCAAACATATATATAAATCGTGGGCTCTATGGCCTGCAAAAATATAATAGTCACGTATTAAATCAGCAATCGAAGCCGCAACTGATTCTTGTCCTAAAGACAAATACACAGGAGCAACTATTCTACATTCAGTTACAGCTTTAATAACTTGCATATCAAATTCTCTTGATTGACAAATTTTTTTATATATTTCTAATTTTACTGAATCATCAATTAGATATAATGCATCCTCTATTATTCCATATGTTGCGAAATTTTTCCTATTTTCCATAACGACAATACCACTCACACATTTCTTCAAGTCCGCTTTCAAGAGACACTAATGGGCGCCATCCCAAATCGATTATTTTTTTGCTATTACATGTTCTTCTCATCATTCCATCTGGTTTTGTTGAATCAAATTTAATATCCCCAGTATATTTCATTATTTTTGATAACAGTCTAGCCAATTGTATAATCGAGATTTCTTCATTTGTCCCAACATTAATTGGTTCAGCATTTGAATAATGAGTCATTAAAAAAATACATGCTTCTGCTAAGTCACTTGTATTAATAAATTCCCTTTTTGGAGATCCAGTACCCCAAAGGACAATGCTCTCTAACTTGTTTTGTTTCGCATAATATATCTTTTTTATTAACGCTGGTATAACATGACTATTATTAGCATCAAAACAGTCATTCATCCCATATGCGTTTGCTGGAATAGCTGTAATAAAGTCTATGCCATATTCTTTATTTAAATACGAACAAAGCCTCTGCCCACATATTTTTGCCAACGCATAGCCCTCATTTGTTTCTTCTGGCAGACCCGTAAGTAATAAATCTTCAGTCATTGGTTGAAGGCATTTTTTTGGATACATACATGCGCTTCCAAGAAATAGAAATTTTTCTACGCCATGCTTGTAAGAATTCCAAATCAGATTTTGCTGTATTTGCATGTTTTCATAAAAAAATTCCGCAGGAAACTGAGAATTAGCCTGTATCCCTCCAACTTTTGCCGCAGCATCAATGACATATTCGGGTTTATATGCTTGAAAAAAAGAAGACACTGCAGATGAATCCATTAATTCTAACTCAGCATGTGTTTTCAATATCAAATTGTTATAACCATGCTCTTTTAATCTTTTTACAATAGCTGATCCAACCATTCCAGTGTGGCCAGCAACATATATTTTTGAATTCTTATTCATATTCTTTTAAACAATTATGTATTTCTGAAATAATATATTTAATATCTTCATCATTTATTCCATGATGGCATCCGATATAAAAACCATTATTATCAATATATTTTGCACAAGGATATGCATCCTCAATATTCCCAAAAATTTTTTTATAAATCGGCTGATTCAGCAATGGAAGCATAGGTCTTGTCTCAATATTTTTATCTTCAAGATACCTCACAATAGTGTTTCGATTTATTTTGGACACATTTTTAACCAAAATGGGAAACATCATATATGTGTGCTCAACATTTCCTAATCGGCAAGGAATAACGGGCAATTGCAAACAGTCCGATAAATCGCTTAATCCTTCAATCAGTTTTTCTGCATTATGATGCCTTGCATTCATTATTTCATCTCTTCGTTCTATCTGTGCAACACCTAATGCACCTTCCAGTTCACCAACTCTGTAACTAAAACCAAGTCTTTCAAAAGTAAATCGTTTATCTAAATCACTCTGCAGTCTTTTTTTACAAACATTCTTTCCGTCTGAAGCCACACACCTTTCGCAGGTACATGAACGTCCATGGGCAACCAATGACCTTAAGACTTCAGCATAGATAGCATTGCTTGTGCATGCTATTCCTCCAATACCTGTTGTAATTGTGTGTGCAACATAAGTACTACAAGCCATTATATCGCTAAAACTTCCAACGGTATTTCCATTTATTTTTGCAAAATGTGCTTCCGCACAATCTTCAATTATTTTTAAATTGTACTCTTTTGCAATTTTGCAAATTCTTGCCATATCACAAGGGAGCCCAAAACAATGAACTGGAATTATACACCTTGTATTTGGCGTTATATGTTTTTCGATTTCATCAGGATTCATATTGTATGAATCCATTTCAACATCAACAAAAACGGGTTTCATTCCCAAATGAATTACTGCATTGGATGTTGCAATAAAAGTGATTGCCGGAACTAATACTTCAGTGTTGGAATCCCAATTTTCAGTTTCTTTTAATGTCGCCAAAGCTAATTCTAATGCACATGTGCCACTATTACACATAACACCATAGCTATGCCCATGTAATTTGGAAAATTCTTTTTCAAACCTTGAAACAAACTTACCTGATGATAGCCTTTGATTATCCAAGGCCTCTAAGACATATCTCTTTTCTAAATCAGTAACAGATGCATACCCAACACCAATTTTATTCATATTATTCACCATAAATCCTGTGTATTTATTCTTTCATAGGTTACTCAATTGTTACCAATATGGAAAATTACTCTTTTGATATTTTTCTCATATCACTATCAACCATTATCTTAACAAGGTCTTCAAATGATGTCTTTGTTGGATTCCAACCTAGCACTTTCCTCGCCTTACTTGGATCTCCCCAAAGGTTAACAACATCTGTTGGTCTATAGAAATCCGGAGATACTTCAACTAATACTTTGCCTGTTTCTTTATCATATCCTTTTTCTTCAAGCCCTTCGCCTTTGAATTCAAGTTCTATTCCTGCATAATGAAATGCAAGCTGACAGAATTCTCTTACGGAATGTTGAACTCCGGTTGCTATAACATAATCATCAGGTTTATCCTGCTGAAGTATTAACCACATACATTCAACATAATCCTTAGCATAGCCCCAGTCTCTTAAGGATGAAAGATTCCCAAGGTATAACTTATCCTGTTTGCCTTGTTTTATTCTGGATGCTGCAAGGGTAATCTTTCTTGTTACAAATGTCTCCCCTCTACGCTCTGATTCGTGATTAAACAGAATTCCTGAACAAGCATACATACCGTATGCTTCTCTGTATTCTTTTGTAATCCAAAAACCATACTGTTTTGCTACCGCATAAGGACTATATGGGTGGAAGGGTGTATTTTCGTTTTGCGGAACTTCTTCAACTTTTCCGTAAAGTTCTGAAGTAGAAGCCTGATATATTCTACATGTATCCTTTAATCCACAAAGTTTTACAGCCTCCAATATTCTAAGAACACCTACAGCATCAACATCCGCCGTAAACTCCGGAACATCAAAAGAAACTTGAACATGACTCTGTGCAGCTAAGTTATATATTTCATCAGGGCGAACCATACTTACGATGTTAATAATACTTATTGAGTCTCCAAGATCACCATAATGAAGATGAAAATGCGGATTACTCTCCAAATGAGAAATGCGCTCTCTATAATCAACAGATGTTCTTCTTATCATTCCATAAACTTCATATCCCTTCTCTAATAGAAATTCTGATAGATATGATCCGTCTTGTCCTGTTACGCCAGTTATTAATGCTTTTTTCATTTTTATCACTTGTTATAAACTTACACGCTAATTCAGTTTTACTTCAACCCAAACTGCTTATATTGGACTTCTATTTATAAATCCCCATACTTAATTCTTTTCTATAATCAAATGTCTTTCCAGAACACTCTTTAAACAAATCGGCTATTAAACTTACATTTGAAATCCCCGACACAAATCCACTGCATGAAGAAATAGTATATACATCTTTTATTATATCAAGTCCCAATTTATATCCGTCGACTTCACTCCTTATTTGAGGATTTGCATGCGGTCCCAAATCAATCCCTTTACCAGAATGTGAAATATTTTTATAAAATACTACTTTATCACCATACTTATGCTCAAATATTTCTATTGCATCCAATGAATCTGTTGCAAGAAAAATCTGTTCATAGTTATTTGTTTGCATAGCGTTATCAATTGCGTCGAAATATTTTTCTATTGGAATTTTATTTGGATGATCCTTTATTTTACCAAATTCAGTAAAACGAACATGGACTGCAAGTGTCGCTTTACCACCAATTGTTTGATTTATTTCAGTATTAATATATTGTTTAACTGCAGGCTTAAGATTAATGTACCGATTAACAATGGGAACCAAATCAATGGCTATTTCTTCATCATAGCCTGTGTGATAATACGACATCGCACGAGCATTTCCAATGCAAACATTATAACTATGCAGTGCATCTTCAACTTTAATATCTGAAACTGGCTCAAAATAGTACTCAAAAACATTCTCTATTCCTGTTTTTTCGCTATATTTTTTATCGTAATATATTGTATTTGGCATCCAGTTTACGATGGGAATAAAATTTAAATGATCGGCTTGAAATAAATCAATTATTGTATGACGCAATAAACAACAAAACCCTTTTGTATTAGAATTTTCATTAATAAGATAAATCACTTTATCTTTGTTTCTTTTCCCGAATTCGTTAAATCTAAATGATAGTGGATAAGAGCTGTAATCATCAACCCACTTTTGATAATCAGCATAACGAACATACCGTCTTGCCACAAGCAATGAATTGAACAATCTATTTGCTTTCATTTTGCTTAGTAATTCGCCCATTTTTATCCTTTCACTTTGCTGCATTGCTCCTAGAATATAAATAGATCAAATTAAAATGGGATTCCTCAGTAATTCTAGGTAGTATATAATGTTTTTAAGGAGGAACCCATTATGTCACGCAAGAAACCTCGCCATGACAAACAGTTTAAGCTTAATGCTCTTAAGTATGTTCAAGAACATCCTGACCTTACTCAGATAGAATGTTGCAAAAACCTTGGCATTAGCATTACAACCCTTGCACGTTGGAAAGCAGAGTACGAAGAAAACGATGGCGAAATGCCATACAGAGGATCAGGTAACTATTCCTCTGATGAGCAAAAGGAAATCGCTCGTCTTCAAAGAGAACTCCGTGATACGCAGGACGCACTTGATGTCTTAAAAAAAGCCACCGGCATTCTGGGAAAAAACTTACAACAGCTATCTACATTGAAGTTGCTGCTAAGGCAGAGGCTGCCAAAGTTACTGGTCGCCGCGTCTCTGTCTCCGGAATGCTGAAACATTTAGGCGTATCCAGATCCGGTTATCGTGCCTTCCTTAATCACAAGCCTTATGCTCAACAGCAGCGCAAGAACGCTGTTAAGAAGCAGATTCAGCAGATCTACGATGATTCTTTCCAAAACTACGGCGCTCCTAAGATAACAAAAGAGCTTCGTAAGTCCGGTGAAATCATCACAGAACGCACTGTTGGCAAGTACATGAAGGAAATGGGTATTAGGGCTCAGTGGGCATCACCATGGATTGCAACAACAAGAGATTCTGATTTCAGCAGCAGACTGCACAATATTTTAGATGAGCAGTTTAATCCTGAAAGACCTAATGCTGTTTGGTGCACGGATATTACCTACATTTGGACCCGTGACGGATTTGTTTACTTAACAAGCGTCATGGACCTGTTTGCCCGTAAAATTATCGCCTGGACGCTTTCCAAGACCATGGAAGTATCCTGCGTAATTGATACAATTAACAAAGCTAAAGCGGCTCGCGATACCGATCTTCCTTTGATTCTGCATTCAGACAGAGGAAGCCAGTATGTTTCCGAAGCATATTTTAAAGCTACAGAAAAGATGCAGCTTAGCTACAGCCATTCAGGCTATCCTTACGATAATGCCTGCATTGAATCATTTCACTCTTTAATTAAGCGTGAATGGCTTAAACGATTCAAAATTTACGATTACGACCACGCCTACAGGCTGGTGTTTGAATATATTGAAACCTTCTACAATACAGTCCGCATTCATAGCCATAATGACTACATGTCACCTAATGATTATGAACGTCTTTATGAGCAATTGTCAAAGGACCCTTGTAGATTGGCATCTTAACTGATGGAACTAACCATTTTAATTTGTGCTATTTCTTGACATAGGAGCACATAACTAAAACTAATAATGTATACACATTCGTCCACTGTTTACTAATCCTCTAAATATTATTTCAACTTTGAAACGATTTCAATTGCACAATGAAGTAGATCTTCCTTATATTTAACATTTTTAACTTGTCCGTCCCGAACAAATCGAATGATACTATCATCCTCATTTGCGCCTATCAAAAAACCTTTACATTTGGTCTTATAGCAAATACAGCAGTCATGCAATTTGTCACCAATTGCATAACTTTCGTCCAAATTAATATTCAATTCTCTAACCGCCGTATAATACAATTCAAGACCAGGTTTACGGCAATCACATTGCTTCCTATATTTGCTTATAACACCATTTGGATGATGCGGACAATAATAAATACCTCCAATAGAAACACCATTTTCATGCAAATAATGGCTTAACCAAGTATTTAATATAATTAAGTCTTGCTCAGAATACATGCCTCTAGCGATTCCGGATTGATTTGTAATAATCACAATCACAAAACCCGCATCAGTTAATAATTTAAGTCCATCAATTACACCAGGAATAAATTCAAAGTCATCTATTTTGTATAAATAGCCCTTATCAATATTTATTGTCCCATCACGATCTAAGAATATTGCTTTCTTCATTATCATTCAGTTAATGTCTGTTCAACAATTTCGCATATTATATGAATTAGCATTATATGGCACTCTTGGATTCTTGCAGTATCATCGCTTGGAATAATAATTGATTTATCTGTAATATCGCCAATTATTCCACCATTCTTTCCTAAAAAAGCAACAGTATTAGCATTCTTTTTCTTGGCTGATAATACTGCTTTATACACATTTTTCGAATTTCCGCTTGTACTAAAACCAATAAAAATGTCCCCTTTCGATACAAAAGCATCAACCTGTCTTGCAAAAACCTCATCGTATCCATAATCATTTGCTATTGCAGTCATTGTCGCCTCATTAGAATTTAGTACTATGGCCGGCCAAGCAGATCTTTCTTTTTTAAATCTTCCAACTATCTCCCCTGCAAAATGCAATGCATCAGAAGCCGATCCGCCATTTCCGCAAAGTACTATTTTCCCACCAGATTTAATGCAATTAGAAATGGTCCCTGCAATCTGCTGAATTAAATCTATCATTATTTCGTCTTGAAGTATTTTTTGCTTCGCTTGAATACTTTCTTTTATACGATTGGTAATTACCTCTTTCATCTTATCTTCTCCCTCACATTATTGATTATATTAGAAGTTGATTTTCCAGTAATATATGGAACGAGTTCAACACGTCCACCATAGCTCTCAACCAAATCTCGCCCAACAATTTCTTTATTAGTATAATCCGCACCTTTAACTATAATATCGGGTTTAAGAATCTTAATTATATCATATGGAGTATCCTCATCAAATACCACTATGTAGTCAACAAAATCGTACGCTGCCAACATTTCAACGCGATCGCGTTCATCATTTATTGGCCTATTATTTCCTTTAATGCGCTTAATAGAACCATCGCTGTTAAGCCCGATTATTAACACATCGCCTAATTTGGCAGCCTCTTTTAAATATCTTATATGTCCTACATGCAAAATATCAAAACAGCCGTTCGTAAATACAACTGTCCGTTCAATATTTTCATTTCTAATTTTCAATAGTTCTTCTTTTTTTATTAACTTTTTTCTCGAAGATATGTTATCAAAAGCCTCAATCACTTCCGATAAGCCAATTGGTTTAGTCCCAACCTTTCCAACTTGAAGCCCGGATGCAACTATTGATACACCAATTGCCGAATCCATATCATAATTATTCGCAATACATGTTGCCAAATATGCAACCGCGGTGTCTCCTGCGCCTGTAACATCAAAGACCTCGCGTTTTATAGAATCATACTTTTTTTCCTCGTTATTTGATACTAATATCATCCCTTCGGCTCCGCATGTTGTGATAATATATTTTGCATTCATTCTACCTAATAAATCCCTTGACGCCTTCACCACCTCATCGTATGATTTTACGCTAAAACCTACCAAATCAGCCAACTCCTTCTTATTAGGCTTAATAATTGTTGCACCATAATACAAATCGGGATTGGATCCCTTTACATCTACAATAACAGGCACTTCATTTTCATTGGCTAAATTGATGATATACTTTGAAAAATCCTCATTCAACAATCCTTTTCTATAATCCGATATTATCAGCAACTCACATTTTGCGATTGCATTTGTAAAGAGTTCTTTTAATTGAAGATACTCTTCATCGCATAACTCTAATGAAGTCTCTTCATCAACCCTCATCAATTGTTGGCCGTTTTCAGCCAAAAACCTAGTCTTTACTGTCGTGCATCTATTTGAACTTAAAATGATAGATGATGTATCTATTCCGCTATCCTGTAATAGTCCAAGAAGTTGTTGCCCTTGTTTATCATTCCCTACAACGGAGATAATCGATACATTTTGATTCGCAGCAATAAGATTCTGAGCAACGTTTGCAGCTCCACCCATTGAACAATAATGGTCTTTCTTATTAAAAACAGGAACTGGTGCTTCCGGTGATATTCTTTTGACATCACCAAGATAATATTCATCCAGCATAATATCGCCAATAACAATAATTTTTTTCTTTTTAATTTCTTTTATCATAATATAAGTTCCTTAATTCAATGACAAAATTATCTCAGACCTATTATTTTCCAGTAAATTTTCCATATAGAAATCGGAATGATAATTTTTAACAAAACTTTAATCTTTTCTTTTTTATCTATATCATCCGATCCAATTTCATGATATAACTTAAGCGCCTGTTTTTTATATTGCTTGTTGTGAAAATCTCCATTCAATTGTCCAACATGATAACAATCTATTGCGGCCTCACAAGACAGCAAAACCACATAATTTTCAAACTCCGATTCAGCATTATGGATAACAAGTCGCATCTTCTCCCATGCCAACATCGTTGTATAATAACGGCTCAAATCTGTTCCTGAGTTTCCTTTACGAACCCGCCTATAATTATAAAGATTGTTGGTTTCAAAATATATTTTTTCAGAACAAGCCACAGCTTTAGTGCAAAACAAAATATCTTCTCTTGAATTCACCCCAGGTTCAAATGATATTTTGTTTATTAGCTCTTTTTTAAATAATTTGTTCACTAAATATCCTCCAAACATTGTATTTGTAAGAATATTATATAGTGCATCTTTACGATTAAAAATATATTCCTGATGAAGTTCCCTGCTATCTACCCTGTTTAAAAAATGATGATTTATTCCGCAAGCAACAACATCTGCTCCGGTTTCAATTTGCTTTGTTATCATCCATTCATACATATTAGAATCAATCCAATCATCAGAATCAACAAATCCAACAAAGTCACCGGTTGCAACCTTGATTCCCGCGTTTCTTGTCATTCCTGTTCCTGAATGTTTTTGAGGAATAACCCGAATTCTACTATCTTTTTTTGCATAGTTAAAACATATAGACAAAGAATCATCTGTTGACTCGTCATCAACAAGGATTACTTCTATATTTGAATATGTTTGATTAATAATACTTTCAATACAATCCCTCAAGAATTCACTTGAATTATATACTGGAACTACTATTGATATCTTATTATCCATTTTCTCTCTGTTTTAATATTTTTTCAGTGCTTGATACTATATCGTTCACACTAATATTTGAAATGCATTTTCTATCCATACATAAAAACACCTTATCTGTCCCAGCGCAATACTGACAATCAGCATTAGATGTAATATGAACGGAAATATCCGATTTTGGGCCCACATATTGAGGATTTGTTACAGTATAATAAACAACTGTTGGAATATCCAAGGCATCTGCTAAATGAATAAGTCCGGTATCACCACCAATGACACACGAACACTTAGTTAAATAAGAAATTGTGTCACTCAATGTTAGTTTTGCAATTTGATTTTCTATATGACTATCAAATGCGATATGGGAATTTGATATCTTTCTTTTCTCTTCAAAACCTCCAAACAAAATTACATCAAACCCTTTTTTGATCAATTCGTTTGCTATTTGTTCTATCATATCTAATGGTAAGCACTTTGCATCAGAAATCAAATCCCCTTCTTTTCGCTTTTTAACAATCATTCCTGATCCAACCATTAGTCCCACTGTCTTACTATTATTAATCACTTTATTAGTAATGTGTAAGCGTGGATATTTTGAAACAACACTAATTCCAGCATCTTCTAACAACACAAAACATAAATCAGAATCACTTGTTTCTATAGGGTTCACATTATGTAGTTGATAATATTTCTTGCATCCGATAAACCTCATCAAAGCTTTGCCAAGCTTATAATTGCTCATTGGCGCAACAAATCCGATATCATATCTACGCATTGCTAATCGAATAAGCAACTTGATAATATCAATTTTTCGTTGATTATTTAAATTTAAGATGTATCCTTGATTAATTATTCCGAAATCAATTAATAATTTATTAATATCTTCATTTTTGATTAACGCCTCAATAACTGCATCAGGATACGCTTGTCGAATTCCATCAAATAACGGAAGCATTTTTACTGCATCACCGATTCCATGATGGATTTCTACTAGTACTTTCACTACTATTTCCTCCATACCATCTTATCAACTACACCCGTATAGCTCTGGATGAGCTTTACAACCTTTGTTGAAACATTTTCATCTGTATAATTCGGAACGGGAATTCCGAATTCCTTTTCCTTGTTCATTGCGGCAGCCAAATCAACCGCTTGCAGCAAACCGTCTTTGGAAATGCCGGCAAGTATAAAGCAGGCCTTATCGAGGGCTTCTGGTCTTTCGGTAGAGGTCCTGATGCATACAGCAGGGAAAGGCTGGCCTATTGATGTGTAGAAGCTGCTTTCCTCCGGAAGCGTGCCGGAATCCGAAACAACGCAGAAGGCATTCTTCTGCAGATTGTTGTAATCAAGAAAACCTAAAGGTTCGTGCTTAATTACTCTCTTGTCCAGCTTGTAATTGCTCTGCTCCAGTTTCTTGGCACTCCTTGGGTGGCAGGAATAGAGTATCGGCATATCGTATTTTTCTGCCAGGGCATTTACTGCACCAAAAAGCGATTCGAAGTTTTCTTTGGTATCAATATTCTCTTCCCTGTGTGCGGAAAGAAGAATGTATTTTCCTTTTTTGAGTTTAAGCTTTTTAAGGATGTCTGACTTTTCTATTCTCTCAAGATTTGCACGAAGCACCTCTGCCATCGGAGATCCTGTTACAAATACTCTTTCTTTCGGGAGTCCGCATTCATGTAAATATGTTCTGGCGTTCTCGCTATATGCCATATTGACATCCGAGATAATATCTACAATTCGCCTGTTGGTTTCTTCCGGCAGGCATTCGTCCTTGCATCTGTTTCCTGCTTCCATATGGAAAATCGGAATGTGCAGTCTTTTTGCCGGGATTGCACAGAGGCAGGAATTTGTATCACCAAGGACCAAAAGCGCATCGGGTTTAATTTTAACCATCAGCTTATAGCTTTTATCTATTATGTTCCCGATCGTGGAACCAAGGTCATCTCCGGCTGCATCCATGTATACATCAGGATCCTTAAGACCAAGCTCTTTAAAGAAGATTTCGTTTAATGTGTAATCATAGTTTTGACCGGTATGGGCAAGTATGCAGTCGAAATACTTTCTGCATTTCTTTATTACTTCGGAAAGCCTGATAACTTCCGGTCTTGTTCCAACCACAATAAGTAATTTGATCTTTCCGTCATTTTTAAAGGATATTTGCTTTTTTGGCATACTAATCTCCATTCCGCCGCCAAGCGGCGGCACAAATAGTAATTAAAGTATTTCACAAACCTTCTCGTTGTCTTAAAATAGTAAGCAAGAAGCTACACTACAAAGCACGGGAGGAGGAGTTGTAAAATCTTTCTCTGT
>JAZLHU010000025.1:0-8776 GCA_045616985.1 Anaerovoracaceae bacterium
CAATAACTCAGAAACCTTACCGAAGAACTCCATCGGAGCGAAATCCTCCGTTCCGACAAATGCGGGAGAGGATGAGGAAGGAGAAACGCTTGTCACTGTGGATAATGCCAATGCCACCAATGGAGCGGTCAATCCGGAAAAGCCGGCTGCACCGAAACAGCAGCAGTCAGGCATTCCGCCGGCAGGATGGGCAGTCATTGCCGTGCTCTGTGTCGGATTTATCGCGGTAGCATATTATTTCAAGGTTGTGAAAAAGAAGAATGAGAAGTTTGTGGAAGAGGATGAGGAGGCGGCTCCTGTCATGACACAGATCGAAAAGGAAGAAATCGAATATGACGACGATGACGATGAGGAGGAAAGCTCCGAGGATGCCTTCTTAAACCGCACGGAGGAGGATGAGTAATGCAGCTTGTAATCACGGAAAAACCAAGCGTCGGTATGGCCGTGGCAAAGGTGCTGGGAGCAGAAAAACGACATGAGGGTTACGTGGAAGGAAACGGCTACATTGTTTCCTGGTGCGTGGGTCATCTGGTGGAACTGGCAGATCCGGAACAGTACGGCGAACAGTGGGCAGGGGGCTGGACTTACGGCTCGCTGCCCATTCTGCCGGAGGATTTCAAGTTTGTCGTAAAGTCAGAAACCAGTAAGCAGTTCCGGATTGTGAAAGACCTGATGACCGGAAAGAACCATACGGATATAACAAGCGTTATCTGTGCTACGGATGCCGGGCGTGAAGGAGAACTGATTTTCCGTCTGGTATACCGGCAGACCGGCTGTAAAAAGCCCATATACCGCTTATGGATTTCATCCATGGAAGAATCTGCCATCCGTGACGGATTCGACCATTTACGGCCCGGAAATGAATATGACTGCCTGTATCAGTCGGCTCTGTGCCGTCTGTATGCGGACTGGCTCGTGGGAATCAATGCGACCAGGCTGTTTACGGTGATTTACCGGACCAAGGTGTTAAAGGTCGGCCGTGTCATGTCCCCGACTCTTGCCATGGTGGTTGAAAGAGAAAGTGAAATCGGGCAGTTTAAGCCGGAACCGTATTACCAGGTGGAAATTGACATGGACGGCATCAAAGCGGTATCCGACCGGATTGATGATAAGGATTTTGCGATTGTTCTTAAGACAGAAGCAAAAAAAGGTTCTGCCTATGTGAACCATGTGGAGAAGAAGGAGAAACGGACGGCAGCTCCGAAACTCTATGATCTGACAACGCTTCAGAGGGATGCGAACCGGCTCTTCGGTTTTACGGCAAAAAAGACACTGGACTGTACGCAGAGCCTGTATGAGAAGAAGCTTGTGACATATCCGAGAACGGATGCGAGGTTCCTGACAGATGACATGGAGGAAACGGCGGCAGAAATTATTGGTCTGCTGAAAGAAAAGATCCAGTTTGCAAAGAATGTAAGTCCTTCAGATCCGCTGATCCGTCCGGTGCTCGACTCCCGAAAGGTTTCCGATCACCATGCCATCATTCCCACCATGCAGATGGCGAAGAACGGTCAGGATGCCATGAACGGTTTATCGGAGGATGAGAGGAAGATTTTAAGCCTGATCATCAACCAGCTTCTCTGTGCCACGGCAGAAGCAAATGTGGGAACTGCCATCAGGGTCTATCTGGTGGCGGCGAACAAGAAGTTTCATATCAACGGTTTTCTGGAAACAAGGGAAGGCTGGAAGGCATTTGACCGGAGCTTCCGGCAGAGCCTGAAGGTAAAGGAAGAAAAGGAATCTGAAAACGAAGAGGAGACCGTGATGAACGGCAGCATTCTTTCCCTGGAGGAAGGGTCAAGAATCCGGGTAACGGAAAGCAGGATACTGGAAAAGAAGACCCAGGCTCCGAAGCACTTTACGGAAGATACGCTGCTTTCGGCAATGGAACGTGCCGGAGCATCGGAGGAAAATGACGATGTGGAACGCAAAGGTCTCGGAACGCCGGCGACCCGTGCGGAAATCATTGAAAAGCTTGTAAGGAGCGGATTCATTGACCGGAAAAAGAAGCTTCTGATTCCGACCGATGACGGAATCCGGCTGATCACCATCCTGCCGGAAACGGTAAAGAGCCCGAAGATGACGGCAGAATGGGAGAATACCCTGATGCTTGTGGCAAGGGGAAAGGCGGACCCGGATGCATTTTTATCGGGAATCCGTCAGATGGTGACAGAACTTGTAAAAAAATATGATGGGGTAAAGGAGGAACCACGGAACATGTTCGGATCGGAAAATTCACTGGGCAGATGCCCGAACTGCGGAGGCGATGTCCTCTGGGGCAAGTTCGGCCCCTACTGTTCGGAAAAGTGCGGAATGACCTTGAAAAAGGCTTTTGGCAAGGAATTCACAAAGGAAGAACTGACAGGGCTTCTTTCAGGCGAAAAAACGCTTGTAAAGGGCTTGAAGTCAGCAAACGGCGGTACTTATGACGCTTATCTCACACCCGACGGAATACAGGAGTATTCGTATACCAATAAGGACGGGAAAGAGATCAGCGGTCTGCAGTATAAATTCATAATGGAATATGTGGAAAAGGAGTGAAAACACAATGACAGAAACAAAGACGATGGAAACAAAAACAATGGTAACCGCACCGGAGGGTGTGAGCAGTAAGGAAAGAATCGCCCTTGCAGCACAGCAGAAAAACAGACTGGCAGCCTATGCCAAGAAAATGAATGCGGCACAGGCCGGGAAAGGACAGAAGAAATGATGAATTACGAAGAGTTTAAGCAGGAAGTAACCGAAACGATCAAGGATTATCTTCCGGAGAAATATGCGGATGCCGATGTATCCATTCATGATGTGCTCAAGAATAATGACCAGCACCTGGACGGTCTGAATATCCGGACCGATGAAAGCAACATGATTCCCACCATTTATCTGAACAGCTTCTTTGCGGACTATGAGGCAGGAAGACCGATGGATGAGATTCTGGAACAGATTGCCGATATCTATGAGAGCAATGTGGTTTCCGAGCAGATTGATGTCAGCAATATCACTGATATTGATAAGGTAAGGGATAAGATTGTAGCCCGTGTGGTAAATGCCGAGCAGAATGCGGAACTTCTGGAAGGACGTCCCTATACCATGATGGCAGATGATCTTGCCATTACCTATCATGTAAACCTTCAGGAAAACGGGGAAGGTATGATGAGCACGGCAGTAACCAATGCCCTGGCGGATACCTATGGTCTTGATGCCGAAGGACTTCACGAGATTGCCATGAAAAATATGCCGGAAAACAATAAGACAACCTTTAGGGGTATGACGGAAGTGCTTATGGAGATGATGGGCGGAAAGATGCCTCCCGGACTGGAACCGCCGGAAGGAAAGGAACAGATGTATGTTCTTTCCAATGAATCAAAGATGAACGGTGCCGTTGCCCTGATTGATACTCAGACCATGGATCAGATAGCTGAAAAAATGGAAGGAGATTATTTCATTTTACCTTCAAGTGTGCATGAGGTGCTCATCGTTCCCATGGATTCCGGTATGGAAAGAGAACAGCTGGAAAACATGGTCAGAGAGGTCAATGCGACCCAGGTAGCTCCTCCTGACCGTCTTTCGGATCATGTTTACGCTTATGATGCCGAGGCACATGAGGTAATGCGTGCCGAGCGTTATGAGGAAAGACACAACGAAGCTGCCCGGGAAGAAGTGGTAGCCGACATGCCGAAGGAAGAATTTGACAAGGCTGCAAAGGAAGCAAAGGCTCCGGAAGCAGAGAAGCCTGCAGAGGAAAAGAAGTCACCGGAGAAGTCGGAAAAGGCTGCCGAGAAAAAGCCGGAGAAGAAGGAACAGGAACGACCTTCTCTTAAGGCACGCCTGGATGAAAAGAAAGCGGAAGCAGCAAAGAAGGAACATAAGGCACCGACAAAGGATATCAACAAAAACAAGGATAATTCCCTTTAAGGTGATTTTGGGTCAGAACAGCTTCGGGTCAGTCTGACCTGAAGTCTGTAATTTCACTTTAGGTCAGTCTGACCTGAGGTCAGAAAATTACTTTGGGTCAGTCTGACCCAAGGTCAAATATTACTATTCAACGGGCAGTCTGCGGATTTTTCTGCGGTCTGCCTGTTTTTTAAAGGAGGAAGGTAATGGCTGAAGACAGCAGGGCTCCCGCACAGGGAACCGAAAAGAAAAATCCGATCAAGGAGATTACGGATAAGCTGGAACAGGGGCTGAAGGAACTGTTTGAGAGTGAGCGGTATAAAACCTATCTCACAACCATGAGCAAGTTTCATAATTACAGTTTTAACAACACGCTGCTGATTGCATCCCAGAAACCGGACGCAACTCTTGTGGCCGGCTTTGACAGCTGGAAGAAGAACTTTGACCGGCATGTAAAGAGGGGCGAGAAGGGCATCAAAATCATTGCTCCCATGGCTTATAAAAAGAAGGTGGACCAGGCCGTTGTGGATCCGGTGACAAAGAAACCGGTTGTGGATGAAAACGGAAAAGCGAAAACAGAAGAAGTGGAGATCAAGGTTCCGTCATTTCAGGTCGTAACCGTATTTGATGTCAGTTCCACGGAAGGAAAGGAAATCCCCAATCTTGGCGTGTCGGAGCTGAAGGCAGGAGTGGAAGGCTACAAAGACATGATTACCGCACTGGAGAGATTTTCGCGGGTGCCCATTGAACGGGAAGACATCGCCTCGGGGGCAAAAGGATATTTTGATCCGGCAAATCAGAAGATTGTCCTGCAGAAGAATATGAGTGAGGCACAGACCGTAAAGACTCTGATTCATGAAATCAGTCACAGCCTGACGGATGATAAGGACAATCCCACCATTGCCGTTGACAATCCGACGGAGCGTAACAGAAGCACAAAGGAAGTGACCGCGGAAAGTGTTGCCTATACGGTCTGTCAGAGATTCGGAATCGATACCAGCGATTACAGTTTCGGGTATATCGCGGGATGGTCATCAGGCAAGGAGATGAAGGAACTGAAGGATTCCATGGATCTGATCCGCCGCACCGCATCCGAGGTGATCAATGGTGTGGAGGATAATCTGAAGATGCTTGCAATCGAGCGGTTTGCTCAGGAAGCAATGGATGTTGAGAAAGAACCTGTCGGCAGGTCATTTGAAATCTGGCAGCTGAAGGACACACCGGAAAACCGTAATATCGCCTTTGAAAACATGGAGTTTCTGTACCAGAATGACATACCGGTTGACAAAGACAATTATGAGAAAAAGTATGAGGGGTCACTTGCGGAAAAGACAGATTTGGAAGACATCTATGAAAGATTCAATCTTGACCGACCTGAAGACTTTAAGGGTCATTCCTTATCAGTCAGTGATATTGTTGTAGTGAAGGATGAAGCCGGGGAGAAGGCCTTTTACGTGGATTCTTTCGGCTTTGAAGAAGTGCCGGAATTCTGCAAGGAAAGGGAAATGGAGCAGGATATTTCCGGGAAGGAAGCTTCGGAGGCGGAAAAGAGCAGCGCGAGAGAACTGGCGGAACGACTGGATCGGTTCGCTTGTGATAATCATTTTTATGATTCCAATGAAGCATTTGACCGTGAAGCAAATATCAGCATGATAGCGGCAGACCTGGAGGCAGGTAACACAGAATCCTTTATGGAATTTTTTCAGAACATTTTAGAGGACGATAATTCACTTGAGGCGGATGTGGAGGAAGCAAAGGATCTTCTTTCGGCGGTGGATGCCTTTAAGCCGGATGTGAAGGTGGAAGAACAGGCTGTGGTATCACAGGCACCGGCTGTACCGGCACCCGAGCCTGCGACAAATACACCTGCAAACGGAAAACAGAAGACTGCTTCGGCAAAAACACCTGCCAAGACGCCGAAAACGGCCGAGAAGGGGCAGAGTAAGGCTTCTTCACAGACTAAGGCATCTGATAAGAAAACGTCCTTAAAAGCCCGTCTGGATGATAAGAAAGCCAAGGTATCAAAACCGGAGAAAAAAGAGACGGCAAAATCAAAAAACGTGGGGAGGGAGGACCTGTAATATGGATGGTAAATTTACGATTGAAGAAGGAAACCTGATTGGAATCTACGTCGGGTCAACTCCCGATATAAAGACGGCAGTAGATGGAATATCCGGTGTTTTGCAGTACATCGATGATGCCGATATGCTTGATCTGGCACGAAGGACGATTGAGAAGATTTCAAAGATGACGGATGAAGAATTCCGGGCAGAATACATGGAACCGGTGAGAGGGTAAAAAGGATAAGAAAAAGGAAAGGCTCACAGGAGGCAGGAGACTGCTTCTTGTGGGTCTTTTTTGTGCTTGTTATCTGACAATGTATACAAATAGAAAAAGTTCAAAAAATGATTGACAATTAAGCGGGGTTCACACAAACATAAAAAGCAAAAAAAGAGAATTGACAGCCTCAAGAAAATACATTATAATAGTGATTGCTTGATGAACAAGTCACTATTATAATGTTAGGAGGTTGCTAAATGAAAATTACTCTACTGTGCTCATATGAAGAGGCGGATGAGCTGCAATTTCTCGCTGCTCAGAAAGGAGAATCGGTCGGCGAGCTAATCATTTCACTTTTGAGAGAAAAACTTTTTGAGGAGGAATCGAACCAATGAAAAAACAAATAAGTTTTGTGATCACACCATTAATAAAACAGATTCTTAACCAGTATGAAGAAAAATACGGTAAGTTTCAATCTACATCACATATTTTTCAGCATGCCTTGACAAACCTCATGGACATGAATTCTGACTCTTCCTATCCTGTGGCTTCTAATACCTATAAGGAATTAATAGACAGATTCAGTTCTTCAATTGATAATCCGGAACTAGCTGATAATGCCCCTACATCACTCATGATTGATGCGGAATCACTTGACTTTGCAAAAGATTTCTTTATTGCATCACACCCAGGCTCATCCTTTCCCCGAATCAAATATGTTCTTCTTTTTGTTGTGCTGTGCCTATTATTTGATGATGCTCTCTGCAAAGAATCCAAATCGGACAATTATCAGTCTTTTTTAGATAAACAACCGATAATGCTTAATCCTTTCACGTTTGTCAAAAGATTCACAGATCTGATCGACTGGGCTGCCAGTGGAGATGCGGATGCCATGGAGGCAGCCATCAATATTCAGAATATTCTTCTGAACTGCCGGTTCCTTGGTTCCTACGAACTTCCCTCTGATCGTTTGACAGAGAGGTGGCAGAAATGAAAGCAACTACCAGAAAAACGTCAAATACATATAAATATGACACCGTCTTTGACATATGTATAGATGATAAAGAATTGGCAAACAGGCTTCTTTCTTTGGCAAAAAAAACAAATACTTCATTGCACAAGCTTATTGAGCAGTTCATCTCGGATGGTATTGATGAAATACACGAAGAGCTTGATATCGGTTACGAACTCATGAGCTCCTTCTATTGCACAGACGACTGACAGAAAGACATCCAGTAATTTATGATGTATATCCATAAACTTCATCTACAGATATGACATCAGTAAGAGGCAGCCTGGCAAGTTTAACAAAGCAATCAAATACATCATTCTGGGTATTTATTCGAAAAGAATTTTCTCGCTGCTGAAACTTAAATCGGTCACAGTTATTTCCAAATCAGTATTTTCTGCTGAAATCGTAGTCCGGTCATATTCGACAGATGAAATCCGTACCCGGTGCCCACTTGTTTTTGCAAAGCTCAGAATGGTTTCTAAAAGAACACTTTTGCGTTCCGGAGCAACTCCGGATATTTCGATTGAGTCTGTAACATCATCGGCTGCATCGAGCGTGGAAATAATGTATTTTGTACCTTTCATAATGGCAAGCTCCTTTTTTCTTTTATTATACATCGGATACAGAATATGACTATTGACAGAAGAGACAGAGATTTTATCCATTAACGCAAATTCAGGAATGTATTTTGCCGGATTAGCAAAAATTTTTGTGCATTTTGCTAACGAGCAAAAAAACGGTAAGTTTATAACGGTTGGTATTGCGAAAACTTATATATAGTATTTATTGGAGATGTATTGATTTCTGTTTTTTGGATTGCTATTCTTATCATATCAGCTGATAAATAAACGAAAACGGAGAATAATATTTATGGATATTGTTGAGAAAGAAAAGTGTAATGTGTTAATCAAAGCATTTGCTCCCTATATAGAAAAGTACAAGAGCTATGTAGCTGATGTTGGTGAATACGGATATCTTATACTTACGGCGGAATTCAATGGCCCGGATACCTCCTTTGCAGTGGACTATCCTTTGAAAACTTACGAGGAAGTTAAGGCAGGACTTGTAGATGAGTATACCGTGAACCGTGTAATGGAAATAATCTGTGCGTTGCCGTCAGAAAAGGAAAGAGAAAAAAGAACACGCAGGTTTACGGGAAAGGATGATATACTGCTGGGCGTTGATGAAGCAGATCGCGAAAAAATCAAGGCAGAGATAACGGAAATATTGAAGAAAATTTGATGAGTGAGGACACACTTGGTTATCTTTTATGAATGAGTTCTTTATTTACTTGCTTTTGTAACGGGAACAAATTTGTTTTTTTGTTTTCCGAGATTTGTAAGCCCCAAAAGGTCGTAACCCGCGTGGTTACGGCCTTTTTAGCTACTCGAAAATTATTTTTACAAGTACGGACAATTGGACACATAATTATGACATAATATAATTGCAAGGTAATTGCAAAGAAAACGTATTCGATAGAGCAGTATATCGAAAAACAAGAGATTTTTGAAAGAAAGGAATTTGTCTATGAAGGAGTTTAACTGGGGAATAATTTGTGGGAGTGAAATCGCATTATCTGATGAAGAAGTAAAG
>JAZLHU010000026.1:0-12268 GCA_045616985.1 Anaerovoracaceae bacterium
GAAGCTGCTTTTTCTCTTGTTAGATGCGACAAGGAATACCGCGACTTCTATCACCTCAAATACAAAGAGGTGAACAGATATCAACACAAACGTGCACTCGCATTAACTGCTCGTAAACTCGTGCGTTTAGTCTTTGCACTGCTCAAAGACAATCGCTTATATATTTCAGCTAAGTAGATATATCATCTGCTTGCTGATGGGTCAGCCCTGCTTATTTTTTAAATTCGACCGACAGGGCTTAGGTGGGTGTTTTTTGCCCCCAAGCAAAAGAGTTAAAGAAATATGATTCTTTCACAATTTATCACTTGACATCACACCGCTGGACTTTCACAAACTGTCCGTAGACAAATTATCCTTGTACAAAAGAGCCGCATTTCTGTATTCATCGTAGCTGTCTCTTAAAGCCGGATGGATAAACTGCTCCCATGACTTTCTGTCATCGTCAAGCAAAAACCGCGTCATCTGACTTGCGGATATATCTATGGTCTTTGGGATAAAGAGCTCATCAATTGCATCATCGTTAAACCATGAATCTCTTCTGCGTTCCTCGCCTGATATAAATAAATCCGGAAGCGCATCCATTTTTTCTTTTGCACTCAACAGAACATAGTCGCCCCAGGCCGCATTGTTTCCGATATGGATATCGGGGAGAGGATATACTTCTATCCGATTCCCGAAACACCGGAAAAGAAATTCCTTTCGTTTCTCATAGTCAAACGGATTTTTCTGCGTTCCCGATTCCTGAGAGGATCCGACAAAGATCCCGACTCTGTCGCATAATTCAATTGCTGTTTGTATCATTTCGCTGTGTCCGAGGTGAAGCACCTGAAACCTCCCGACAATGATACCGATTTTATACTCCTTCATCTACTTGATTGCCGTTCCTATTTCCGGATCGAATGCAGGCATCAGCTTAAGCTTAAAGAGATTGTTTTTATGACGTCTGTCTATATTCTCCTTCTTTGCAGGGTCGTCCATTTTTCCGGTGCGGATATATACATCAAGCTCTTCGTAGGTAAAACCGAGATTTTCCTCATCGGTTTTTCCGCAAAGCCCGTCGATCGGGACCTTGTCCACAAGAGCATCCGGAAGACCGAGCGCTCTTCCCACCTGCCTCATTTCCGTAACTGTCAAATGGCAGCACGGGCTGAAATCGCCGGCAGCATCTCCGTATCTTGTTGAATAACCGACCCAGTCTTCCGAAAGATTGCAGGTATTTGCAACACGCCCGTTAAAGGACTGGGATACTGCGTAAAGCGTTGCCATTCTGATTCTCGGCGGAAGGTTTACCTTTGCCTGCTCTGAAAGTTCAAAATCAAAAGCATCCTTCATTCCGTTTACTGCATTCTCGATGTTGATGATGTGATACTTGATTCCGAGATGATCAACAAGAAGCCGTGCCATATCTATATCGTGCTGAATACCGCAAGGCATAAGCACGCCGATCACTCTGTCCCTGCCGAGAGCTTCAACGCACAAGGCTGCCACTATTGAGCTGTCCTTTCCTCCGGAAATTCCCACCACGGCATTGCAGCCGGCTCCGTTTTCGTCGAAGAACTTTCTTATCCACTCAACACATTCGTTTTTCACCTTAAGTGCATCAAACATCAGATTTTCATATCTCCTTCCTTTACCCAGGCGAGTTTCCTTGCAGCATAATCAAATGCAAGGGCCAGTATTGCAGGAAGAATGATTGAAATAAGCAAAAGACCGATCCAATCCGCTCCGCTTATTACAGCTTTGCTGCCCGCTTCAATATCATTCAGCCACCCTGTATATACTCCGAGCGGCCCTACAAGTCCGCAGGTGCCCATACCCGAAGAAATTGCGGGACCGTTCATTTCAAGCTTAAAGAGGCAGCTTGCCAAAGGACCGGTAACAGCAGATGTCAGTGTGGGAGCAAGCCAGATCCTCGGATTTTTGATTATGTTGCTCATCTGAAGCATGGACGTCCCGAGTCCCTGGGATACTATGCCGCCCCACCCGTTTTCCTTAAAGGAAATGACGGCGAAGCCGATCATCTGTGCGCAGCACCCTGCAAGAGCCGCCCCTCCCGCCAGACCGACAATTCCGAATGCCTGACAAATAGCAGCCGATGAAATCGGAAGCGTAAGAGCCATGCCTGCAATTACAGAAACAAGTATTCCCATAAGGAAGGGGCTTAGCTCTGTTGCCCAAACAATAAGTTCTCCGGTTTTTTTTGCGGCAGCGCCGAGCGGCGGCGCAGCCAAGGCGGAAATCGCAACGCCGATAATAATGGTCACAAGGGGAGTTACAAGTATATCGATCTTTGTTTCCTTTGATACCGCCTTTCCGGATTCCGCAGCGATTATGGCTGCAAATAAAACTGCCAAAGGCCCCCCTGCTCCGCCAAGAGCATTTGCGGAAAACCCGACGGGAATAAGTGAAAACAAAACCATAGGCGGACACTTAAGCGCATACCCGATGGCACAGGCCATGGCAGGACCGCTCATTGCAGAGGCAATACCGCCGACAGTATATTCGGCTCCTGCGACTACGGCAACGGGGCTGTTCAGCCATGATACACCAAACTGCTGCCCTGCTGTATTTATAATGGTTCCGATAAGAAGCGAGCAAAACAGACCCTGAGCCATAGCACCCAAAGCATCGACCAAATATCTTTGGACAGAAATTTCAATATCTTTTCTTTTCAGAAAAGCTCTAAACTTGTCCATTTTTTCCGCTCCTTTGAAGAATTTATACTATTCATCGTATTATAGCATATAATGTGGAATAAACTACGATAAGTAATTCACAAAATTTCTCCTAAAAACGGACAAAATAGTGTATAATCTACACGAAATGAGCAATATTTTTATTCACGGCAACGATAATGCCGCATCAAAAACAACAAAGGAGCAATTAAAAAAGCTTCTGGCATCCAAGGGACTTGAGATTTCAGAAAAGTTTTCTGCTGAAACAGAGCTTATCATCGCAATCGGCGGAGACGGAAGCTTTTTAGGGGCTTTAAAAGCATCAGGATATCCGGATACCCCGATTTTGGGAATCAACACGGGTCACCTTGGATTTTTTACTGAGTTTCTTCCGGAGGAGCTGGAGGAGGCTGCCGATATTTGCGTGAATAAAAACTATACGCTTCAGACTCATAAAACCATTAAAACGGAAATTGAAGCAGAGCGGGGAAGCCTTACCCTCGACCCTGCCGTAAACGACGTATTCATCAAACACGGCCACAGCAGCGTGCTTCACCTTAATCTGTTTATCGGGAAGGAATTTACGGAAAAATTCAGCGGAGACGGTATTATTATCTCTTCCTCCGCAGGAAGCACGGCATACAATTATTCTCTCGGCGGCAGCCTTGTTGATCCGAGGCTTAATCTTCTGCAGGTGACTCCCGCTGCGCCGCAGAACAATGCCGTTTACCGAAGCATTACGTCAAGCCTTCTTATCCCGGCTGACGAAAAAATAAACATTGTCCCTGAAGACCGGGGCAATGTTGTGATCGTTATAGACGGAAACGAAACCGTTGTTTCCGACGTTAAAAAAATCAGCGTGAGCATTTCAGACAAATCCATTCAGATAGTCCGCAAACCAAGCTACAGCTTCTGGAAAAAAGTAAGAAGCAAGTTCTTGTAAATACTTCTAACGGCTTTGCTCAATAAAGCTTTTTAATTCTGCAATATACCCGGGATCGCTGCCGCAGCAGGCGCCGACATAGGAGACCTTGCTCAGGATTGGAGACAGCTTCTCTGCAAATTTTTTTGCAGTAAATCCTGTTGCATTTGGTTTTACCCAAAGGTCTGTATCGGTGCTGTCAGCAAATTCGTTTATTATATTGCAGGCTGTATCGGGACCTACTGTACAATTCATGCCTACAGCACATGGCTTGTATTTTTTTATACGCGCAATCATATCCGGAACAGAATCGCCAAGAAGAGTTCTTCTGCTTTCGCCAAAGCTCAGGCAGCATATAAGCGGTATCTTTGTGTCTGCTGCAACGGATGCTGCAATCTCCAGCATATTAAGATCTGTATATGTTTCAAGAAGGATGTAATCAGGGTTTTCTGTAATGGCTATATCTATGCATTCCTGATAAATATCTTTAGCCTCTGCTTCCGATAAATTCCCATAGGGCTCGAGCATTTTGGGAAGCGGTCCCATGGAATAAGCAAGCTTTACATCTGCGGAATCTTTTATAATTCTGATTCCCTGTTTAATTACTTCTGTCAATTTACCTTCAGCACCCTCATGCTCCAAAAAAGGTCTTGATGCAACAAATGTATTTGAAAGAATGATTTCTGATCCTGCCTGCGCGTAGGATTTAATGACATCTGAAACCAAGCCCGGATTTTCAAGATTATATCTCCAGGTCGGGATTTTTGCTATTCCCCTTTTTTCAGCTTCAGCCCAAATACATGTGCCAAAGGCTCCGTCCAGTAATACAGGTTTGTCCATTTTTCTAAAGTCCCAAGTATTTTTTCTGCTCTTCCGCAAGCAAATCTATCTGAAAACCTATCCTAAAACCGCTGCATCGGAAACGCTTCCGCCTACCTCACTGAATTTATGAAGAAGCTCTTCAACAGTCAGTTTTTTCTTATCCTCGCCTTTAACGTCAAAAACAACACGGCCTTCGTGCATCATTATCAGTCTGTTTCCGAAATCTATGGCATTTTGCATATTGTGAGTGACCATCAGCGTTGTAAGACCGCTTTCCTGAACAATGGCATCGGAAAGGTTAAGCACGGTTGCCGCAGTCTTTGGATCGAGAGCAGCAGTATGCTCGTCCAAAAGCAAAATATCCGGTTTTTTGAGTGTTGCCATAAGAAGCGTTATTGCCTGGCGCTGTCCTCCGGAAAGAAGTCCGACCTTTGTTTCGATTCGGTCCTCAAGTCCGAGTCCAAGTCTTTGAAGCTGACGTTTGAAATATTCTTTTTCCTCGCCCTTGGCCATTCCCCACCTTAAGCTTCGCTTCTGACCTCGCCTGTATGCCAATGCCATGTTTTCGGCGATCCACATATCCGGCGCTGTTCCCATCATCGGATCCTGAAACACTCTCCCTATATACTTTGCGCGCTTTACGTCGGGCATATAGGTAATGTCCTTTCCGTTTAGGGTAATCTTTCCGCCATCCGGCAGCAGCGATCCGGCAATGACATTGAGCATAGTGGATTTTCCTGCGCCGTTAGAGCCTATTATTGTAATAAAATCACCGTCTTCTACGGTCAGATTCAAATCCGTAAAAACTTTTTTCTCGTTTATCGTTCCCGCATTGAAGGCTTTTCGCAAATGTTCAATTTTAAGCATCCTCTTCATCCTCCATCGCATAAGCCATCCTTTGCCTTGTGAAGTTTGCTTTGCCCTTCCATACCGGTATTGCCAAAGCAATCGCAACGATAAGAGCTGTAATTATCTTAAGATCTGTTGCCTTCATGAACGGGAGTGTCAGTGCGCAGGCAATTATGGTTCTGTAAATTATTGCTCCGAATGTAATTGCGGAAAGCTTAAATGCAAAATTCTGCTCCTTGTGAATAAAGAGCACCTCTCCGATAATAACCGAAGCAAGACCTATTACTATTGTGCCCTGACCCATATTGACCAAAGCAGAGCCGTAATCAAACTGGGCAATCAGACTTCCGGACAGTGCAACTATGCCGTTTGAAAGCATAAGTCCGAATACCGTCATAACATCCGTATTGATACCAAGCGCTCTGGCCATGTTCATGTTGTTGCCCGTTGCACGCATAGAGCAGCCAAGCTCGGTTCCGAAAAACCAATACAGCGCCCAGATGATTGCGGCACAAAATACCATGCCTACTATGATCGAAAGCACATTGGGCTTTATGCCTGCGGGAAGCAGCCCCGCAATAAGTTTTTTAAGGCTTTTTCCCGTAATGGCAACGGTTGCCTTATCGCTCATTATTCTGATATTGACGGAATACAAAGCAATCTGAGTTAAGATCCCGGACAGTATTGCTGGAATTTTAAATCTGGTATGCAGTACTCCCGTTATGCCGCCGGCAAGGCATCCGCATACAAAACACATAAGCATGGCCAAAAGAGGATGCCAGCCCCTGTTGATAAGCACAACCGTAACAGCAGCACCCAAAGGAAAGCTTCCCTCAACCGTAAGATCTGCTATATCGAGTACTCTGAAGGTAAGGTACACACCCAATGTCAGAATAGCCCAAATCAAACCCTGGGCTATTCCGGAAATAATTGTCGCAAAACTCATTTTTTCACCAATTCTTTTTCAGTAAAATACCGCTCTGTCTTTTACAGACTGCGGAAGCTCAAGTCCTAACGCATTTACAGACTCGTTATTAACGGCTGTTTCGCATCCTGTTGTCTGGAAGCCGACAGGCATATTTGCAGCTGCCCCGATAGGATCCTGAGATGTAAGAATTTCCACAGCCATCTTTGCCGACTGCTTTCCGAGTTCAACGTAATCAATACCATATGTTGCCGTTGCACCGTTCTGGACCATTCCCGGTTCGCCTGCAATAACAGGAAGTCCGCATTCGTTTGCCGCTGATGCAACAAGAGTCATGCCGTCGGAAAGTGTGTTGTCTGTAGGAATGTAAACAGCATCTACCTGACCCTGCAGGGATTCAATGGCAGATTTTGCCTCATCTATTGCAGATACTGTTTTTTGCACGCATTCCATTCCGAGCTTTGTAAGCTGAGCCTTTGCAAGCTCGAACTGCGCTGCGGAGTTGGATTCCGAAGAGCAGTACATTACTGCGACCTTTGCGGCATCCGGAAGGATCTCCTTAAGAAGATCTATCTGTTCTGCAACAGGGTTCATATCGGATGTTCCCGTAATGTTTGCGCCAGGCTTGTCATTTGAGCTGATCAGTCCGGAAGCAACCGCATCCGTTACTGCCGTGAATACAACGGGAATCGTTGTTGTCTTTTCCTTGATGCAGGATACAGACGGTGTTGCGATCGCAAAAATCAAATCGGAGCCGTCGTTAATGAGTGTATCTGCAATGGTCGGACAGTTTGCAGTATCTGCTGCTGCGGAAAGATAATTGATGCTGAAATCCTTTCCTTCTTCCCAGCCTGCTTCTTTAAGTCCCGCAATAAATCCGTCGTATGCATTTGTCAGGGCTGTAAATTCCCCAAACTGCATTACTCCGATTTTGAAAGGCCCGACCGGCTGATCCAGGGCTTCGTCCTGCGGCTTTTCTCCGCAAGCGGCAAAAGTAAATACCATTATCAATGAAAGTAAGATTGCTGCTAATTTTTTCATTTTCTTTCTCCTTCGTTAAAAAATAAAAACGGTCCTGTCCGAAAACAGAACCGTTATCTTAAACTGAAAAATTAACTCTGCTTACCGAACAATCTTATTAACGCCAAGACTCGCTATAGATATATCCATAGCGATAAGAATAAGCATAATAAAGATTGTCGGATGTTTGCTTCCTCATACCAAATATTTTACACTCAAATCGGACATTGTCAATCAAAATCTTTTTCGCAATGCGAATGTAATATTTCTAAAGTGAATCCTTGTGTGCGGAATAATATTTTGCAAGACCAAGCTCTGCAGTTTCCCGATATCCGCAGTTTAGATCCTTTCCTGTTTCGTACATGGTTTTTACCACCGTATCAAAGGACACCTTGCTTGTTTCCGTAAGGAAGTTTGCAAGCGACATTGCATTGATTGCTCTCATGGCTGCAACTGCATTTCTTTCAATGCACGGGATCTGCACAAGCCCGTTTATAGGGTCGCAGGTAAGTCCGAGCATATGCTCCATTGATATTTCTGCGGCACACTCTATCTGTTCCAGGCTCTTTCCCCTTACCTCGCAAAGCGCTGCGGCAGCCATGCAGCATGCAGTTCCGATCTCTGCCTGGCATCCGCATTCGGCACCGGAAATCGACGCATTGGTTTTAATGATATTACCTATTATTCCGGCCGTTAAAAGACCCTTGCAAATTACCTTGTCCGGGAGAGCGTATTTTTGCTGAACATAATACAAAACCGCCGGAACTATTCCGCAGCTTCCGCAGGTAGGAGCGGTAACAACAACACCTGCACCTGCATTCTCTTCTGCTACGGCAAAAGCATACGAACATACCGTTCTGTTTTCTCTGGTATTCGGATCTTCATCAGGATCGTACTGATTAAACAGAATGCTTGCCTTTCTCTGAACGCCGAGTCCGCCCGCCAAAACGCCCTCTGTTTTCAAACCGGTTTCAACGGCATGCTTCATGGCATTCCAGATCTCTTCAATATAGCTTTGGATTTGTTTGCCCTCCATCTCCTCCGCATACTGCCAAAGGCGAATATCCCTTGATTTGCAGTAGTCTTTGATTTCGGCAAAGCTGTTGTGAGGATATACATCCTCCGGTTCTTTGTATTCTATTCCCGCAAATCTGATTGCTCCTCCGCCTATGCTGTACACGCGGTTTTGACCGATCTCCCTGCCCTCTTTATAGGCATACAAATCCAGGGCGCATGGATGCTCAAGACCTTCGCACGCGGCAGTATTAAAAATCACTTCGCAGGGAACAGGAGCAAACGCTTCCTTGATAACCTTATCAGTAAGATGTCCTTTTCCTGTTTTTGCAAGGGATTCGTAAAGCACGGCCTTAAAGCAGTCAGCCTCAGAAAAATCACTTTTGAATATGGCCGCAGCCCTTGACGGACCTATGGAATGGGAACTGGACGGACCTCTTCCTATTCTGTAGAGATGTGTTAAGCTCTTCATAAATTTTACCTATGTGCAGATCTTATGGTTCTGCTTCTTAATGACAAGCATGATATCAGCTTTTATCGTGAATATCTTTTTGTTATTTCGTTTACTTTTTCTGCAAGAGCAGATGTGAGCTGATCTTTGGTAAGACGCCACTTCCAGTTTCCGAGGAGCGTTCCCGGAATATTTGTGCGGGATTTTGAATCAAGCTCCAGATAATCCTGCATCTGCGCCATAAATAAATCTGCAGCAGAACTCATTCCGCCCCTTATTATGCCCCAGACATATCCTTCATCCTTTGTAAGGCCAAGATATTTTTGCGCAAAGGCAAGCTCTTCTTTATCTGCCTCTTCTATCCAGCCGGCAAGAGTGTCGTTATCGTGCGTACCCGTATAACAAATGCAGTTATGCTCGCAGCAATGCGGAAGATAGGAGCTTGATTCTTTTGGATTGAACGCAAACTGAAGAACTTTCATTCCGGCAAGACCGCTGTCCCTTAAAAGCTGCTCAACGGAATCGGATAAAAGACCGAGGTCTTCCGCTATAAATCTTTCGCGACCGAACCAATTAAGTATCACATTTACAAAATCAAGACCGGGACCTTTTTCCCAGTGACCCTTCTTTGCCGTTTTTTCTCCGAAGGGAATAGACCAGTAGCTGTCAAATCCTCTGAAGTGATCTATGCGAACAATGTCACAAAAACGAAGGGTTCCGTCCATTCTTCTTATCCACCAGCCGTAGCCGTCGGATTTCATCTTTTCCCAATCATAAAGAGGATTGCCCCAGTTTTGACCGTCCTCGTTGAAATAATCAGGCGGTACGCCTGCAACGGCTTTGGGATCCTTTTTTTCATCCAAAAGGAAGAACTGCGGTTCTGCCCAGACATCGGATGAATCGATGGGAACATAAACGGGAATATCTCCCAGTATTTTTATTCCCTTTTCATTTGCGTATTTTTTTACGGCATTCCACTGCTCAAAGAATTTATATTGCAGAAAACAGCAGAAGCGTATATCGTCCGAAAGCATTTCAGTATACCTTGCAACGGCAATAGGGTCTCGAAGCTTTAAGGCTTCATCCGGCCAATCCAGCCATGACTTTCCGCCGAAATGTTGTTTTGCAGCCTCGTAAAGCGCATAGCTTATGATCCAGCGCTTTTCCTGCTGCATAAAGCTATCAAGGGCGGAATCATTTTTGCCGCGATTGTATGCAAGCCTTAAGCAAGCAAGGCGGTTTTCCTTAAGCTTTACATAGTTTGCCGCAGATGGATCTGTTCCGAAATCAAAGCTGTCAATTTCTGCTTGCGCAAGCAATCCCTCCCGCTTCAACAGATCCAGGTCAATAAAATAAGGATTACCCGCAAAAGAGCATGCGCTCTGGTATGGTGAATCCCCGTAGTTTGTAGGCCCAATGGGAAGTATCTGCCAGATACTCTGACCTGCAGCACTGAGCCAATCTATAAAATTGTATGCAGCATCTCCCAGGCTTCCGCATCCGTAGTCTGACGGAAGAGAATAGACCGGAAGTATGATTCCGCTTTGTCTTTTCATTTTGTCTCCACTAAAAAACCGAAGAGCAGCTATTGCCTTTTCCCGTCTGTGACAGGTGGGTTTCCTGCTTTCATGCTTCTGTCTTCCGCTGATACGAGGCGGCCTGACATAATGGATGAATAGACGTCCGGAATCCCGTATAGCAAGTGTAGGAAAATTAATTACTGCCCCTCGGCAGTTATATTATACCACGATTTGCCTTAGGTTTTCTTTTTTTGTGCATATAAAAGACAGCAGGCTCCGAAAAGATATTCTTCAATCTGTTTCAGATCAAGATCTATGCTTTTCATAAGCCCTGCAAGACCTTCGGGCGAAATAAAGTCCTCCGTCGAGCGGTTGAGCCACCTGTACTCTTCGGTATATTTTTGCTTTCCGCAAATCAGCGGAACTATCGTTTTAAAGTAAAATTTGTAGAATGGGAATATGAATCCCTTTTTCGGCTCAAAAGAGTCAAGTACAAAAATGAAGCCACCCGGCCTTACGACCCGTTTCATTTCAAGCAAAACGGTCTTGAAATCGGCTGTATTTCGAAGCCCGAAGGAAATGGTACAGGCATCAAAAGAATCGTCTGCAAACGGAAGCTTCATGGCAGAGCCGGAAATCCAGGTAAGCTCCGGCGATCTTTGCCTGGCTATATCCAGCATGGCGGGCGAAAAATCGAGTCCGGTCGTTTTGAGTTTTTTTGAAAGGGCAATTGCAATATCTCCCGTGCCGCAGCAAACATCCAGGGCCGAGCCTGAGGGCACAAATTTTTCCACGGCATCGGTAAGATGCTTTTTCCAATCTCTTTGCATTCCAAATGACATACGGTCATTTGCGGAATCGTAATTTTTTGCAATTCTTTGAAAAATGTTATAGACCTTTTCTTCCTTGTTCATTTTGCCATTGCAATAAGCGCATCAAAAAATACTATAAAGGTATAGAGCCCGTTGCCGAAGATATTGGCGGCAATAATCCCTTTCATCTGGTTTATTCTGTTATCCGGAGTAAGGGGCGAGGTTCGGAGGAATCTGAACTTTTTTCTTGCGGGAAATACTTCAAAAACAAATAAAAGTATAATGCTCTCCACGTTGCTGTACGACAGGATACCTATCACCAATATCCATGCAAACCACAGCGTTGAAAGCGCCCTGTATATTTTCACTGATTTTTCCCTGCCTGAAAGATTCGGAAAGGTTTTGCGTCCTGCCTCAATATCCCTTTCTATATCGCAGATATTGTTGGTCATCATAATAAGGGCAATACCGATAACAAAAGGAATGGATTGCAAAAATACTATCAGATAGGAGCCCGGCATAGCGATATGGCTCGTTCCAAGCGCAATTGATACGATTGCAAGCGGGATAAAGGCACCCATAACAACGCCCGAGATAAGCTCAGCAAAAGGGAAATACGAAATAGGATGCTTTCCCCCTGAATAAAATACAACGCAAAGTCCGCCGATTATTCCAAGAGCATACGGTACAGGGCCGCAGCCGAAAGCACAGATTATGCCAAGCACGGCTGCGGCAGCCAAAAAGCCAAGCCCCAGAAGCAGTGCATGCTGCGGGTTTATATTGTTGTACAAAAGAACAGCATCGGATACCTCAATATTATCTGCTTTTTGATCCGTGCCCTTTACATAGTCAAAATAATCATTGAGTGTATTAACTGCCGATTGCATCAGGATACAAACCGGAATCAAGGCGGCGGACTTAAACAGCCCGAGACCAAGATTATATCTGAAGCAGAAAAGCACACCGAAAACGGATGGGATGACAGAAGCAGCCCAGGTCGGCGGATTGGCAAGATCAATTGCCATTTTTAAAGTTAATTTTTCATAATTATTCATATCGATTCAATTTTATCACAAAAAAATTGCACATTCCACCCGGGTGCAATGTGCGACGGTGCCAAGTTGTTGTGGAGTTTTTGGTTGACTCCCTCAAAATGACAATTTTAACTCAGCAGTCTTCCGCGGCCTCCGTTTTCTGTTCTGTAATACGATGTTCCGGCTGTTGCATTGGTCGATTCAATATCAAACATACTCCAATC
>JAZLHU010000027.1:0-9021 GCA_045616985.1 Anaerovoracaceae bacterium
GATTTTAAATAATCCCGGAATGATTTTCCGGAGAAGGGAAAAATCCAGAAACCTCTTAAAAGAGGTTAACTGGATTATACGTGAGGTTTATGATTTGGGATTTACAAAAATACAATAGAAAAACAGCACTGCTGAGTGATACGGGAGACAGGATCACATATGCAGGGTTAAGCAGCGCCGGCAATCGTCTTGCAAAGAAAATCGGTAGACGCTGCCTTGTTTTTTCGTTGTGTCAAAATACGATAGGATCTGTATTAGGGTATATTGCATGCGTTAATAATAACATTCCTGTTATTTTGGTTAATTGCCATTTAGATAAGGGAATGCTGTTAAATTTAATTTTTACGTATGCACCGTCATTTTTATGGGTTCCAAGTGAAATGGAAGACGAATTCAGCCATGTAAGCTGCATTTACCGGGTATATGGTTATTCGCTGCTTCAGACTTCATACTCACTTGAATATCAATTGGATGATGAATTGGCATTATTGCTTACAACATCAGGCTCAACAGGAAGCCCGAAATTTGTTCGTCAAAGCTACAAGAATATTTTGTCGAATACGGCGGCAATCATATCCTATCTTGATTTAGATGAAACAGAAAGACCGATTACAACATTGCCGATGAATTATACGTATGGTCTCTCCATTATAAATACACACTTATATGTTGGAGCAACTATTTTGTTAACTGATAAAGGATTGATGCAGAAAGAGTTCTGGACATTCTTTAAAGAAAAAAATGCCACATCATTCGGGGGTGTTCCTTATACGTATGAAATGCTTGACAGACTTCGTTTTGCCGGAATGCAGATCCCGTCTCTGAGATACATGACACAGGCGGGGGGAAAGCTTACTCCAAAACTGCATAAGAAATTTGCGGAATACGCGCTGGCTGCCGGGAAAAAGTTTGTTGTAATGTATGGTCAGTGCGAGGCAACGGCAAGAATGGGATATTTGCCGGCAGATAAGGCATTGGAAAAGTGCGGTTCAATGGGGATCGCCATTCCCGGAGGGAAATTTCACCTTGTAGATGCTGATGGTACGGAGATAGCAAAACCGTATGTTACCGGCGAGTTAATATACGAGGGAACAAATGTAACACTTGGTTATGCCGAGTGCGGCGAAGATTTGATTAAAGGCGATGAGCGTAAGGGTGTCCTCCAAACCGGAGATATGGCACAATTTGATGAAGACGGATATTATTATATTGTCGGACGAAAAAAAAGATTTTTAAAAATTTACGGAAACAGAGTGAATCTCGATGAAATCGACGGAATGGTCAAGGCCGCATTTGATAATATCGATGTTGCCAGTGCCGGCATAGATGATCATATGTATATATTTGTAACAGAAGATCAATATGCAGAGCCCGTATGTAAATATGTTGCAGAAAAAACAAAGCTCAACCCGGCGGCATTTAAGTCGGTCGTAATCGGTGAAATCCCAAAAAACGATGCCGGCAAAATTTTATATACGGAACTGGCAAAATACTATGAATAAAGAAATCCAGTTGTTTCTTCTTCCGTTTGCCGGAGGCAGCAGTACGTCATTTACGAAATTAATTTCATGTCTTGATGAAAGAATTAATGCTGTAGCTGTTGAATATGCCGGACGAGGCACAAGGTCAAAGGAACCGCTTTTTACAGACTATCAGTCGTTTTTCAATGATATTGTCAACCACATTAGGGATAGAAGAAATGAAAATGTTCCCTTTGCGCTTTTGGGGTACAGTCTCGGCGGAGCTCTTGCATTTGAGATTGCAGCAGGAGGACTTATTCCGGGTCGGCTCAGTCATGTTGTGATTTGTGCGCGGGACAGTATTTCAGAACCGAGTTTTACACAAGAATATTCAAATCTTACGGAGAATGAATTCGCAGAAAAAATAAAAGAGCTCGGCGGAGTTGATGAGCGAATTCTTAAGAATAAACGATTTCGTGATATATATTTCAAGCCATTGCATGCAGATTATGAAATCTGGAACCAGTTTCAATACGATCCCGATTGTAAAAAAATGCCCTGCGACATAACCGTTCTGTATAGTGATGAGGATAATACGTGCAAAAATCCTGTTGGGTGGACAGAGTTCACAAAAGGAAAGGCGGATTTTTATGAAATAGGGCATAATCATTTTTTCATAAATGATCATTACAAAGAAATGGCAGAAATAATAAACAGGGCATTGATTTCCCGGCAGGAGGGAAAATAGAATGACATTCGATGAGATACTGCAGATCGCACCATATTCATTACCAAAGGAAAAGAAAGAAGAGATTTTAACAAAGAGGCTTAAGGAGCTTACAGAGCAGCACAGAAAAAACTGTCCTGAATATGCACGCATATTACAAGCCTCAGGGTACAGCAATGATAAGGCTGTTTCTTATAAATACCTTCCGTTTCTTCCGGTAAGGCTTTTTAAAGAGCTTTCATTAAAGAGTGTTCCGGACGAAGAAATAGTAAAAACCATGACATCGTCAGGAACAACAGGTCAGGCAGTATCAAAAATTTATCTTGACAAAAACACCGCATCAAATCAGCAGAAGGCAATGGTTAAAATCGTCAATGATTTTACCGGATCCGGCAGGATGCCGATGATAATTTTAGACTGTCCGACTGTTGTAAAGGATAGAACAATGTTTTCGGCAAGAGGTGCAGGAATACTTGGATTCTCAATATTCGGATCAAAAAAGATTTATGCCCTTAATGATGATATGCAGCTTGATGTTCAGGGCCTTGGCGATTTTCTTGATGCTCATAAGAGTGAAAAGATATTTTTGTTTGGATTTACATTCATGATATGGCAGCATTTTTATAAAGAGCTTCTCAGACTTAAAGCTGAAGGCATTACATTTGATTTATCCAATGGAATTCTGATTCATGGCGGCGGCTGGAAAAAACTTATAAGTGAGGCCGTAAGCCCGGAGGAATTCCACGATAGATTAAAGGATATATGCGGACTGGACAGCATCCATAACTATTATGGTATGGTTGAGCAAACAGGATGCATATATATGCAGTGCGAATGCGGGCATTTGCATGCCAGTATTTTTTCAGACATAATCATGCGTGATCCTTTGGATTTTTCTGAATGTGCTATCGGAGAAAAAGGTATTATTCAGGTAGTATCAGTACTCCCCGAATCATATCCCGGCCACTCTTTGATAACTGAGGACGAAGGGATCGTTCTTGGGGAAGATGATTGCCCCTGCGGGCGCAAGGGTAAATACTTCAAAATAATCGGGCGTATTAAGAATGCGGAAATAAGGGGGTGCAGTGATACATATGCGGCAAAATTTTAATAGCGAAGAACTGTCCCTTTTAAACAAAGTCACTTATCTTGTTGGTGATTCAACAAAAATATGTAATATGATCAATGTTCCGGCACTCAGACCATTTTCGGATGAAGTGTTAGACTTTTTGGCTGATGTATCCGGGTCGATTTTATCAGATGCGGAAGCGAAAACTTTCCCCGATGTGATTACATTTGGATTTTGGATCAGACGGGCATCGCTGAGCAATTTAAAGAAAATGCACATCAAGGAAGATGGAAGATTTCGTTCAGGGCGGGGAATAGTTTTTCATATAGCTCCATCAAATGTTCCCGTTAACTATGCTTATTCATTGGTGAGCGGTCTGCTTACCGGAAATGCAAATATAGTCCGGGTTCCGTCAAAGGATTTTAAACAGGTAAAAATAATCAATGCTGCAATTGATTCTGCGTTGAAAATACATAAAGGCATTTCGTCCTATATTGCATTAGTAAGGTATGAAAGAGATGAAAAAATAAACAATTTGTTTTCGGCAATTTGCAGTACAAGAGTTGTCTGGGGCGGCGATGCAACAATAAATGAATTGCGAAAATCCCCACTTGCCCCGAGAGCTGCAGAGATTACATTCGCAGATCGGTATTCTTTGGCGGTGATAGACAGTGATTCTTATTTGGCTATTGAGGATAAAAAGCGCATTGCGGAAAAGTTTTATAACGATACGTATCTTACAGACCAAAATGCGTGTACCAGTCCGAGGATTGTAGTATGGGTGGGTAAAAACATTCAAGCTGCCAAAGCATTGTTCTGGTCCAATCTTTACAAAGAAATTCAACAAAAATATAAACTGCAGCCAATATGCGCCATCAATAAATTGACAAGCGCATATATGTCAGCCGTGGCTAACGAAGTAAAAATCGAAGACCGCGATGACAATACTCTTATGCGCATATCAGTTAAAAGCTGCTCATCGGATATTATGGATTACAAAGACAATTCGGGATTCTTTTATGAATACGAATGTTCTGATATTCTGGATATCCGTGATTTATGTGATGATACAAAATGTCAAACAATAGGGTATATTGGTGATAAGGGTATGTTTGACGGCTTATTACTGTCCGGGATAAAAGGGGTTGATCGTGTTGTTCCGATCGGTAAAACAATGGATTTTGATCTGATATGGGACGGTTATGATTTAACGGAACGATTGACCAGAATAATTGTTGTTCAGTAAACTGAAATTGCATTGCAACTGATATGAATATTCTTTTTCTTACACCCGTTAATATTAAAAGCATTGATGACATCGGACATTACGAGGATTTTCTCAGGACCTTTGTAAAGCACGGTCATCAGGTTTGTGTTGCAAGTGCCACAGAACGCAAATACGGAATAGATACCGCCCGAGAAGATTTTGAGCGTTGCAGCATTTTACATATCAAGACCGGAAATATTCAAAAAACCAATCTGATTGAAAAAGGTTTGTCTACGCTTGCTTTAGAACAACAGTATATAAATGCAATAAAAAAATACTTCGGGAATATTAAATTTGATTTAGTAATGTATTCAACGCCTCCAATTACATTTGCGCGGGTTGTTGCTTATATAAAGAAACGAGACGGAGCCGGATCATATTTGCTCCTGAAAGATATATTTCCGCAAAACAGCATTGATTTGGGGATGTTAAAAAAGAACGGAATTAAAGGGATCATATATAAATACTTCAGAAATAAGGAAAAACAGTTGTATAACCTATCCGACAGAATAGGATGTATGAGTGAGGCGAATATTCGCTATTTAAAAAAGCAGGACCCATGGATCGATCCGGATATTATTGAGGTATGTCCGAATTCCGAAGAACCGCGATTTTTAAATTTGTCAGAAGAGGAAAAGAAAGAAATTAAGAGTAAATATCATATTCCGGAAGATAAAACCATATTTATGTATGGCGGAAATTTAGGTCGTCCGCAATGCGTTCCGCATATTGTTGAGTGCTTAAAGGCATGTGAAAGAGACATAAAAGAAGCGTTCTTTGTTATAGTCGGAAATGGTACGGATAAGGCGTATTTAAAGAGATATATAAACCGGGATGATCCCCAAAATGTACTGTTGTTGGATGCGCTTCCCAAAGATGAGTTTGAGAAATTGACTGCGGCATGTGATGTAGGCTTGATTTTTCTGGATTATCATTTCAATATACCGAATTTTCCAAGCAGAATACTTACTTATATGCAGGCAGGTATTCCTATCATATGTTGTACGGATCCTAATACCGATGTAGGTGATGTGTGCGAAAACAACGGCTTCGGCTGGAAGTGTTTGAGTGATGATGTATATGAATTTGAAATCAAAGTCAAGCTATCCGTTACTGCAGATAAGGCAGAAATGGGAAAAAGGGCACAAGACTATTTTTTGGCTCATTATACTTCAGAGCAAGCGTATAATATTATTATGAAATAGGAAAAACATGATGAAATACAATACAAAAAAAGTAAGCATTATCGGCTCAGGATATGTTGGATCAACCATTGCATATGCGCTGATGATGAAAGACGTACCCAATGAAATTGTTTTGATAGATATAGATAAATCTGCTTCTAAGGCAGAGATGCTTGATATACGGCATGGGATCCCGTATATGGGAATGTGCAGAATTTACTCAGGGACCTATGCAGATCTTGCCGGATCCGACTTAATAATAATAACCGCCGGAAGGAATCGACATCCGGGAGAAAGCCGACTTGATTTAGCCCAGGATAACACAAGTATTTCAGAGCTGATTGCAAAACAGATAAGGCAATACTATACAAGCGGAGTTGTTCTTGTTGTAACAAATCCGGTGGACATTTTAACTGCAAAATACACGCAGTGGCTGCAGCTTCCGAGAGGAAAGGTTTTTGGTACCGGCTGCATATTAGACAGCTCACGTTTTACAAATGTATTAGCCGACTATTTGGAAATCAATCCGGAAGTAATAAATGCGCAGATAATCGGGGAGCATGGTGCCTCGCAGATCGCAACATGGAGTAAAGTGTTGATTGCCGGTGTCCCTGTAAAAGAATATGCAAGATCTATCGGGAAAGAATTCAGCGAAAAGCTTAAGACTATGGTTGAACAGGAAGTAAGAGAGATGGGATCGACCATCATCAGCGGAAAGGGTAAAACTCACTATGGCATTGCAACATGTGTATGTTATATAGCCGATGCTATATTGAACAAAAGAGCCACGATCGCTTCTGTGTCTTCCGTGCTGAATGGTGAGTATGGAATCAAAGGAGTGGCAATGAGTGTTCCATCTGTTATCAACGGAGATGGTATTGAGAGGACATTGCCGGATTACCTGGATGATGACGAATATCAAAAGATGAAAAAGTCTTATGACGTTTTATTGAATACTATGAAAAATCTGGATAGATAGACTGATAATGGGTAGAGGTGGCTTAGCAAATGGATTATTTCAACGGAAAAACATTAATGATTACAGGCGGAACCGGAAGCTTCGGTAATGCGGTTCTTAACAGATTCCTGAATACAAATATCAAAGAAATCCGTATCTTTTCAAGAGATGAGAAAAAGCAGGATGATATGCGCCATGAATTTCAATCAAGAATGCCGGAAGCATCCGATAAAATCAAATTCTATATCGGAGACGTCCGGGATCTTCAATCAATAAAAAATGCCATCCATGATGTAGACTATATTTTCCATGCAGCAGCCCTAAAGCAGGTACCGTCCTGCGAATTCTTTCCTGTTGAAGCAGTCAAAACAAATGTGCTCGGTACGGATAATGTTCTTACAGCTGCCATAGAAGAAGGTGTTAAAGCTGTCATCTGCCTTTCAACAGATAAGGCTGCTTATCCGGTAAATGCAATGGGAACATCCAAGGCAATGATGGAAAAGGTTGTAGTTGCCAAAAGCAGAACAGTAAATCCCGACAAAACAAAAATCTGCTGTACCAGATACGGCAATGTAATGTGCAGCAGAGGCTCGGTTATTCCCCTTTGGATAGATCAGATAAAGGCAGGAGAGCCGATTACAATAACAGAACCCAAAATGACAAGATTTATCATGTCGCTTGAAGAGGCAGTAGATCTTGTGCTTTTTGCATTTGAGCACGGAGAAAGCGGAGATATTCTTGTTCAGAAGGCTCCGGCCTGTACAATAGAAACATTGGCAAGAGCGGTTTGTTCGCTCTTTGAACCCGGGCACGCAATCAGAAACATCGGGATCCGCCATGGCGAAAAAATCTATGAAACCCTTCTTACAAACGAAGAGTGTGCCCATGCGGAAGACCTCGGAGATTTTTACAGAGTGCCATGTGATAAAAGAGATCTTAATTATGATAAGTACTTTAACAGCGGGGATACAAAAAGAGCAATGCTTTCGGAGTTTAATTCCAATAATACTCAGATTCTTGATGTTAAAGGGGTTAAAGAAAAATTATTATCTTTAAAATATATTCAGGAGCGTCTGCAGGAAAAGAAGTAAGGATGAACATTCTTGTAACCGGGGCAAAAGGGTTTGTAGGGAAAAACCTTGTTGCTTCTTTAAACAACATAAAAGAGAGTAAAGACAAAACAAGACCGGATCTGATCATAGACCAGATCTTTGAGTTTGATGTTGATTCTTCAATGCAAGAGCTTGAAGAATATTGCCAAAAGGCTGATTTTGTCTTCAATCTTGCCGGGGTAAACCGTCCGCAAAACAAAGAAGAGTTTATGGATGGTAATTTCGGCTTTGTAGGTAAACTTCTTAACACATTAAAAAAGTATCACAACACCTGCCCGGTAATGCTTTCAAGCTCCATACAGGCTGCGCTTGATAATGATTACGGAAAAAGCAAAAAGGCCGGAGAAGATTTGTTTTATGCATACGGAAAAGAAACCGGAGCAAAGGTTTTTGTATACAGGTTTACAAACATCTTCGGTAAATGGTCGAGGCCAAACTACAATTCTGCCGTTGCGACATTCTGCAATAACATAGCAAATGACTTGCCTATTCAAATTAACGGCAGAGAGACCAGAGTAAAGCTTTTGTATATTGACGATTTGGTTTCTGAGCTTCTTAATATACTTGAAGGAAAGCCGCAAAACACAGAGCTTGCGCAGCACGATGTTTCTTTGGGCGAAATTGCAGACCTTCTTGAAAGCTTTAAAGCACAGCCGCAAAGCTTAATGCTTCCGAATATACCAAACGATTCCTTTGCAAAAAAACTCTATTCCACATATCTTTCTTATTTACCGCAATCCAAGGTAAAGTTTGGTTTAAAAACAAATACTGATATCAGAGGCAGCTTTACGGAATTGCTGAAAACAATTGATTGCGGTCAATTCTCCGTAAATATCAGCAAGCCCGGAATTACAAAAGGTCAACACTGGCACCATTCCAAATGGGAATTCTTTATTGTGGTTTTCGGACATGCTAAAATAGAGGAAAGAAAAATCGGAACCGATGAAAAAATGGTCTTCGAGGTATCGGGAGAAAAGATAGAAGCAGTACATATGCTTCCGGGATACACGCATAACATCATCAATCTTTCAGATACGGAAGATTTAGTTACACTTATGTGGGCTAACGAACAATTCGATCCGAATCATCCGGATACATACTTTGAGGAGGTATAGTGTGAAAGAAAGTAGAGGAAAGCCATAAATTGGCATACTTAAATAAGCTGTCTAAATTGGGCAACTTGTTTATGAATATAAAACTTTAGAAATCAGATCAAGAAGCTAAAGGCTCATCAAGAGGAAGTA
>JAZLHU010000028.1:0-4705 GCA_045616985.1 Anaerovoracaceae bacterium
GCGTATTCTGCGGAGAAACAGAGAAACTGGTAGATTTTAAGGGGAAAAAGGTCTGCCCAAACTGCAAGAAGGAACTTGCAAAATAGCTGTAACACGTTTGTTATGGCTTTAGCTCAAATGCCGGTGTATAATACGCCGGTATTTGATTTTAGGAGGTATAATTATGGCTGAAAAAATAGTCCTTCTTGAGAAAATGTCCAAAAGACAAAGAAAAGAATATCTCAAGAAAAACCGCGTAATGTTCGGGCATCAGCAATGTCCTATCGTTCACAAAAGCGCAAAAGACAAAAACCGTAGGCGCGAAAAAGAAGAACTCGCCGCTCTTAAACGAGACTTCGGCGAGTTTTTTATTGTCTTATCGAGCGTGTGAAATCTTTTCTGTAAATAGGTTTCCCGTGGTAGACTAATTACTTAAGCTTGGCTGTAACCCAGCATTTTCAAGCTTTTGCACAATATAATACATCCGCAAAAAATAGTCAAGGGCGCAGTTCAAAAACTGTGCCCTTTGCATATTTGTTGTCAGTGCGAATTGATATTAAACGCTGCATCATGAAGGTTTAATAAATTACTCATCGTCTTTAATTTCTTTCTCAGTGATACCTGCAAGGGCAGGCGCACTTTTCCTTTTGCGGAGAATAAGCATAGCGGCAATAAATCCTATTGCTGCACCACCTATGCCAAATACGATTTCGGAAGACCCTTGTGAAAGGGTAGAGCCTGTTGCCGTTGTATTTACGACCATTCCGCAATCAGGACAAATGTCGCTATGGAATGAGTTTTCACAGGCTGTACCGCAGACGGTGCATACTTGAACGTCTGTGAGTGCGCGATGCTTGCGTCGAAGTCCGCAGAGCTTTAGCTCCACTTCGTTATAATTTACTGACGTTGACTCTTCACATACATTTGAAATACAATCAGCAACACAGTTCCTAACGTCAGTAAATAAGCGGCCCATGCAAAAGCTGACTGTACAAGACAGTTATATATCGAGTGATATACAATCGCTATGCATAAAAATGTAATAGTGCCTGTATATGACAGTTTTCTGTACTGCGTAATATAGCTCAAACCGTAAGCAACGGCTGCCTGACACAAGCCGTGCATCATTCCTGCACCTATTCCACGCACCACAGCGAGCCCGACTGTTATATATCCGATGTTACTTGCAAGAACAAATGCATTTTCAAGAACCGCAAATCCTATACCGGCTGCCACGCCGCATTCCAAAAGATGCTGTCGCTGAGGCTTATACAAAAATGCATATACGATAACAGGAAAAGCCTTGCACAGCTCTTCTGTAATCGGTGAAATATTGATCGTGAAATATTTTATCGAATCAAAATCTTTTGCTAAAATACCGTTCAGTTCTCCGCAGAATAGACAAGCTGTTATACCGAAAATAAAGAAGAGCACAAGTCTTCTGGATTTGCCTGTTACCAAAAGAAGCAGCATGCACAATGGGATTACGATGCTGATGAACAGGAAAAGATTCAGATTGGCCATGACTTTTCTCCTTTCTCAGCAGCTAACGTAAGCGCCAGTACAAGAACTGCCATAATGACATTAACTATATTGCTTACAGTGTCGCTGACACGTCCATAGATTAGTATTAATAACACAGCAAAAGCATAAAAAATCAGACAGATCATATTGCACATTTTTGTGCAAGGCAAAATCCCGAGTTCGTCCCTTGGGAGAAGCAAATGCTTAAGGTTAAAATATGATGCCACGGTCATTGAAAGAAAAGATATTCCATACATACTTGCGACAAAATTATCCAAGGGGAAAATGTGTGCAACAGCAGCGAAAGAAACAGTACCATATACTGCAGGAGCGATTAAAGCAAGTCTTCTGTACTTACTGTTATTCTGGCTTCGATCATCAACTATGTTGTCTAAAGTTCCGTAATTAGCCGAAAGCAGCGCAATGAAGCATCCGCACAAAGCAATCTGCCCCACAATGCCGGTATCGCTGAAATCACCGCAGAGATATACAATGCAGTCTTCTATGCCTTGCAAACAATAACAGCCGACCGCCCACATAATAATCTGGCAATATAAAGGTTTTCCTTTTTTAAATAGTTTTACAGCACCGTGCACAAAGGCAAAGATAGAAATTGCCAATGCAAGAGCAGTGCAAATAATAGTGATCTGTTCCATATTCGTTATTCGTCTAAGCCTTCTTTATGCTTCATCGTTTTCTTTGTTCTTATCAGCCGTGTCTTCGTCAAGGGCCGGTGTATTTTTCTTTTTGCGGAAAATAAGCATAGCAGCAATGAAGCCTACTGCAAGTCCACCGATACCGAAGACGATTTCAGGGTGACCCTGAGAGATAGCAGAGCCAGTGCCAGTATAGTCCATGAGATAATCCTTCGCTCCACAATCAGGGCAAATCTTGCTATGGAAAGAATCACTGCACGATGAAAAACCAACCTGAAAACCGCCGCTCCCTTTATCGTGCCCCAGCCCACACTTGGGGCAAGTGGCTGTATGATACGGATTTGCACACGCCTTACCGTACGACAGATTCTGCGAATCAAAAGAAACAGTAGTACAAGCGGCAGATGTGGATGCGTCTATTGCGATTATAGCCTTTCCGGTGAAAATGGGAGGCTGTTCTTTTATACCTGCACCCGAAGGTGCAGTTTCTATTAGTGCTTGCTTGCGATTTTCATCGAGTTGTTTTTTTATTTCTTCCGAGATATTAACAGCTGCCGATGTAGTAATAGAATATGTCGTGCCCTCATAAACAAAACTCATTGTGATATTATCATTCTCATCAATGCGAAGGTTTATGCCTTCTCTATCAGCCAATTCCTGCAGCCCGTTTTTCAGCGTCTCTACTCCTGTCTGTGGATCCCAGCGTTCTATTATGTTTCTGGTCTTTTCGCCCGCACTCTGAAGTTGCGCCCCTGGGGAATTTAAGGATTTGGAATTAAAGTTGAGCAAGACGTTGTCTTCAATATTTCTGACATTCTCTTGTATTTCCTGATTAATTTGTTCCCGATCAACATCGACAGAACCGCCTGAGGTAGAAATAGTTTTGTCAATCAATTCCTTAAACTTATCATTAGTCGGGTTATTGCCGTTATTTTCCGACTGCTGCCGCCAGTCATTTATAGTCATACCTTCAGCAAAAGCCTCCGGCAACAGCTGCGGTGCACATGGTATCAATAGTGTAGGCACCATAAATATGAATAATATAATTGTTATTTTTCGTACAATTCGCTTCATTTTTTCACTTTCCTCTACGCCCTACAAAAATTGCGAAGCAAGATTAAATTCAGTATTTGATGCTCATATTTTACCAAAGAATCAGGTATTTTTCTACTCAGGCATTCTTCCTTCGTACATGATGCAAAACTCGTTGTAGACACTTCCCCAGCCATGAATCGGCTGATACCATTTCTTCGTAACCTGGAGAGTGGAAAGGTACAGGGATTTCAAGAGAGCTGTACTGCTTGGGAAGACATTTCTTTGACGGTTAAGCTTCTTGTAACAGCTGTTCAGGCTCTCAATTGCATTGGTGGTATAGATAATCTTTCTGGTAGGCATAGAGAACTTGAAAATCGGGCAGATCACATCCCAGTTGTCATACCAGCGTTTCATGGCGTACGGATAAGCCTTACTCCACTTTTCGGAGACTTCGTCCAAAGCGGCTTTTCCAGCTTCTTCGGAAGGGGCAAGGTAAATTGTCTTAAGATCTGCTGCAAAGGCTTTCATATCCTTGTAATAGACATGTTTAAGGGTATTTCTGACCATGTGAACCATGCAGCGTTGATATTCTGTATTTGGAAATGCTGTAGCAATAGCTTCCTTGATTCCGGTAAGACCATCTGCACAGATTACCATAACATCCTGAACGCCTCTGTTTTTGAGTTCGTTAAGTACCCCGAGCCAATATTTTGAGCTTTCATTTTCTCCGACCTGGAGACTTATTACATCCTTATGGCCATCTGTTGTGATGCCTAAAATGACATATGCTGCAAGCTTTTTAGTGATATTGTCTTCTCTTACTGAAAAATGAACAGCATCAATGTAAAGGACTGGATAAACTGCATCAAGAGGTCTTGTCTGCCATTCTTCAACATCCTTAAGAACCTTGTCTGTTACATCGGAAATGAAGCTCTCAGTACATTCAAAACCGTAGATATCTTCTATTTGTTCGGATATCTGCCTTGTAGAAAGACCTTTGGCATACATTGAGATAATTTTCTCATCTATTCCGGAGATATCTTTCTGATGGTTTTTGACAATCTGCGGCTCAAATGTGCTGTTTCTGTCTTTTGGTACATCAATTTCAAACTCTCCGTATTTGCTGCGAAGAGTTTTCTTTTTTGTTCCATTGCGGTAATTATCGGAATGCGAACGCTCAGATTTTTCATATCCAAGATGTTCGGTCATTTCGGATTCCATCATTGACTTGATGGTTCCCCCGAGAAGATCTTTAAGAGCTTCCTGAATATCGTCAGTATTTTGGATGTCATATTCATCCATGAGTGCTGCGATGATGTTTTTCTTGCCTTCAGTTAAAGGCTGAACATGATAAACTTCTTTTTTCTGTCCCATAACAAAACCTCCTATGGTACATCAACTAAGATTCTACCATAGGAGGCTTACGCTTTACATATTTACAGACTTTTTCTCACACGCTCTGCTGTAACCCTTCATCATATCCTTCCAGCATTTTTTCATCATATTTTGTC